>JAZOTJ010000128.1:0-5294 GCA_045657585.1 Clostridia bacterium | reverse complement strand
ATACCTTTTTTATGAGCCATTTAAAACACCTCTGCTTTCTGTTAAAATTTCGCAAAATTATGCGTTGATAGATTCGATTGTTACCTTTGTGAAAGGTTGTCTGTGACCTTTCTTTTTACGCTCGTTTTTCTTTCTCTTCATTTTGAAGACATAGATTTTCTTAGCTTTTCCCTGCTTTTCAACCTTAGCAACTACATTAGCGCCTGCAACAACAGGAGCACCAACTGTAACATTTTCGCCATCAGCCAAAACCAGGACCTTGTCAAAAGTAACTGTTTCGCCTTCAGCAACATCAAGCTTTTCGATGTAAATAACATCACCTTGTGATACCTTGTACTGCTTTCCGCCTGTTTCGATAACTGCGTACATTTAAAACACCTCCTTATAATATGAAGTCACGCTATCATAGGTACTGCATATGCAGATTTATAACCCAATCTATGCGGATACTGCAATAGTATAACAGATTTTTGTTTTGTTGTCAAGAGTTTTTTTGATTTTTTAAGTTTCATTTGACAAAAACATATAGATATGATAAAATTTCCATAATAAATCAGAGGAGAAAATGCGAATGTTTCTATATAATATTGCAAGAAAAGTGAATGCTAAAATAAAGCTTTATAAAAAAGCACAAAACGGAAAACATTTATCTCCCTGCAGACGAATTGAGTTTGTCAATCCGCCAAGCGAGGGCAGATTTGTTGCTATGACCTTTGACGATGGTCCGACAACACTTCCGACTACTTCTGATGCATCAATCGGACTCACTGCATCTTTATTGGATACCTTAAAAAAATATGATGCTAAAGGAACTTTTGATGTTATCGGAACAACTCACGAAAACTACCCTGATAAAGAGGGAGAACTCGGAAACTTTACCTGGAGCGGAGTTGGTTATGACCATTATCCAAAATACAATGATGACCTATCAGCAGGTGCAGTGAACTGCCCTGATTTAATTGAGCGGATTTTAAAAGAAGGTCACGAAATCACAAGCCATACCTATACTCATCGTCTTTTCGGGCCAATGAGAGCAGTTTATGGCGGCAGAATTCATTTTAACAAGCTGTCAGAAGTTGTTTCTGACCTTGAGAAGCTGCACTCATATATGAAGGAAAAATTTAATTATGAAATAAAGCTTTCAAGACCTCCTCACTACATTGACAAAATTCCTGATGGTTCAAATTCCTATGATGCATACAGAATCATGGGATACAACTATATGGCCGCAAGCTTTGACGGAGCAGGCTGGCAACCGCTTGAAAGCTACGAAAAAGAAGTTTCGGCTATGATTGAGCCTTTGAAAAAGGCTTTAGAGGAAAATGCTGATGCTCTTAACGGGCAGATAATTTTTCAAAAAGACGGTTGCAATATGAATTTAAGAACTCCTGTCTGCGATGCATTAGCTGAGCAATTAAAGCTGTTAACCGATTATGGTTATAAGGTTATAACTGTTTCTGAGCTTTTGGAGTTATCTCCGTTTGAAGATGTTAAAAATGATTGTGAAGAAATTAAATATATTAAAAAACTCCTTAGTAAAGGGCACACAATCGGATACAGAAACAACACCTTTGCGCCAGACAGATTTATAACTCCTGACGAGTTTATGATAATGCTTACTCCTCCAGAATTATTCAGAGTTAACAAAGCTCTATCCTATCGTGATATAGTGAATATTGCAAAAACTTATGCAAAGCAAAACGACTTGATGCCTGAAAATTCAAGCGGAAATGCACTTTTAAATATTGCACACTCAAAGGGTGTTACCCTTGATGAAACAAAAATAAAGAACAAGAAAAGAATTAAAAGAATTGATGCAGTTGAATTAATCTGCAAATTATCAGAAAAACTATGAAAAAAGTTATTGTAACAGATATAAAATACAGAATGGCAATTTCTCCGATAAGGGAGTTATTTAGAAAAGGCTATGAGATAGTAGCCTGTGAATTTGATGATGTTTGTGAGAACGAAAGGCTTGGTTTTTTCTCAAGATGTGTTGCCGACAAAGAACTATTAAGATGTGATGAAGATGGCTTTTGCAAGGATATTGAGGATATCTGCAAAGATTTTCGTCCTGTTTTAATTCCGACAAACAGAAAATCACTGGTAAATGTTATAAACAATAAGGAAAGACTTGAAAAAGTCTGTGATTTTTTAGTTCCGTCAAAAGAGGCAATTTCTCTTGCCGATGACAAAAACACAATCTGCAATATAGCAAAAAAAATCGGAGTTCCTGTTCCGAAAACAACCTCGTTATCAGAACACGAAAGCATTGAGGAAATGGCGGACTCTGTCAGCTTCCCTTGTATAATAAAATACAGAAATGGCGAGGCGATGGGCAAAAAGCCTGCTGACAGATATTCTGTTGTGTATAATTGCGAAAGTTTTATTAAAGAATACTCACGAATGAATGAAATTGATGAAAACCCGATTGCATCGGACTATATAAAAGGTCACGATATCGGCGTTGCAGTTGTGATGGACAAGGAACATAAACCTGTCAGCTTTTTATGTTATGAAAGCTTAAGGGAATATCCGATAGAGGGCGGTCCGACCTGCTTTGCCAGAACAATTTTTGACCAAAAGCTATTGGAATACTCCGTATCTCTTTTACAGGAAATTAAATTTACAGGAATTGCAATGCTTGATTTTAAAGGAACTGTCGAAAATCCATATTTTCTTGAAATAAACCCTCGCATTTGGGGCAGTGCCGCAATAACACCTCTTTCCAAAGCACCATTTTTTGAAGGATATGTAAAAGGAGCAATTGGCAATCACTCTCCGATTGACATTAAAACTGCCGCTCCGCAATATAAAATCAATAAAAAAATGAGGTTTACACCTCAGGCAATTCTATGTTTTATTGCACACTTAAAAAATTCGCCAAACAAAATAAAAATTATGGCTCAGTATATAAAATCATTTTTTGATTTATCAGTTCGTGACGGACTGTTTGATATCACTGACCCTATGCCATATATAAAATATATTAAAAACCTTATAAAAAGGAGTTAACTTTTGCAAATGAAAAAGGAAAACACTGTGATTGGCTCTGCACTGCTTGTCATGATAGTTGTATTGTCCTCAAAATTTTTAGGATTTTTACGACAGGTGGTAATTGCGTCAGCTTACGGAGCAAGCACAACAACTGATATATATTTTCTCTCAAGTGACTTTATGATAGGCTTATCGGGTGCACTTTTAGCCTCACTCACAACTGCACTTGTGACAATATATATTGATATATCAATAAAGAAAAACAGAAAAGAGGCAAATGCAGTTGCATCAAAAATGCTTACGCTGTTTTTGTTGATTGGCGGAGCGTTTATCATTCTTACCAACATCTTTGCTCCTGTGATTGCAAAAATAATCGCACCATCTTATACTCTTACCAATCACACCGAGCTTGTGAAATATCTTCGTATATTCTCTGTGACATTTATTTTTACATCATTTCAGTCAATATATGCCGCAGTTTTAAATGCCAACAACTCATTTGTACCTGGAAAGCTATATGGAATAGTATATAATCCGATTGCGATTATAATGGTATTGTTATTTTCCAAAACCTTAAATATAAATGCACTTGTTATTGCATACTTTTTAGGAAATATCGCACAGACACTATTATTAAAAACACTCTGTAAAAATACCTTTTCATTCAGACCGTCAATTAATTTTAACGACTCAAACATCAAACACCTGCTATGGTTATCTCTTCCATTGTTGTTAAGTAACATATTTATACAATTAAATGGCATAGTTGACAAAGCGATATGTTCAGGCTTGGGAGAGGGTATTGCATCAAACTATTCATATGCATATACTTTAGAGCAATTTATAACAGCTACAATAACTGCAACTCTAAGCCTTATTCTTTTGTCAAAGTATGCAACCTATGTCGCAGAAAATAACACAAAAATGGTTATAAAGACATTTGGAGAATCTCTAAGCGGTCTTATCATATTGCTCGCACCAATAACTGTTGTGGCCTGTGTTATGGCACCTGAAATCACAAAAATTGTTTATATGCGCGGTCAGTTTGATATGTTGGCAGCACACCACACCTCAAGAGCTTTAATAGGCTTTGGAATTGGCTTTTCACTAATTGCCATAAGAGAAATGTATATAAGACTCCATTTTTCCTATCAGGACACAAAAACTCCTATGATTGCAAATATTATGGCAGTATTTTTAAATGCATTTTTAAGTTTAGTACTTGCAAAATTTGTTGGAGTGCTCGGAGTATCTTTGGCAACAAGCCTGTCAGTTATATTGACTATTTTCCTTTTAAACAGGTCAATCAAAAAATATATCCCTGATTTTAGGTTTTTGTCAATGTCAAAGCTGATTTTTAAGGTTTTACTATCAAGTGCAGTCACTGCAGTATGCACCTTGTATTTAAAAAATATTTTAAATATCAATATACTTTTGGAATTTGTTATATGCGCAGTTGTTGCTATTGTAATATATTCAGTTGTTCTTTATTTATCGAAATGCGAAGAATTAAAGCTTCTTTTATCGCAAATAAAAGCTCAGATTTTAAACAAATTCCACAAATAGATTAAATATTGATTACAACATTTGACTTTTTAAATATTTTTTGATATAGTATAGTCGGTTACATGTGTGTAGCCGACTATATATTGTTTTACGAAAGGATGATGGTTGTGGATTCTATCCCACCCCGAAGTATACTTACAGTAATTATTATTTTATCTGTTCTTCTTTTGCGCTTTGCAAAAGCGTCAGTTGATCAGGTAAGCGAGGCAAGGCTTTCAAGACTTGCAGAAGACGGAAACAACAAAGCAAAAAAGGCACTAAAATTCATTGATAAATCAGCTGTCACAATAGTAAGATTGCAACTATCAATTGTATTTTTAGAGTTGCTCAGTGCAGGAATGGGAATGTCAATTATTGATTCAATCGTGTCACACTATGAATTAGAACAACATTTCTTGCTTATATCTCTTGGCGGACTTTTGGTTCTGGCTTTCATAATTCAGCTTTTTGGAATAGTTATTCCAAAGAAACTCACCGCCCAGAATGCCGAAAAAGTCTTATTCCCATTAATGTGGCTGGTTAATCTTGCATATTATATTGCTTGCCCTTTCGAGAAAGTTCTGTCGTTCCTGGCTTCAATTATACTAAAGCCTTTTGGAATTGACTCAAGCTCTGATGATGAAGAGGATGTCACTGAGGAAGAAATTCGTTTTATGGTTGATATGGGAAGTGAATCAGGTGCAATTGAGCCTGATGAAAAAGAAATGATTCATAATATTTTCGAGCTTAAT
>JAZOTJ010000127.1:0-3972 GCA_045657585.1 Clostridia bacterium | reverse complement strand
CTCAGCACCAAGAATAATGTCAGGAAAATCTCTTTTATCCCTGGCAATTGCGCACATAAGTTCGTTATAGCTTTCTTCTCTTTTTTTCAAAAAAATGTCTATATCCTGTTCATTTGAGATAAAACAATGGGGTGTTGCGATAACTGTCCTGACGCCATGCAAATAACTGTCTGCAAGCATATCAAGACTCATTTCTACATTCCGCGCACCATCGTCAATATGTGGCAGAATATGGGAATGAAAATCTATCATATATCCCTCACCCTCCAAATACAGTTAAATTGCTTTTATATAATGCTTTACCAATTCTTCCAAGAGCTCATCTCTCTCAACCTTAACAATCTTTGAACGGGCGGAGTTATAGCTTGTTATATAAGTCGGGTCACCTGAAATGATATATCCTACTATCTGGCTGATAGGGTCATAACCCTTGACTGTCAATGCGCTATACACATCTCTCATTATCTCGCGCACCTCGTCAGCTCTGTCGTGCTCTAAATTAATCTTCATTGTTTCATTCAGTTCCATTCAAATCAACTCCTTTTTCCCAAGGAAGCACATCATCGTCTTCCTTTAAATATTCAAATATTTTATAAACACCCTCGCCTGTGACAGAATCCACCTTGAAAATCTCTTCACAGCCTGCAATCCTTAACCAGTTTTCCGCTTGCTTCACATTAGCTCCCTCGTCATTTATCTTTGTTATAATTCCTATAACAGGACGGTTTGCATGTGGAGTTATGCAGGGTGGAAAGAGAGAATATGGCTCTGTTGCACTGATTAAAAGTCCAACCACTCTTGCTTCAAATGTATACATGGCAAGTGCTGCACCCAGATTTTTCGTCTGAATATACTCCCCGGGTGTATCAATGATAACATCATAATGATTAGTGTATTGAGTTTTGTGATATTTTATCTTCTCACCCTTTAGTGCCTGAGTCAAAGTCGTTTTCCCACTTTCACTCCTGCCAATCAGTATAATTTTTTTCATTATGTTCTTGTAACCTCACACACTGAGAATCCAAGTGTATCACGAATATATTTAACAACTGCCTCAATTGCCGCCTGAGTATCTGAAACCATACCTGTAACAATCAATGTTCCGCTGAATCTGTCAACAAATCCAAGCTCAACATTTGAAGTTTTCAGCGCAATATCTGCTGCTATAACAGCAGTTTCAGCAGGGCTCACGGTTAAAATCCCGATTGCTGCTTTGTTATAATCTATGTCGGGATTTAATCCAAGTTTCTGATAAACAACCTTGTCAGGCGCAGCAATAATATGCGCCAGAGTAATCTGTTTACCGGGAACAAGCTCCTGAATTATTCTTAGCTTATCAGTTTTATCTGATATTATCTCATTTATATTCATTTATATCACCTTATGAAATTTTTTGAATATTACTCTATTATAAATTATATCACTGTTTTTTGAAAAAATCAAGTACTTTATAAACACCTGTTTATTTTCCCATAAATAACCCACAGCCTTTTATAATTCCAAAGCAGTCCTTATTAGTCACGATATAATGCTCTATGACAGGTACTTCTACCAATGCAAGGGCTTCACATACAACCTTTGTAAATTCAATATCATTATCCGATGGAATTAAAAGTCCATTAGGATGATTGTGTGCTAAAAAAATAAAGTTTGCCTTGTCGGTAACGGCATTTTTAACAATTTCCTTCATTGATACCACCGATGAAGACTCCGAGCCAACAGATACAATGTGTTTGTTAATAATATTGCAGTCTATATCCACACAAATCATCAAAAACTGTTCCTTTTTAAGTCCTAAAAACTCCCCAATAAGATAATTCTTTATATTCTGAGTTGTCAGCTTTTTGACTTTCTTGGATGTAAGCTTTTCTCTTTCAATACGATTATACAATTCCCTTAAAATCATTATATAATCAGCAGTCTTACTGCCAAGCCCGTCAATTGACTTAATCTGAGCCTCATCAAGCTCCAAAACCTTTGAAAGACTGTTTCCTGCCAGATTTATCAGATTATGAGCCTTATCATTTGTATCAATTATCGGAATAGAATAATATAAAAGTATTTCCAAAAGCTCGTGGTCAGGCATAGAAAAAGGTGCTTTTTTAAATTTTTCCCTCATTCTTTTGCGATGCTCTTTATGAATTCCACCCTTTGACATTCTTATAATTCCCCTTAGATTATTGTTGAATTAATGCAGCTTTCACAGTATTTTTCATAAGCATTGCAATAGTCATAGGACCGACACCGCCGGGAACAGGTGTGATTGCACCTGCAACCTTTTCGGCACTTTCAAAATGAACATCGCCAACAAGCTTTTTATTCTCAAGTCTGTTAATTCCGACATCAATAACAACAGCTCCCGGTTTTATCATATCGCCTGTTATAAATTCAGGAATTCCGACTGCAGCAACCAAAATATCTGCCTGCAAAGTTTTTTCCTTAAGGTCTTTTGTTCTTGAATGGCAAATTGTAACAGTTCCGTTTTTGTGCAATAAAAGCATAGCCTGAGGCTTTCCGACAATGTTGCTTCTTCCGACAACAACACATTCTTTACCCTCAACTTCAATTCCTGACTCTTTAATTAACTCCATAACACCTGCAGGAGTGCAAGGCACAAAATCAAAGTTTCCGACCATAATTTTTCCGACATTTACAGGGTGAAATGCATCAACATCTTTTTCAGGTTTAATCGCATTTATTATTGTTTCCTCATTTATATGCTTTGGAACAGGCAACTGAACCAGAATACCATTTATTTTCTTATCATTATTGAGCTTTTCAATTAACGCCAAAAGTTCTTCCTGAGTAGTTTCCTCAGGTAAAGCATATTCCTCCGAATATACACCGATTTGTTCACAAGCCTTTTTCTTATTATTAACATAAACTCTGCTTGCAGGGTCATCTCCCACGATAATAACTGCCAAACCTGGCTCAATTCCTTTTTCCTTTAGCTTTATTACTTCTTCGGAGAGTTCGTCCTTTATTCTTTGTGACACCATTTTTCCGTCTAATATCTTTGCCATTTTTTTCTTTCCTCCATTCTTCTTTTTGCGGTCTTACAAGACATCCTTTAGAAAATCCGATCAAATCAGTTCTTCCCGCAAGCTTTAGGGCTTCGCAGACTAATTTGTAATTATCGGGATTTCTATATTGTAACAATGCTCTTTGCATTGCTTTTTCCTTTGCAGTTTTCGGAACATACACCTTTTCCATTGTAAAAGGATCAAGACCCGTATAGAACATACAGGTTGAAATTGTTCCAGGTGTAGGGTAAAAATCCTGCACCTGTTGCGGATTTATACCATTTCTTTTTAAATATAACGCCAACGCTATAGCATCATGCAAAGTGCTGCCTGGGTGGCTTGACATAAGATAAGGAACAAGATATTGTTTCTTACCTAATTTTTCGTTTATCTTATAGAATTTATCCGAAAATTTGTTATATACCTCATTTCTAGGCTTGCCCATATATTTTAGAACATTGTCTGAAATATGTTCAGGCGCAACCTTTAACTGACCGCTGACATGATGCTCACACAGTTCGCGAAGGAATGTACGGTCTTTATCATGAATCAAATAGTCGAACCGGATACCGGAACGAATAAATACCTTCTTTACTTTCGGCAATTCTCTTAATTTTCTTAACAGTGCAAGGTAATCTTCATGATTTACCTTTAGATTTTTACACGCCGTCGGGAACAAACACTGCTTGTTGGGACATACGCCCTTTGTCAACTGTTTCTCACAGGCCGGTGCACGAAAGTTTGCCGTGGGTCCCCCCACATCATTAATGTACCCCTTAAAATCCGGGTCCCAAGTCATAAGCTTGGCTTCTTCCAAAATGGACTCGTGACTTCTGGTCTGGATAATCCGTCCCTGATGGAAGGTCAGTGCGCAGAAACTGCAACCGCCAAAGCACCCTCTGTTACTCACCAGACTGAACTTTAACTCCTGGATAATCGGAATTCCGCC
>JAZOTJ010000126.1:0-23054 GCA_045657585.1 Clostridia bacterium | reverse complement strand
CTAAGGTTTCAAGCCACTTATTTGGTGCTCGAGGTCGGGGTCGAACCGACACGGGAATCTCTTCCCACAGGATTTTAAGTCCTGGGCGTCTGCCAGTTCCGCCACTCGAGCACATTTCAACGCTAATTATTCTAGCATAGTTGAAATGATTTGTCAATACTTTTTTCGTATAATGTTTAAAATGTCGGATTATTTTGATTCGGGAAATCTCTTTGTCACATTGTCATAGCTTCTCTTCAGACAATCAAACGGACACTCGTCAAATGATTCATCCTGTTCAACGAGCATATATTCGCAATTTGTGTTCTTGAGTGCATTGATATATTTATCATAATCAACCTTACCCTCATAAACAGGACGAAGATATGCAGGGAATTTTATATCTTTGTCAGTAGGCATATCAGCGTAGTCCTTAAGATGAATTATCGGAATTCTGTCTTTGAGAGTTTCGATGAGCCTTACAACATCACAGCCTGCAAAGTCTGCCCAGCCAAGGTCAAGAGTAAAATTAATTGAATCTTCAGGAAAATCCTCAAGAATTCTTTCGATGACATCTTTTCCATCTAACTTATCAAATTCAAACCAGTGATTGTGGTACATTAATTTTGCACCAAGGTCACGCATTTCTTCAGCAATAGGGAGATATACCTTTTTAAATTCGTTATAACCCTCAACGCTTCCTCTCATTTCTCCAGGCATACCACCGATTCCAATATGTGTGCAATCAAAAACTTTGTGGTCTTCAACAATTTTTTTTATATTCCCGGGGAACTTATTGGTTGACACATGAGTGAGTACACACTTAAGGTCATTTTTCAAGAGTTCTTCCTTAAGCCAATGTGGATCGTAGTCACAAGTGCCTGATACCTGTACTACTTTATAACCAATATCTGCTATCTTTTTTAGTGTTTTTGAAAAATTTTCAAGATTACTTGTGTGTTTATACACACTGTAAAGCTGAGCTCCTATTTGCATTTAGAACATCTCCTTTGTTGTATGTATTGTATAATAATACATTAATTTAATTGATAAGTCAATAGATAAAGTTTACATTTTTATATTGCAAATAGTGCCATATTGTGGTAGAATTATCAGTAAATTGTGAAGCATAATATCAGGAAAAACAGATTAAGGAGATTTTGATGAAAACTATTTTTGAATTATTTTTTCTTTTTGCAAAAATTGGAGCTGTGACTTTTGGCGGAGGATATGCAATGCTTCCGATATTGCAAAGAGAGCTTGTTGAAAAAAGAGAGTGGGTAAGCGAAGAGGAGCTGATGGATTATTTTGCAATAGGTCAGTGTACTCCCGGTGTTATTGCGGTTAACACAGGAACATTTGTTGGTTATAAACTCAAAGGAATTATCGGCGGGATTGCTGCTACCTTAGGCGTTATTACTCCATCAATTATAATCATTACAATAATATCGGCTTTTATTTCTAATTTTTTGGAGTATAAGGTAGTTCAATATGCATTTAATGGAATAAGAATCTGTGTATGTGTTTTAATTTTTAATGCAGTTTTAAAGCTTTCAAAAAAAGCATTGGTTGATAAATGGGCATGGGGAATATTTGCAATGGTGTTTATTGCATCGTTATTCTTTGATGTTTCAGCAATGGTTTTAATTATTATTGCAGGGGCTTTAGGGTTTGCAATTCGAAAAATGATGGATAAAAAGGAGAAATAAGATGCACTTGATTGAAATGTTTTTTATGTTTTTTAAAGTAGGTCTTTTTGCTGTCGGCGGAGGGCTTGCAACTCTTCCATTCCTGTATGAAATTGCAAATTCAAATGTGTGGTTCGATATTGCAGATATTTCAAATATGATTGCAATTTCAGAATCGACACCTGGACCTATAGGTATAAATATGGCTACTTATGTAGGATTTAAGCATTCGGGATTAATAGGCGCAATAATTGCACCGCTTGGAGAGGTTTTTCCATCTGTGATTGTTATAACAATAATTGCAGGGTTTTTAAATAAATTCAGAGAAAGCAAAATTGTTAATAATGTTCTTTATGGACTCAGAGTGGCGTCCTGTGCGTTAATTGCAGTTGCGGGAATAGGTGTTGCCAAAATTGCATTTATGAATGAGAGTAGATTTTTCTACCAGGGTGCAATTATGGCATTGATTTTATATTTTGCAATAAAAAAGTTCAAATGGCATCCCGTTGTATTTATTGCAATTTCAGCAGTAATTGGTATAATCTTTAAGTTTCAGATATGATAAAAGCAGGGAGCATATCCCTGCTTTTATCATACATCTTCATATAGATTTTCAACATAATATATCAGTTCATTATCGCTGAAGTCTGATATAATGTTTTTAAGGACCTCAAGAGCGTCTATAGAATAAACAGTCATATTCTCTTTAATTCCCGCATATACTTCTCTTAAGGAGTTACATATGCACTCCTCGCACAAATAATGTGAATTAATTTTATGCAGCTTTGAGGAAGAGCCGCATTCTTTGCAGTAACGCTCGTCCTGATTGTTATATGAAGTTTCATAGGGCATAGTTCTTTGTCTTTCAAGTTCAAGAACTGCGTCCTCGGTATAATTTTTATAGTACATAATGTCCTCCAAGATGCACTATGCAACAACAAGAAAAGTATATCATATTTTTTTATTTGTGTCAATAGCGCAGCGCAAATTTTTAATAAATTTTTTGTATGCGTTATGCTACAAATCTTGTTAAAAAAATAGTGAAAGATGAAAATAAATGTCAAAAAATGTTGCATTGTGCGATGATGTGTGGTAAAATAATAGTAAATCAACAATAAATTAGTGTTGAAAGGATGAAAAATAATGTATGATCTGGAGTTAATAGGCGGAAGAATTAAAGAGGTCAGAAAAGAAAAGGATATGACATTGGAGGATGTTGCAAAAAGAATAGGAGTTGCAAAATCTACTATACAAAGATACGAGGCAGGTCTGATTTTATCTCCCAAACAGCCTGTTCTTGCTGCGATGGCAAAGGCATTTAATGTTAAAGAGGAATGGCTTTCGGGAATAAGCGATAATAAGGAACTGGAAGCGACTGTATCATATGATGACGGAATGATACCAATTCCTGTTTTGGGAGAAGTTTCGGCAGGAATGGGTAAGTATGCAAATGATAACATAACAGGCTATATTTTTGAGGAAAAGGAATCAATAACAGACGACTGTGAATATGTGTATTTAAGAGTTTCAGGGGACAGTATGTATCCCGAATTTAAAGAGGGCGATTTGGTATTTGTAAAATGCCAGCCATCTGTCGAGTCGGGAAGCTATGCAGTTGTTATGGTTGATTCTGAGCTTGGAATGGTCAAAAAGGTTATATATGGCGATGATTATGTCGAATTGCAGTCCGTCAATCCTATGTATCCGCCGAAAAGATTTGAAAATGAGGATGTGTTGAGAGTCAGAGTTTTTGGCTTGGTAAAGGGAATGAAAAGAGTTTTCTGATGCTTGACAAAATAAGATAAAAATATTATACTATATTAATACAAAAAAGATGAGGTAATAAAATGGAACATAAAGAATATATTGCAAAAAAAATATGCGGATTGGTTGAAATGACAAAGGATGAGCTTATGAAGGTTATGGAAGTGCCTCCTGATGCAAAGATGGGAGACATAGCTTTTCCTTGCTTTATTTTAGCAAAAACGCTGAGAAAAGCTCCACCGATGATTGCGCAAGAGTTGTTGGAAAAAATAAAAGATGACAAGGCGTTTGAAAAGGTTGAGGCTGTTGGCGGATACCTAAACTTTTTCTTTGACAGAAAAGAATACATAAATGATGTTATGCAAAGGGTCAAGGACTCAGATGGTCAGTTTGCGAGGTCCTGTGAGGGAAATGGCAAGACAGTATTAGTTGAATATTCATCTCCTAACATTGCAAAACCATTCCATATCGGACATCTTTTTTCAACAGCTGTCGGTAATTCATTGGCAAGAATTTATGATTATCTTGGCTACGATGTTCAAAGACTTAACCACCTTGGCGACTGGGGAACTCAATTCGGAAAGCTCATTAGTGCCTACAAAAGATGGGGAGTAAGAGAGGTTATTGAAAAGGACCCGATTAATGAACTTTTGAAAATTTATGTCAAATTCCATGAGGAGGCTGAAAAAGAGCCTGCGCTGGAAGATGAGGCAAGAGAATACTTTAAATCATTGGAAAATGGAGACAAAGAAACAACTGAATTGTGGCAGTATTTCAGAGATGTCAGCCTTAAGGAATTCAAGCGTGTATATGATATGCTTGGAGTTAGCTTTGACTCATATGCAGGCGAGAGCTTTTACGGCGATAAAATGCAGGAGGTTGTTGACATCTTAGATGAAAAGGGATTGTTGTGCGAGAGTGACGGAGCAAAGGTCGTTATGCTTGATGAGTTAAATGTTCCGCCTTGTATAATCTTAAAATCAGATGGTGCAACAATATATGCAACAAGAGATATTGCAGCGGCACTGTACAGAAAACGCACATATGATTTTGAAAAGAACATATATGTTGTCGGAACTCCTCAGGCTCTTCATTTCAAGCAAATTTTTGCAGTAATTAAAAAAGCAGGTTTTGACTGGGCGGATAAGTGTACTCATGTCGGATTTGGTTTGGTGAAATTTCCTGACAAAAAGCTTTCGACAAGACATGGTGATGTTGTATTCTTAGAGGATGTATTGAATGAGTCAATTCAGAAAACTCTTGAGATTGTGGAAACAAACAGCCCTGAAATGGAAAATAAACAAGAGGTTGCAACAAAAATCGGTATCGGTGCTATTTTATACACATTTCTTAAAAACAGCAGGGAAAAGGATATTGTATTCTCCTGGGACAGTATGCTTGATTTTGAGGGCGAGTCTGCTCCATATGTTCAATACAGCTATGCGCGAGGCAGAAGTATATTGAGAAGATGTGAAATTGACTATTCTGACGCTGATTTTTCTCTGACTACATCAGATGAAGAATATGAGCTTGTCAAGCAGATAAATGCATTTGGAGATGCTATTTCTGATGCGGCTGCAAAAAATGAGCCATTTTATATAAACAGATATGTGACAAACCTTGCAAGATGTTTTAATAAGTTCTATAATAATTATCCTATACTAAAGGGTGATGTTGATGAAGAAACTAAAAAAGCCCGTCTTGCGTTGGTTGATGCAACTACACAGGTTATTAAATCTGCATTGTTGCTTTTGGGCATAGAAACCGTTGAAAGTATGTAATGAAAGGAGCAGAAAATGTCTGAATTAATTTATATATTTCGAATAATGCTTGCAGGTATATGCGGGCTGATAATTGGTTATGAGAGGAAAAATCGCTCAAAGGAAGCGGGAATAAGAACTCACTTTATTGTTGCCTGTGCGGCGGCATTGATGATGATTATTTCCAAGTACGGATTTTATGATTTAATTAAAATGGCAGCACTCGATGGTGTTGATGTGAGACTTGACCCATCAAGAATTGCATCCTGTATTGTCAGCGGAATAGGTTTTTTGGGTGCAGGAATGATATTTGTGCGCAGAAATGTTGTAAGAGGCCTTACAACTGCTGCTGGAGTGTGGGCAACTGCAGGAATAGGAATGTCAATTGGTGCAGGACTCTATATTGTGGGAATAGTTTTCACACTTATGATTTACTTTGCACAGATAATTCTTCATTCAAATTCAAGATTTTTATCGACGCCGCATCATAAATATTTAAGAATTGATGGAGTGGATAAAAAAGGCTATATCAGGGAATTAAGTAAAAAATTTAGCGAATTTGATGTATCAGTTGAAGAGTTTAGTGTTTCAAAAAACCATGAAGACGATACTTTTGATTATACAATAACAATTGATGTACCGAAGTCGGTTGAAGAAGAGGAAATTCTTTCAATGATTGAATATAGTGCATCTCTGGAATAGGAAATAAAAGACCGCTTTGTAAAGCGGTCTTTTAACATAATAAAAACTCTCTTTGCATACTATTAATATAGTGATTTGTAAAGGAGATTTATATATGAAATGCTTTGTTATAAATGCGAGAACATTGGTGGTTACATTTTTTTTTGTATTGGCTCTTTCTATAGGAGTAGGGACACTAAAAACAAAATCCGTTTTCAAAGTGGGAAGTAGAGAAATCCCGATATACTGTGTTGAAACAAATGACAATAAGGTGGCTTTAACCTTTAACTGTGCCTGGGGCGATGAGGATATTGACAATATTTTAAAAACACTTGATGCATATCAGGCAAAATGTACTTTTTTCATTGTCGGAGAGTGGGCGGAGAAATATCCTGAAAGTGTTAAGAAAATTTATGAAAAGGGACATGAAATTGCAAACCATTCATACGCCCACGACCATTATAGCAAATGGAGTAAGGAACATATATTAGAAGATATTGTAAAATGCGATGAACTTCTTATGAATATTACAGGAGAATCTCCGTGTTTATTTCGCGC
Organism: Clostridia bacterium; assembly: GCA_045657585.1. GTDB lineage: Bacteria > Bacillota > Clostridia > UBA1381 > UBA1381 > RGIG1988. The sequence goes on along the minus strand of JAZOTJ010000126.1, from coordinate 16,624 downwards.
AGCATTCGGGGAATATAATGATAATGTTGTAAGTGCGTGTGAGGAAAACGGAAGATTTTATATTCAGTGGTCAATAGACAGCCTTGATTATAAAGCTAAAGCTCCTGATGAAATTTATAACAGAGTTGTCCCAAAGGTTAATAATGGAAGCATTGTGCTGATGCATACAGGTACAGAAAACACTGCAAAAATTCTGCCAAAGCTCGTTTCTGATCTGTCAGAGAATTATGAGCTGTGCAAGGTTTCTGACTTGATTTATAAAGAGAATTATGTGATAGACGCGACAGGAAAACAAAAAAATAAATGATTTACAAATCAAAAAATTTATGATATACTTAATAAAAATAATCGGAGGTATTCAAATGAGTAATATATGGCATGACATCAGTCCGAAGAGAATTTCATCAGATGATTTTGTGGCGTGCATTGAAATTCCTAAGGGCGGAAAAAATAAATATGAGATGGATAAGGAAACAGGACTTTTGTACCTTGACAGAGTTTTATATACATCTACACACTATCCTGCAAACTACGGATTTATTCCAAGAACTTATGCTGCAGATAATGACCCGTTGGATGTTTTAGTTTTGTGTCAGGAAAGTATTGTTCCGATGACTTTGGTAAGATGTTATCCTATCGGAGTTATAAATATGGTTGACAATGATAAGAAGGACGAAAAAATAATTGCAATACCATTTAATGATCCGTCACTTACCTGTTATTCTGATATATCGCAATTGCCAACTCATAATTTTGACGAAATAAAACATTTCTTTAAAGTATATAAATCTTTGGAGGGAAAAGAAACTGTTGTGAGTGAGGTTATGGGAAGGGACGAGGCAAGAGAGATTATAAAGAATTGTATTGAAAGATATAAGGATACATTTTGTTAAAAAAAGGGCAGTTCATAAGAACTGCCCTTTTTAATTATTTACTAACCAAATTTTTTGTATCAAGCGCAATCATCAATTCTTCGTTAGTTGGAATAACTAATGTCTTGACTGCTGCATCGTTTGTACTGATATCCAATGCCTTACCTCTTTGTTTGTTAGCTTCTTCATCAATTTTAATTCCCATAAATGAAAGTCCGTCAACAATTTCCTTGCGGCAATATGCATCGTTTTCGCCAACGCCAGCAGTGAATACAACGGCATCAACTCCGCCCATTGCAGCGGCATAAGAACCGATTAACTTCTTAACGCTGTAGCAGAACATATCAAGAGCAAGCTGTGCTCTGTCGTTGCCTTCAGATGCAGCCTTTGACAGGTCTCTGAAGTCACTTGAAACGCCTGAAACTCCGAACACACCTGATTTCTTATTCATAAGGTTATCAACCTCTTTAGCGCTCATTCCCTCGTTTTCCATGATAAATGTAACAACTGCAGGGTCCATAAAGCCTGTTCTTGTTCCCATAACGACTCCGTCTAATGGAGTGAAGCCCATTGATGTATCAACACACCTACCGCCATCGACTGCTGAAACAGATGAACCATTTCCAAGGTGACATGTGATAATCTTCAAATCTTCGATTGGCTTTCCTAACATCTTTGCAGCCTCTGCTGAAACAAAGCGGTGGCTTGTTCCGTGGAAACCAAACTTTCTTATTTTATACTTTTCATAATACTCATAAGGAAGAGCATACATAAATGCTTTCTTAGGCATTGTCTGATGGAAAGCTGTGTCAAATACAGCTACCTGAGTAACATTTGGCATAAGCTTCTGACAAGCCTCGATACCGATAAGGTTTGCAGGGTTGTGTAAAGGTGCAAGAGGAGAACATTCTTCAAGAGCACTCATAACTTTTTCATCAATTATAGTTGAGTTTGCAAAAATTTCACTTCCGTGAACAACTCTGTGACCAACAGCGTCAATTTCGCTCATTGATGAAATAACGCCACATTCTGCTGATACCAAAGCATCAATAACCATAGCGATAGCATCTGAATGGTCTTTCATATCCTTTTTGAATTCCTTTTCAATGCCCTTTGCTACATTTTTGTGAGTTAATTTTGAATCTGCGATTCCAATTCTTTCACATAGACCTTTTGCCATAACACCCATTGTATCCATATCAATCAACTGATATTTCAATGATGAGCTTCCTGCGTTAATAACTAAAACTTTCATTCTAAAACTTCCTCTCTTTTAAAATTATGCCTGTGCTTGTACACATGTAATAGCAACAACACCAACGATGTCGTCTGCTGAACAACCTCTTGAAAGGTCATTTATAGGCATTGCAATACCCTGTGTAACAGGACCGTAAGCCTCAGCCTTTGCAAGTCTTTGTACTAATTTATAACCGATATTTCCTGCATCAAGGTCAGGGAATACCAAAACGTTTGCTTTTCCTGCAACAGTTGAACCAGGAGCCTTTGATTCTCCGATTGATGGAACGATAGCAGCATCAAGCTGTAGTTCTCCGTCAACATTAAGTTCAGGATTGTTTTCTTTAACAATTCTTGTTGCTTCAACAACCTTGTCAACGTCAGCGTGCTTTGCACTGCCCTTTGTTGAGTGTGAAAGCATAGCAACATATGCTTCTTTCTCAGCCAATAATTCAAAAGATTCAGCAGAACAAGCTGCAATTGCAGCTAACTTTTCAGGGTCAGGATTTTGTTCCAAACCACTGTCTGCAAAGATGAATGTACCATTTGCACCATATTCGCAATCAGGCACAACCATTAAGAAAAATGCTGATACAAGCTTTACACCAGGTTTTGTTTTGATAATCTGTAAGCTTGGTCTTAGAGTGTTTGCAGTTGAGTGGCAAGCACCTGAAACAACACCATCAGCATCTCCTGCTTTAACCATCAGACAGGCATAGTACATATAGTCGCCTAAAGCAGTCTTCTTTGCTTCTTCATATGTTAAGCCCTTTGACTTTCTGAGTTCTACGAAAAGGTTAAGATATTCTTCTGTCTTTTCATATGTATAAGGATTGATTATTGTTGCCTTTGAAACATCATATCCCTTGCCATATTCTTCTACTTCTTCAGGAGTACCAATGATAATAACATTAGCAATATCCTCTTTTAAAATCTTTTCTGCAGCTTCATATATTCTTGAATCCATTGATTCAGGAAGTATGATTGTTTTTTTGTCAGCTCTTGCTCTTTCTTTAATTCTGTCAATAAATGTAGCCATTTTTCTTTTTCTCCTTTACTCACATAATTAATTACCTATTAATTCAACATATATTATATACCAATTATTTCAATTTTACAAGTGGTTATAACAAAAAAATTGACATATATTTTTGTATGTTATATAATTATGTGAAAAATTTATGAGAGGAATTAATAAGAATGATAAAAGCAGTGATTTTTGATTTGGACGGAACAGTGTCCGATACATTATCCACAATTGCGCATTTTGGAAATGTTGCACTCACTCATTTTGGGTTTGATGAAATAGATAAGGATGAATTCAAATATTTTGCAGGTGACGGAAAAGTAAAGCTGATACACAGAATGTTGAAGTTTTGCAATGCAGACACCGATGAAAACTTTAAAAAGGTCGAGGCAAAGTATGATAAGGAATATGAAGCCGACCCGATTTTTGAAACGAAGCCGTTTGACGGATTGATTGATGAGTTGCAAAAACTGAAAAACAGAGGGATAAAGCTTGCAGTGCTCTCAAATAAGCCTGATAATGTGACAGTTATGGTTGCTGAAAACCTCTTCGGGGACTTATTCGATATAGTTCACGGAAAAAGAGAGAATATTAGCACAAAACCTGACCCTGAGGGAGCAGTTCTTCTGACTGATGAGTTGGGAGTGGAAGTCAGTGAATGTGTTTTTGTCGGAGATACCAATGTTGATATCTTCACTGCAAAAAATGCAGGAATGAAATCTATTGGTGTTTTGTGGGGATTTCGCGATGAAAAGGAGTTATCTGACGCAAAAGCTGACTATATTATTGAGAAAACAAGCGAAATTTATGACACAATTTTAAAAATAGAGAACGAGTAAATGAGAGAAAAACGGAGAAAAAAAGAGATTGAAAGAGATTTGAAAAACTATTTTAATTTTTTTAAAAAAAGTGTTGACAAGGGTTTGAAAAAGTAGTATCATATCTCTTGCAGGTTTCAGATAACCGAATTATAATTACTTAAACAAGGAGGAAATTTCAATGAGCAGCTATTTGGCAAAGCCACAGGAAATTAACAGAAAATGGTATATCATTGATGCACAGGATAAGCCTTTAGGTCGTGTTGCAGCTCAGGCAGCAAGCATTTTAAGAGGTAAGCACCTTCCAACATTTACACCAAATGTTGATTGCGGTGACCACGTGATAATCATAAACGCAGCAAAGGCAGTTTTGACAGGTAACAAACTTAATCAGAAAGTTCGTTACTATCACACAGGCTGGGTAGGCGGAATTAAAGAAATTCACTACAATAAGCTTATGGCAGAAAACCCTGAAAAAGCTATTATGTATGCAGTAAAGGGCATGCTTCCAAACAACACAATCGGAAGAAAGGCTATAACAAGACTTCGTGTATATAAGGATGACCAGCATGAGCATGCAGCTCAAAAACCTGAAAACTGGGACAGAGAAATAAAGTAAGGAGGATTTTAAAATGGCAAAAGAACAATACTATGGTACAGGCAGAAGAAAGTCTTCCGTTGCAAGAGTTTATTTGGTTCCGGGAAATGGAAACGTTACAATTAACGGAAGAGATATAGATGAATATTTTGGTCTTGATACTTTGAAGGTTATCGTTCGTCAACCATTGGTTTTGACATCAACAATCGGTAAGTTTGATGTTATCGCTAAGGTTGAAGGTGGTGGATTCACAGGTCAGGCAGGTGCTATCCGTCACGGTATCGCAAGAGCTTTATTGGAAGTTGATACAGACGAATACAGAGCAACATTGAAACAAGCAGGTTTCTTGACAAGAGATTCAAGAATGAAGGAAAGAAAGAAATACGGCTTGAAAGCAGCTCGTCGTGCACCACAATTCTCAAAGAGATAATTTCGCACCAAACCTCCGAATTTTCGGAGGTTTTTTGTTATTTAGTCGCCAGTTTACAGTTTATTCAAAAAATATTTACATAAAAAAAACATCTGTGACACATATAGGAAATAATTTTATATTATAATAAATCTGTAATATGGAAAAATACACCCGATCTTAAGGAGGAATACGAATTGAAACGAATAAAGAAACTGAGTTTATCAAAGAAGAACATCGTAATTTTAGTTGCTGCGGCAATTGTTGTGTGTGCAGTTGGCGGATATTTTGTTTTTAACAAAAAATCAAAGGCTGTAAATTCTATGGATATTGTGCAGACCGATGTCGTTACATATGGGGATATCAAATCTGTTATAACAGGAGAAGCGTCTGTTGAGCCATATGAAAGATTTGAAATAATATCAATGGTCAGCGGAGATATTATAAACAGTCCTTATGATGTCGGAGATGAGGTCGAGGAGGGCGATATTCTTTATCAGTTTGATACAGCAGAAGCAAGAAAGAGTATGGAAAGACAGGAAATCTCGCTTGAGCAATCAAGGAATAATCTGAATAATGCACGAAGCGATTATGAAGAGGCGCAGGAAAAGCTTTCAGTAGTTGCACCGTGTGACGGAATTATTTCAGGTCTGACCATAAAAAAAGGAAGTGAGCTTTCAAATAATCAGCAGATTGCAACTATTGAAAATACCAAGGATTTGAAAGTGTCATTGCCATTTACAGAGGACCAGATAGATAATATATATATCGGACAAAGCGCGAATATTTCAAGCTCTGTGCATATGAGTGTTGTTACAGGAACTGTGTCAGCAATAAGCAGCGGCTCAAGCGTGCAGGACAATGGCTCAAAGACATATAATGTGACAATCGAGCTTGAAAATCCCGGTGCATTTAACAGCGGACTGGTTGTTGGCGGAGAAATAGCAGGTATGCAAAGCCCTGGATTCGGTACTATTGAGTATAGTGAAACAGGTACAATAAAAGCAGAGGCAACAGGAACTATAACAGCTGTAAATCATTCTAACGGAGACTATGTGAAAAAGGGAGAAGTTATAGCTACAATTTCTTCTGATGCACTTTCTTCCCAGAAAAGAAGTCTTACCAACAGTGAGTTAAGTTACAGAAGTGCTCAGCTTTCTATGGAAGAAACAAGAGACAGTCTTGATAATTATTCAATAACATCACCAATTTTCGGAACAGTTATAACAAAAAATGCTAAAGCTGGTGACACAATAGACAGAACAAACTCATCAACAACCCTTATGGTTGTGGCTGATATTTCAAAACTGAAATTTACAATGGAAATTGATGAACTGGATATCAGCAAGGTCCACGAGGGGCAGGCAGTTGATATTACATGCGATGCTTTGCCGAATGAAAAGTTCACAGGAGAAATTACAAGCATTTCCGTTGAGGGTACTGCAACAAACGGAGTTACTACATATACTGCAGAGGTTGTTATTAATGAACCTGGCAATTTAAGACCAAGTATGAATGTTGATGCGAGTGTTATAATTGAGTCAGCACAAAATGTCTTGATGGTTCCGAGTGCAGATGTAAAAACAATTATGGGAGTTTCTTACGTATTCCTAAAAGATGATACAGGAGAAAGAGGCGCAACTGAAGAAGATTTTATGGCTGCAATGAGAGGGAATTTTGCTGCAAGTAAAAACTTTAATGGTAGCGAAATGCCCGATATGAGCAATAGAAAGCCGATGGGAGAAATTACTCAGAGCAAAGAAATTCCTGAAGGAGCTAAAAAACCTGAGGGTATGGAACGACCTGATGCAGAAAAACAACCTGAATCAAAGGATTTTGAACAGAAACAGGAAAAGAATAACGACCAGCCTAAAACAGAAAGAAAGAGTATGATGCCACAGGCTCCTGAGGGATTTGTTATTGCAATAGTTGAAACTGGAATTTCTGATGATGAATATATAGAAATTAAGAGCGGATTGCAGGAGTTTGACGAAATACAACGCCTTTCTACAGAATCAAACTCATCAAACAGAATGATGGGAATGTCAGGAATGATGGGTGGTATGAGTGGAAGCAGAATGATGGGTGGCGGAATGCCGACAGGAGGAATGTCAGGCGGAAACAGAATGCCATCAGGCGGCGGAATGCCTGGTGGTATGAGGTAATGGTATGATAAGGTTAGAAAACATAAAAAAGATATATCATATGGGAGATGCTGATGTCCATGCTTTAGACGGAGTGAGTCTACACATAAAACCTCATGAGTTTGTTGCAATAATCGGTCCGTCAGGCTCGGGGAAATCGACACTTATGAATATGATTGGATGTCTTGATGTCCCGACAGACGGAGAATGCTGGATTGATGGTATAGCTGTGAGTAAAATGAAAAGCAATGAACTTGCAGATTTGAGAAATCAGAAAATAGGCTTTATCTTTCAGCAATACAATCTGCTGTCAAAGCTCTCGGCTATTGAAAATGTAGAATTACCTTTGATTTATCGCGGAATTTCTCAGAATGAGCGAACAAGACTTGCGATGGAGGCATTAAGAAAAGTCGGATTAGAGGATAAAATTCATCATAAACCCACTGAATTGTCGGGAGGACAGCAACAAAGAGTGTCAATTGCAAGAGCACTTTCATCAAAACCGTCAATTATTCTTGCCGATGAGCCAACAGGAGCACTTGATTCCAAATCAGGTATAGAAATTATGCAGATGCTTCATGAACTTCATAAAGAGGGAAACACAGTCGTGCTTATTACTCACGATTTGAATATTGCAAAGCAGGCAGAAAGAATTGTTACAATAAAAGACGGTCTCATAACATCTGATGTCGATAATAAGTCAAGTGAAGAAGAGGTGAGCCTATGATACTGTTAACTAAATTCAACCAATCTGTCAAGATGTCTATTAAGAGTATTATGGGCAATAAAGGACGTTCAGCTCTCACGATGCTCGGAATAATCATTGGTGTTTGCTCTGTAATTCTTTTAACAGGTATCGGAGGAGGTGCCACTCAGGGAATAACTGAGCAGATTGAGGCATTGGGCACAAAGCTTATAACTGTAAGTATGAACAGGAGAGCCTCAACAAGAAGTGTAGATTTTGAAGATTTAAAGAAGTATGTTGAGGACAATCAGGAGCTTGTATCGAATCTGACTCCTTATATTACAGGATTTGCACAGGCAAAAATGGGTAGCCATAATTTCCAGACATCTCTTGATGCAACTGACCCGCAGTATGAAAGTATTAAGAATGTTGAGCTGATAAACGGAAGATTTATATCTGATTATGACTGTGAAAATCGTGCATATGTGGCTGTTGTAGGTACATATGTTCAAAACGAACTTTTTGGCGGAATGAATCCTGTTGGGGAAACAATCAAGCTAAATGGTAAGCAATTTAAGATAATTGGAGTATATGAAGAGGTCGGGGACTCAACTGAGTCTTCTCAGGATAACAAAGTAACCATTCCATATACAACGGCAATGAGATTTTTGAAAAACAAAAAAATCTCAACATATTATATTGAAGCAGCAAATGATGAAGTTGTGCAGAATGCAGTCGATTCAATCAAAGCATTTATTACAAAAAAGCTGGGCTCTGACTATGGATTTTCCGTATCAAGCGTTTCTGCAATGTTAGATACTATGAATGAAATTACGGGTATGATGACAACAATGTTAGCAGGTATTGCGGCAATTTCCCTGATTGTCGGCGGTATAGGCGTTATGAATATTATGACTGTAAGCGTAAGCGAAAGAACAAGAGAAATCGGTATTCGTAAAGCTATCGGAGCAAGGACAACTGATATACTTTTCCAGTTCCTGATTGAATCAATATTATTGAGCGCAATTGGAGGAATTATCGGAATTATAGTGGGAATAGGTCTCGGTCCTGTAGTGGAATCATTACTTGGAATGCAATATGTTGTCCAGATGAATATGGTTATATTATCATTCTGTTTTTCAGCGGCAATCGGGGTGTTCTTTGGAATTGCACCTGCTAAAAAAGCGGCAAATCTGCATCCGATTGAGGCTTTGAGAGCAGAATAATGAAAGGAAAAAGACAATGAAAGTATTTAAAAAATTAATAAGTGTTATTTGTGTGATGGCTGTCATATTTTCATATATGAGCGTTTTTGCAAAATCATACAGTGACTTGAATGTTGATTATGAATGTTACTATCCTGTTATGAGACTCAGTGATTCCAAGGTCATAAATGGTTATGAAGACAACACTTACAGACCCTGGAACAATGTGACAAGAGCTGAGTTTTGTAAAATTGTTGTGGCAATGACAGATAAAACAAAAGAGGCAGAGTCAATTTCAACATCATCGCCATATGATGATGTCAATAAAGTGAAATGGTGTGTTCCTTATGTAAATTATCTCACAACAAATAACATTATAAAAGGATATGCAGATGCAACATTTAAACCAAACAATGTAATCACATACGCTGAAGCTGTGACAATCCTTTGCAGAGTGCTTGGATATAATGAAGAAAGTGTCGGATACAGCTGGCCTGCAAACTATATAAAAAAGGCAGAAGATTTAAAACTTGCGGAGAATATGAATTTTGGAGCTAATGACCCCGTGACAAGAGCCACCATGGCAATAATGGTTGATAATGCTATGTTTATGGGAATCAATAATTCATCGGGAATTACACCTGTTCGCGCAACAAAGAATTATACTCTGGCTGATAATTATATTGAGGGCATAAAAATTGACTATGAAGACCTGACAGTTTACAAGAACAATAAAACTGTGACAGTTGCGGATATCAAGGTCAACGATGTTGTTTATTATGACAAGCAGGAAAACACAATGGATGTCTATGATAAAAAGGTAACAGGTATTTATAATGAGGCAATACCATCGAAAGCTTATGTCACAAGTGTTAATGTCGGCGGAAATATCTACAGCATAAATTCAAAAGTTGACACATCTAAGCTTGACGCTTCTCAGAATAGCTTTAAAATAGGTGAGAGAGTTACTTTGTTGTTGGGAGAAAATGATGAGGTTTGCTTTGCAGTTGAGCTGTCTGATACAAATTCTTATGATTGTGGTATCCTGATTGACAGCTATAAGGAAACATCAAAGACCGGAGAGAATGAAGGTTCAAGCCAGACTATGGTGAAAATTCTTATGGGAGACGGAAAAACATATGAATATAAGGCAAATTCAAGTTATTCGGGATATGTCGGCGACCTTGTGAGGATTACATACAATAATGGATATGTTTCTTTAGCCAAAGCATCATATTATGAAAACTACGGAGAAGTAAATCTACAAAAACGTACAATTGGCGGAAAAACATTTTTAAAGGATGGAGTTATATTTAACAGAATATCTGATGATGATGAAGCACTGCAGGTTGAGGTTATTGACTTTGAAGAACTTGATGTTGATAACATCTCAAAAAATCAGGTCATAGCGTCAGTCAGCACAAATGCATTTGGAGATATTGCATTTATGTATGTGTGTGATATGCCTGGTTCATATCAGTTCGGACTCTTGAGAAACTACGAGCCTTCAGGAAATGGCACATCAGGAGTATATACCATTTACAGTGATTCAAAATCTGTAGAATATCAGAGTGATATAAAGGCAAATATCTCAGGTGCAGTTGCATACAGAGTAGTAAATGGAAGAATAACAGATATAAAATCAATGAAGAAAATTGCATCTGGAAACTCTTTAGGAGCAGTTGATGCAGGCAGAATAATGATTAATTCGACTATATATACATTGTCAGATAATGTTGAAATTATTGACCTGCAAAGTTCATCATGCAGAACAATTTCAGTAAATGAGCTTGCGAATAACAAAGTGTCAAATATAAATCTTTATCTAACACAGGGGAATTCATCTGATGCATCAGTAAGACTTATTACAGTCACATTGAAGTAAAAAATTGTCGGCTATATGCCGACAATTTTTATGTAATTCATATTGATTTTTTTGTTGTTAGATAGTATAATATAAAGATAGAGAAATTTATATGAGAAAAGAGAAAATGATGAATTATATAAAACTGTGCGATATGAATTTGTCACAAACTGTTCTTGGAACAGATGGATATGATGAAAGAATAGATAAAAAAACAGCTTTTTCCCTGATGGATTATTATCTTGAAAATGGCGGTAATATTATTGATACTGCACGATTATATTGTGGCGGAAAGAGTGAGAAGACAGTAGGAGAGTTTATAAAAACAATCAGGGATGATGTTTTTATTTCAACAAAGTGCGCTCATCCGGTATCATTTGATGACTTATCAAAGAGCCGCCTTGAAAAAGAGGACATAGAATTTGATGTTAACGAAAGTCTTAAGGCGCTTGACATTGAAAGAATTGATATATTGTGGTTGCATCGTGATGATGAAGACAAGCCTGTTGGTCCGACAATTGATATATTGAATGGTCTGGTCAAAGAGGGAAAGGTCAGATTTTTTGGCGCATCAAACTGGTCTTATGACAGGATTAAAGAAGCCAATCAATATGCACAAATGTCTAATCAGATGGGATTTTGTGCGAGTCAGGGCTTGTATAATCTGGCAACACGCTCAAAGGTATGGGATTATAAGCTTTGTTATATTGATGAGGAAAAGGATAAATATGATAATGACGATATCCCTGTTTTTGCATTTTCATCTCAGGCAAAGGGATTTTTTGAAAAATATGCAACAAATGAACTATCTCCAAAAGCTAGAGACAGATATCTGAATGAACATTCAATACATACATTTAATATAATAAAAACCAGAGCAGAAGAGGAAAATGCGACTATATCAAGTATGGCATTGAAGATGCTTTGTGAGCAAAGTGATTTTGATGTATTTCCTATTATAGGTCCATCAAAGCTTTCGCAGCTGAAAAGTACATTAAATATAAAAGAATAAGGAGAAATAAAATGAGTAAAAAAATTTTTGTACTTCTTGTTTCATTGATTTTATCTGTACAGATGATAGTGCTTGCTGAGGATAATATCAACTGGAGCTATGATAATGGGGTTTTAACCATCTGGGGCAGCGGAGATATGAAAAACTATCAAAAAACAGATGAAAAACCATGGGATAAGCATATAAACGATACAAAAAAACTTGTGATAAAAGATGGTATAACATCGGTTGGAGCCTGGAGCTTTGCAAAATTTGACAAGCTGGAAACAGTTGAATTTACACGTACAATTTCAACAATAGGCGAAAGAGCTTTTTATAACTGCTCAGCCATTAATTACATAAATTTACCTGAGGGATTGAAAACTATAGGCAACGGAGCATTTAACAGATGTAAAGGTGTGGTAAGGATTACATTGCCGCAATCGCTTGAAAAAATAGGAGATTCTGCTTTTATGAATTTACCTGATGTTCCCGTTGTAACGATACCTCAAAAGGTAATGCACATAGGGATGTGGGCATTTATGGGATGCAGTTCATTGGAGCAGATATATTTCGAGGGCGCAGTTCCGGACAAATTGGGGGCTTCATGCCTTGCGGACATTAATGATAATTATATTTTATATTACAATGTTAAATACAGAGAAAAATGGGCAGAAGCAGTAGAGGTTTATAAAAAGCATATAATGAGCTATAATCCAAAGGAGAGAATCCCTGTTTATATCAACAATAAAGAAATTTGCTTTGATGTGGACCCGATTATAGTGAATGGAAGAACGCTTGTTCCAATGCGCGATGTGTTTGAAGAACTTGGAGCAGTTGTAAGCTGGGATGGGGAAAATGAAACTGCAACAGGTAAAAAAGGTGATACAACTGTTGTTGTCACAATTGGTGCGGATACAATTCGCAAGAATAATCAGATTATAAGCGTTGAGGCGCCTGCAAGAATTCATATAAACAGAACGCTTGTTCCTGTCAGAGCGATTTCTGAGGCGTTTGATGCAAAGGTATACTGGAATGAAACAGAACGTGCGGTTTATATTGAAATTTAATATGACTATTGACAAAATTAACCATATTTATTAAAATATTATATAAGTTTATTTTAAAGGAGAATGTAAAATGGAGTTTATTCAGGACATTGGCGCGATTTTTGCCAATATTGTAAATGTCACACCAGGACAGATTATAATGTGGATTATAGGCGGAATTCTTATCTATCTGGCAATTAAAAAGGATATGGAGCCTACATTGTTGTTACCAATGGGATTTGGTGCAATATTGGTTAATATCCCCGGAGCAGATGCGATTTTGCCGGGAGGTTCACTTGAAACCCTGTATAATGCAGGTATTGCAAATGAATTGTTTCCTTTGATATTGTTTATAGGAATAGGTGCGATGATAGACTTTGGACCATTGTTATCAAATCCAAAGCTTATGATTTTTGGTGCAGCTGCACAGTTTGGCATATTCTTTACTCTTTGCCTTGCTTCAATGTTCTTTGATATTAATGATGCGGCTTCAATTGCGGTTATCGGTGCGGCAGACGGTCCTACATCAATAGTTGTTGCAGGAAAGCTCGGCTCACAATATCTTGGTGCGATAATGGTTGCGGCATATTCATATATGGCATTAGTTCCTATTATTCAACCACCTGTAATCAAGCTTTTGACAACCAAAAAAGAAAGATTGATAAGAATGGATTATCAGCCATCATCTGTTTCAAAGACAACAAGAATTTTGTTCCCAATAATTCTTACTTTGATTGTCGGAATAGTTGCACCAAGCTCAGTGTCTTTGATAGGTTTCTTGATGTTTGGTAACCTGATAAGAGAATGCGGAGTTTTAAACAGCTTGTCTGATACTGCTCAAAAAGTTTTAGCAAATCTTATCACAATTTTCTTGGGTATCACTATTGCAACTCAGATGCAGGCAGAAAAATTCCTGCAGCCTGAAACTCTTATGATTTTGGGGCTTGGCTTGTTTGCATTTATTTTTGATACTGCAGGCGGTGTTGTTTTTGCAAAGATACTTAACTTATTCCTGAAAAAGAAAATCAATCCTATGATTGGTGCTGCAGGTATTTCTGCTTTCCCAATGTCAGGAAGAGTTGTTCACAAGATGGGATTGGCTGAGGATAATTCAAACTTCCTGCTGATGCACTCAATGGGTGTTAATGTTTCAGGACAAATTGCTTCGGTTATTGCAGGTGGTTTGATTTTGAATTTCTTCTTATAATATAGAAACAGAGGTGCTATAAAATGTTTGAACCAATGAATTTTGTTAAAAATCTTGCCTATATGGCAAAAGGTATGCTGGGTATTATGATTGTTATGGCAATTGTAATCCTTGTGGTAGTAATACTTAATAAAACCTTGTCAGGTAAGAAAGAGAAATAATTAATAGGGCAGTCTGTTTTACAGACTGCCTTTTTATCTTATAAAGAAAAGCCACACATCTGCGTGGCTTTTCAAATTGGGTGCAGGGGCCGGATTTGAACCGACGACCTCCGGGTTATGAGCCCGACGAGCTACCGAACTGCTCTACCCTGCGATATTAATAACAAGCAGTCAAATCTAAACTGCTTAATAAGTATAACACAAAATACATATTATGTCAAGAAGTATTTTCTAATTAATTTAAAAAACAATTCGCAAATTGCGACATTTTAGCGAATAAATAAAACTACACACTGCGGTGTGTAGTTTCATTTTATAAAGACTGTTTTACATAACGCCTAATTGTTTTAATAAGAATATCCACAAGAAAACTGTGATAATACATATTGTTGTTCCAAACATCTGAAGCTGTGCTGCAAGGTCTGAATCTCCGCCCATTTGCTGAGCCATTGTGAATGATGAAACTGCAACAGGAGAGGCGGACAATGATATTAATATTGCCAGTTCTTCGTTTCGAAAGCCCAACAGTATTCCAAATGAGAGAATCAATGCAGGGACTACTATTAATTTTCCTGCAATTCCTATTATTAATTGCTTTATGTTATTCTTAACCTTTTTAAAATCTATCGAGCCTCCGAGAGCAACCAAAGCAAGTGGAGTTGATGCTTTTGAAATATCCCGTATAGTATTTTCAACAAATGTTGGCAAACTGATTTTTGAAAACAGTGCCAAAAGTCCTAATGCAGAGGCAATAATCAAGGGATTGGTTATAATGCCTTTTAATACATTTTTCAGATTTATTGTTCCGCTTCTGAAAGTTTCAAGAACAATAACAGCCAATATATTAAATAGAGGAACTACAATAGCTATCATAACAGATGCAGTGCCTGTAATTGAATCTCCATAAAGAGATATGCTTAAGGGCACACCAAAAATCGCAAAGTTACTTCTGAAAATACCCTGAATGAGAACTCCTCTTTTTGCATTGTCCTTTTCAGAGAAAAAAACAACAATAAATGCTAGAATTGCAACAACAATTATAGATATAATTGAATAGAGGATGAGTTTCGGATTGAATACATCTGCAATTTCTGAAGTATAGACATTGTAAAAAATCAGGGTGGGCAAAAATGCCTTGAAAACTGATTTATTAAGCCTTTTAATAGTGTCATTATCAAACACATTAACTTTTTTTAAAACATATCCCAATACCATCATAATAAAGATAGGCATAATGACGGTAAAGGATAAAATTAGATTATCCATATAATCAGCCCTTATAATAAATTCTTTCTAAGCTCTTCGCCCGATTTGTTGATTATGTAAGCAGGCGGAATATCAAACACAGTTTTGCATCCCTTCTGACCTTCTTTGTTGAGTCGGTAAGCAGCCCTTGCATAAGCAACAATAACAGATGCAGTAAATTCAGGATTTGAATCAAGCTTCAGGCTATATTCAATGATATGATTGTTTTCCAAATTCCAACCAGTTTTTCCGCTTCTTATAACCATTCCTCCATGAGGAATTCCGCTGTGGTTTTTCTTTAGTTCTTCCATTGAAATGAAAGTTACAGTTGTATCATAATCTGCAAAATAGTTTGGCATTGTTTTAATTTCATTTTCTATACGGACTTTATCAGCTCCGTCTTCAACGACAACAAAACATTCTCTTGTATGCTTTTGTCTTGTTGAAAGCTCAGGATTTTCGCCATTTCTTACTGCGCTTACTGCATCATCTACAGGCACAGTGTATTGTCTTGCATCAATGACACCCTCAATTCTTCTTATCGCATCTGAATGTCCCTGACTGACACCCTTTCCCCAGAAGGTGTAATCGCATCCGTCAGACAAAATTGCATTTGCATAGAGTCGATTTAGTGAGAACATACCAGGGTCCCAACCAACAGAGATAATTCCGATATGATTATTCTCCTTTGCAATTTTATCAACATTATCAAAATGCTCAGGTATTTTTGCGTGGGTGTCGAAGCTGTCAACAACATTAAAATATTTTGAATATTCTGGTGTCTGGACAGGTAAATCAGTAGCACTTCCGCCACACAAAATCAAAACATCAATTTCATCCTTTTTGCTTATTGCATCATCAACTGAATAGACATTGACATTGGGAGTCAGAATTTTTACGAGTTTCGGGTCGCGTCTTGTAAACACTGCCCTAAGTTCCATGTCATCATTTTGTTTTATAGCGCACTCGATACCTCTGCCAAGATTTCCATAACCCATAATTCCAATTTTTATACTCATTATTTTTGCTCCATTCTATTTGTTGTTTGGTATATAGTTATGATTAGTTATTTTCCAGAATTCTGATTGCCTTAATAACACAGTTTTTCAAAGG
>JAZOTJ010000125.1:0-14231 GCA_045657585.1 Clostridia bacterium | reverse complement strand
TTTTTTTGTAAAAAAACAAGTAATTTATAAATTTATATAGACATTTTGGGAAAAATATAGTAAAATAAAAAATGGAGATTTTTAAAGATAGGAGTAAAATGCAAAATGGAAAGAGTACAAAGAGTTGCACAGGCAATGTATGATAAAAAAGCTAAAAATATTATTGCTTTAGATATTTCCAGAATAACAAGTCTTGGCGATTATTTTGTTATTTGCTCATGCTCATCAGCAGCACAACTAAGAGCCTGCACAGATGAAATTGAAGAAAAAATGTCAGAAATCAATTTTGAACCGGCTCATATTGAAGGTTATAGCGGCGGCAATTGGATATTGATGGACTATGGCGATATAATTATCCATGTTATGCTCGAAGAAACAAGAGATTTTTATTCTTTGGAGCGTTTGTGGACTGATGCAGAAGAAATTACTTTAAATTTAATATAGAAAGGGATGTTTTTAGATAATGTCAGAGTATAATTTTAAAAGCATTGAGAAAAAATGGCAGGATAAGTGGGAAGAGGCAAACTGCTTTCACGCTGTAAACGGAAGTGAGAAACCAAAGTTTTTTGCGATGATTGAGTTTCCTTATCCATCAGCTGCGGGTCTTCATGTAGGCCATCCGAGAAGCTACACTGCGCTTGATATTATTGCAAGAAAAAGAAGAATGGAAGGATATAATGTTTTGTATCCGATTGGTTGGGATGCATTTGGATTGCCAACTGAAAATTTTGCTATTAAAAATAAAATTCATCCAAAGATTATTACAAAGCAGAATGTTGATAATTTTACAAGACAGTTAAAGATGCTTGGTTTCTCATTTGATTGGGAAAGAGAAATAAACACAACTGATCCCCAATATTATAAGTGGACACAGTGGATATTCAAACAGCTTTTTGAAAAAGGTCTTGCATACAAGCAGGAGATGCCTATTAACTGGTGCACAGGCTGTAAGGTCGGACTTTCTAATGAAGAAGTTGTAAATGGTGTGTGTGAGCGTTGCGGAAGTGAAGTTGTTCAGAAGAGAAAGAGCCAGTGGATGTTAAAAATCACTGAATATGCTCAAAGACTTATTGATGACCTTGATGACGTGAATTATATTGAGAGAGTAAAAACTCAGCAAAGAAACTGGATTGGACGTTCTGAGGGTGCTGAGGTTAAATTTACTTTGACATCAGGCGATGAAATGATTGTTTATACAACAAGATGTGACACTTTGTTCGGTGCTACATATGTTGTGTTATCACCTGAACACGATTTAGTCAAGAAACTTTTGCCAACTCTTGAAAATGCTTCTGAAGTTTCTGATTACATTGAACAGGCGTCTAAGAAGTCAGAATTTGAAAGAACAGAGCTTGCAAAAGATAAAACTGGTGTTCAGCTAAAAGGTGTTTATGCAATTAATCCTGTTAACAATAAGGAATTACCTGTATGGATATCTGATTATGTTTTGGTAACATATGGAACAGGTGCTATTATGGCAGTTCCTGCCCATGACACCCGTGACTGGGAATTTGCAAAGAAATTCAATCTTCCTATCATTGAAGTAGTTGAGGGCGGAGAAGATGTTCAGGCTGAAGCATATACTGATGTTTCAGAAGGCAATATGATTAACTCAGGATTTTTAAATGGACTGACAGTTAAAGAAGCAATCCCGACAATGATAAAATGGCTTGAGGAAAAAGGTCTTGGAACTAAAAAGGTTAACTATAAACTAAGAGACTGGGTATTCTCACGTCAAAGATACTGGGGTGAACCAATTCCGCTAGTTCATTGTGAAAAGTGTGGTTGGGTTGCTATTCCTGATGAGGAATTACCTCTGGTATTGCCTGAAATCGAAACATTTGAGCCTGGAGAAAATGGAGAATCTCCACTTGCCAAGGCTTATGACTGGATCAAGACCACTTGTCCTAAATGTGGCGGAGAGGCTCAGAGAGAGACTGATACAATGCCTCAATGGGCAGGTTCAAGCTGGTATTTCTTAAGATATATTGACCCTGATAATAATGAGGCTTTTGCATCAAAGGAAGCACTTGATTACTGGTTACCGGTTGACTGGTATAACGGTGGTATGGAGCATACAACTCTTCACTTGTTATATTCAAGATTCTGGCATAAGTTCTTGTATGATATAGGTGTTGTTCCTACAAAAGAGCCATATATGAGAAGAACATCTCATGGTATGATTTTGGGTGAGAACAATGAAAAGATGTCAAAGTCAAGAGGAAATGTTGTAAATCCTGATGAGGTTGTTGACGAGTTTGGTGCTGATGCTTTCAGAACATATGAAATGTTTATAGGAGCATTCGACCAGTCAACTCCATGGTCGCAACAGGGATTAAAAGGTTGTTATAAATTCCTTGAAAGAGTATGGAACTTACAGGATATTATGACAGATGATAACGGATATTCTGCTGATTTGGAAAAGAATATTCATAAGACTATCAAAAAGGTATCAGAAGATATTGAAAGAATGAAATTCAATACCGCTATTGCGACATTGATGAGTCTTGTTAACGATTTCTATAAAAATGGCAGCGTTACAAAGGGCGAGTTTATTGCTTTGATAACATTATTAAATCCTTTTGCACCACATATTACAGAAGAATTGTGGGAGACATATGGAAATGGCGGATTGTTGTCTATTAAGTCATGGCCATTATATGATGAGGATAAGACGGTTGATGATGAGATTGAAATTGCTGTTCAGATTAATGGTAAGGTAAGGGATAAGATATTGATTGCAGCGGGACTTGACAGAGCTCAGACAGAAGAAGCAGCTCTTGCATCAGACACTGTAAAAGCTTTGATTGGCGATAAACAGATTGTTAAAGTGATTCCTGTTCCTGATAAGCTTATAAATATTGTTGTTAAATGATAAAAAAGACAGAAGATTTTAATCTTCTGTCTTTTGATTTTTGTTAAAGTCAGTTAGTATATGCATACATTTTTCGAAATTTATGCTGTACCAGTATTTTTCTTTGTCAGGAAGTGTTTCTTTGATACATTCCTGTATAAAATCATCTGCAAAAGAAATTGCTTTATGAAAATCAAGTCCTTTCACATAGCAACCTATAAACACACTTGAGAATACATCGCCTGTTCCGTAGTACATTCCGTCATATCGTTCATTTTCTTTTGTTGCTGATGAATTATTTAAGGTATCAATTCCCAAAGTCAGGATTTTATCATTTTTATGTATTCCTGTTATTATAACCTTTGGACAAAGAGCAGTAATTGACTTTGAAATCCTTTCAATGTCATTGTCGTCATATTCATTTGAAATTTCGCCATCAACCAAAAGCATAGCCTCATAAATGTTTGGAGCAATTATATCAGCATTTGCGCATAACCTTCTTATGACATCTATATATTCATAGTCAAGTCCTGAGTAAATTTCGCCATTATCTGCTATAGCAGGATCAAGAAAAACGACAGTGTTTTCGTCTGCAAAATCGTCTATGAAATCAACTAAGAATTCTGCCTGTTCAATTGAGCCGATATAGCCTATATATATTGCGTCAAATTTTATCTGTTGTTGTTTCCAATGATTAGTAATTTTTCTCACTTCATCACAAAGAGGGAGAAAAGTATAGTCCTTAAATTCTCCTGTGTGAGTTGATAAAATTGCAGTCGGCAATGGTACTGTTTCAACACCGAGTGCTGAGATAATTGGCATAGCAACAGTTTGCGAGCATTTTCCGAAACACGAAATGTCTTGTATGGTAACAATTCTTTTCATACTTATAACCTCATAAATGATAATTTATGATATATATTATCACAAATTTTATAAATAATCAACTAAAAAACATTTTTTTGGAATTTATTGTTAATTATATGTTACAGAGATGGTTTTTGCTTGCTTTTTTTGTTGTAAAGTGATATAATTATAAAAATGGAGTAGTGTGCGATTTTTAATTACGGAGGTATTATTATGGAATTTGTCACAAAAGAATTTATCCCTGTTTTATTCGGAAATGATATTAATGTATACAGCGTTGCAAGAGCATTTTATGAAAAATATGGTATAAAGTCAAAAGTCTTTGGTAAGGCTTTGATGGGCACTTGCTATAAAAGTAAATTAGTTGATTTTACAGAAGTAAAAAATCTTGACAGTGCAGAGGTTATAACAGAGACTATAAACGAATTCGCAATGACTAATACAACAAAAAAGATACTTGCAATCGGATGCGGAGATAATTACGTTAAATGTCTTGCACAAAACAGAGACAACTTTAAATCAAATGTAATAGTGCCTTATGGAGATTATAACTTCTTGGAAGAATTGATGGATAAGGAAAAGTTTTATGCATTATGTGAAAAGCATGGAATTGACTATCCGAAAACATATATATGCACACCGAGAGATTACGAAAATATAAAAGTGCATTTTGATGCACCTTATATCTTAAAACCTGCAAATCAGGTTGAATATTATAAACATAAATTTGAGGGACAAAAAAAGGTATTCAAACTTGATACAAAAGAAGAACTGGAGAAGGTTGTTAAAAAGGTATATAACGCAGGATACAGTGACAATATGATAATTCAGGATTATCTTCCAGGTGATGACACCTATATGAGAGTTTTAACAAGCTATTCAGATAAGAATGGTAAAGTTAAAATGATGTGTTTAGGTCATGTGTTGCTGGAAGAACACACACCTTACGGAATAGGAAATCATGCAGTTATAATAACAGAGTATGAGCCTGAATTGATGGAAAAGTTCAAGACTTTACTTGAGGAAATCGGATACAAGGGATTTTCTAATTTTGATATCAAGTATGACTGTCGTGATAAAAAGTATAAAGCATTTGAAATTAACACAAGACAAGGAAGAAGTAATTTCTATGTAACAGGCTCTGGTCATAATATTGCAGAACTTTTGGTTGAAGATTTTATATACAATAATCCGATTGAAGAGGATATAGCAAAAAATGAGCACTTGTGGATGGTTGTTCCAAAGGGAGTTGCATTTAAGTATGCACCTGAATATAAGGACAGAATGAAGAGGCTTATTAAAGAAGGAAATTATGTCAATCCTTTGAGATTAAAGGAAGACAATGATATAGAAAGACTTTACAGATTAGAGCGTTCGCAGTTGGCGCATTATCTTAAATTTAAAAAGTATTATAAATAAAGGGAGTTTTTTGTATGAAAAAACTTGGAGTAATCGGCGGAATGGGTCCAATGGCAACTCAGTTATTTTATAAAAAAATAATTGAAATGACAGATGCCAAATGTGACCAGGAGCATATTGATATGATAATATTAAATCATGCAAGTATGCCAGACAGGACTGCATCTATTAAGAACAATCAGACAGATGATGTGTTTTCAAAGCTTTTAGAAGATGCTAAAATGCTTTGTGATAATAATGTATGTGCGATTGCAATTCCTTGTAACACTTCACATTATTTCTGGGATATGCTCCAAAAAGAAATAGATATTCCGATAATAAATATGGTAAGAGAAACGGTGCTTTCAATTAAAGAAAGAAAACCAGGTATAAAAAAAATTGGCTTATTGGCTACTGACGGAACAGTTTTTTCAGGGATTTACAATAAGGAATGTGAAAGAGTCGGAATTGAGTGTGTGACACCTGATGAGGATATTCAAAAAATTGTTATGGATATCATTTATAATCAGATAAAAAAAGGCGAAACAGGAAACATTGAAGATTTTGACAAGGTGGATATATTCTTGAAAAAATCAGGATGTGAGGCAGCAATTCTTGCTTGCACAGAGCTTTCCTGTTTTAAGGACAACCACGAATTGACAGATTTTTATGTTGATGCAATGCACGTGCTTTGTGAAAAGGCAATAACAATGTGCGGCAGAAAAGTAAGATGAAATTTGGAGGATTAATATGGTTTATTCTATAGATAAGTATATTAAAATACTTGAGGATAATAATCTCATAGCAGATATTAGCATTAATTCAGAGGCTGTGATTGAAAACCTTACTTACAATTCCAGGATGGTTACAAAAAATACTTTGTTTATCTGTAAGGGTGCACATTTTAAGGAAGATTACTTAATTGATGCAAAGTCAAAGGGTGCAGTGTGCTATATTTCAGAAAAGAAATATGATGTTGATATGGATTGTGTTATTGTAAATGATATCAGAAGAACAATTGCACTATTATTTAATGCATTTTTTGATAATGTCTGGAACAAGCTTTCTTTGATTGGTATTACAGGTACAAAAGGAAAATCTACAACAACATATTTTATAAAATATATTTTAGATGAATATTTAAAAAGTCAGGGCAAAAACAGAAGCGGAGTGATTTCATCTATTGATACCTATGACGGAGTTGAGGAATTTGAATCACATCTGACAACCCCTGAGGCGGGCGAGCTTTTAAATCATTTTAACAATGCAGTTAATTCTAAAATTGATTATATGACAATGGAGGTTTCGTCTCAGGCTTTAAAGTATGACAGAGTTTATGGTGTAGGCTTTGATGTTGGCGTGTACTTAAATATCGGAGAGGATCATATCAGTGATGTTGAACATCCTGATTTTGAGGATTATTTTCAGTCTAAAATGAAGATATTTTCGCAATGCAAAACAGCTTGTGTGAGTCTTGATACATTAAGAAAAGAAGATGTCTTAAAAGCATCAGATGTTTGTGAAAAAAGAGTCACTTTCTCGATGGAGGATTCTTCTGCTGACATCTATGCATATGACATTAAAAAATCAGGAAATGACACTGTTTTTAAAGTAAGAACTCCTGAATATACAGAGGAAATAACGCTTACAATTCCGGGACTTTTTAATGTTCAGAATGCACTTGCCGCAATAGCAGTTTGTTATTCGCTTGGCATTCCAAAACATTATATTTATGTCGGATTAATGAAAGCAAGGTCATCAGGAAGAATGGAGATATATCAGAATTCTGATAACAGTGTGATTGTTATAGTCGACTATGCTCATAATAAGCTGAGTTTTGAAAGCTTGTATAACTCGGTTTTAAAAGAATTTCCAAACAGAAGAGTTGTGACAGTTTTTGGTTGCCCGGGTAAAAAGGCATTCCAAAGAAGAAAGGATTTGGGGGAATTATCAGGAAAATACTCTGATTTTGTATATATAACAGAGGAAGACCACGGAGAAGAACCATTAAGAAATATCTGCGAGGAAATTGCAGAATATGTTAAGGCAGAGAATTGTGCTTATGAGATAGAAGAGGACAGAGGCGAGGCTATTAAAAAAGCAATTTTCTCATCTGACAGAGACAGTATAATTCTAATAACAGGCAAGGGTAACGAAACAAGACAAAAAAGAGGAATTGAATATATCCCTTGTCCTAGTGATGTTGAATATACCAAGAAGTATATCAAGGAATTTGATGTATCAAAAAAAATTGATGCTTCCGAAAAAATAAGTAATTTTCAAAGCGTTTTGCCCGCATTTCGGAAGCTCTACAATAAAACCGTTTTAATAAAGCTTGGCGGAAGCATTTTAGAGAATAATGATTTAATCAAGAATATCTTTGAAGATATAGCTATGCTCAAAATGGTGGGGGCAAAGGTAGTAATTGTTCACGGCGGAGGAAAGAAGATATCCGCAAGCCTTGAAAAAAATGGCATTAAAACCGAGTTTATCGGTGGTTATAGAAAAACAGGTGCTGATGCGATTGAAATTGTTGAACAGGTGCTATCAGGATATGTTAATAAGTCAATTGTTCAGGGACTTTCAAACGAAAAGATTAATGCCTGCGGAATTTCAGGTAAGGATGCAGGACTTATTTTGGCAGAGAAAAAGGTAATTCCTGAGGGGGATATCGGATATGTCGGAAACATTAAATCAGTAAATAAAAAGATTATTGAATTAATGCTTAATAATGACATTGTTCCTGTCATTTCTCCAATTTCATTATCTGCAGATGGTGAAACATTAAATGTTAATGCTGATGATGCAGCATTGGAAATTGCTGAGGCACTTAAGGTTGATACACTCGTATTTTTAACTGATGTTGATGGAATTTTATTGGATATAAATAACAGCAGTACTATTATTAATAATGTTCCTTTAAAGAAGTGTAATGAGCTGTTGGATAACGGATTTATAGGCGGAGGAATGTTACCAAAGCTTAAAAACTGTGTTAAATCTGTTGAAAATGGTGTTAGCGAGGTTGCAATTATTAATGGTACAGTTAAATATAATCTGATAACTTATTTTATAACAGAGGGCAAAATAGGTTCGACAATTTATTGATTTAAGGGGTTATATAATGAACAAAAATGAATATATAAAAAATGCATTCGGAGTATCGGAGAGTGTTCTGGAATTGGTTGACAGAGCAGAAGAAAAAATTGCGGACAGGTTTAAGTGTATTGAAGATATTGCTCACATAAATCAACTGAGGGTTATGAGAGCATTTTCTGATAATCATATAAGCGAAACTCATTTTGTGTCAACAACAGGCTATGGCTATGATGATTATGGAAGAGATACACTTGATAAGGTCTATGCACAGATTTTTGGTGCAGAAGATGCATTGGTAAGACATAATTTTATATCAGGAACTCACACAATTTCAACTGCACTTTTCGGAGTTTTACGCCCGGGAGACACCCTGATGGCAGTAACTGGAAAGCCATATGACACATTGGAAGAGGTTATCGGTATTTCGGGAGAAAAAGGTAATGGCTCGTTGGCTGATTTTGGAGTGTCTTATATACAGGTTGATTTACTAGAAAATGGTGAGCCCGATTACGATGAGATAAAAAAGAAACTATCAGAAAATAAAATTAAAGCAGTTATTATGCAACGCTCAAAAGGATATGGTGACCGACCAACCTACAGCTCTTCAAAAATTGGGGAGATTGTAAGCTTTGTTAAGGATATTTCACCTGATATTATAACAATTGTTGATAATTGCTATGGGGAATTTGTCGAAACATCAGAGCCTACAATGTATGGAGCAGACTTAGTTATGGGTTCATTAATCAAAAACCCTGGCGGAGGCTTGGCGAAAACAGGTGGATATATTGCAGGGAAGGAAAAACTTATTGAACTGTGTGCATACAGACTCACATCTGTCGGAATTGGTAAGGAATGCGGTGCATCCTTAGGCTTTAACAGAGATATGTATCAGGGACTCTTTATGGCACCACACGTTGTTTCTCAGGCTATTAAAGCTGCTACCCTGTGTGCAGCAGTCTATGATGAACTTGGATTTTCGGTTAATCCAAAGCCACAAGAGGACAGATTTGATATCATTCAGGCGGTAAAATTGGAGTCAGCGGAGGGAATGATAGCATTTTGTCAGGGTATCCAACAGGGAGCTCCTGTTGATTCGTTTGTTGTTCCTGAGCCTTGGGATATGCCGGGATATTCAGAACAGGTTATTATGGCGGCAGGTGCATTTGTTCAGGGTGCTTCAATTGAATTCAGTGCTGACGGACCGATAAAAGAGCCATATATTGCATATATGCAGGGCGGTCTTACATACGAATCGGCAAGACTTGGAATAATTATGTCTGTGCAAAATATGATGAATAAAAATTTGATTAACTTAAGGGGATAAAACATGACAGATTATAAAAACATTAGAAATATTGCTATTATTGCACACGTTGACCATGGAAAGACAACATTGGTTGATGCTATGTTAAAGCAAAGCGGAATATTCAGAGAGAATGAACAGGTTGATGACAGGGTAATGGACTCTAATGACCTTGAAAGAGAAAGAGGAATAACAATTTTGGCTAAAAACACATCATTGATATATAATGATGTGAAAATTAATATAATTGACACTCCTGGACACGCTGACTTTGGCGGAGAGGTTGAGCGAGGACTTGAAATGGTTGACGGAGTTTTGTTGCTTGTTGATGCTTTTGAGGGTTGTATGCCACAGACAAGATTTGTTTTGTCAAAAGCATTTGCTCTTAATTTAAAGCCGATTATAGTTGTAAATAAGGTTGATAGACCTAATGCAAGACCATACGAAGTGGTTGATGAAGTTCTGGATTTATTTATTGATTTGGGTGCGACTGAAGAACAGCTCGATACTCCTGTTATATATGCATCAGGACGTGACGGATGGGCAACTGCTGAATATAATCCTGAACAACCAAATAAGGATTTGAAGCAATTATTTGACTTGATTGTAAATGAAATTCCTTCTCCTCAAGTTGAGCCTGAAAAACCATTGCAGATGCTTGTTTCAAATATTGATTATGATGATTATACAGGAAGAATTGCAGTTGGTAAAATCCAAAGAGGAAGTATCAAAACAGGTATGTCTTTGTCAATCTGCAAGGCAGATGGCAAGGTGGCAAGAGGAAAGGTTACAAAGCTTTATTCTTTTGAGGGACTTGGAAAAACTGTTATTGAAGAGGCTGGAGCAGGAGATGTTGTAGCCATTTCAGGAATAACAGATATCAATATCGGAGAAACAATCTGCGATGTTGATAATCCTGATGCTCTGCCATTTATAGAAATTGATGACCCTGTTTTGTCAATGACTTTTAGTGTTAATGACAGTCCGTTTGCAGGACAGGACGGAAAATTTGTCACATCAAGACATTTAAGAGAAAGATTGTTCCGTGAGCTTGACTCAAATATAGCACTAAGAGTTGAAGAAACTGATACAACAGAAGCGTTCACTGTTTCAGGTAGAGGAGAATTGCATTTGTCAGTCCTGATTGAAAATATGCGCCGTGAGGGATATGAATTTCAGGTTTCAAACCCTGTTGTAATTTTTAAAACAATAGATGGGGTAAAGTCTGAGCCTATCGAAAGATTGACGGTTGATGTCCCTGATGAATACACAGGAACTGTTATGGACAGCGTAATCAAGAGAATGGGCGAATTGGTCAATATGTCCCCGACTGCCCAGAACTATACAAGACTTGAGTTTTTAATTCCGTCAAGAGGCTTGATTGGATACAGAAGTGAGATGCTGACTGCCACAAAAGGAACAGGAATTATAAATAGCATATTGGAAAGTTATGAGCCATATAAGGGTGATTTGCAGACAAGAACAAGAGGTACTCTGATTGCCTGGGAAAACGGAGAATCAATTACTTATGGACTGTATAATGCGCAGGAGAGAGGAACTCTCTTTATTGGTGCAGGCGTTAAAGTGTATGAGGGAATGATTGTCGGAGAAAATGCAAGGCTTGAGGATATCGTTGTAAATGTGTGCAAGAAAAAGCATGTCACAAACACGAGAGCATCAGGCTCTGATGATGCATTGAAGCTTGTTCCGCCAAAGGATATGAGCCTGGAGCAGTGCTTGGAATTTATTGCTGATGACGAGCTTTTAGAGGTTACTCCAAATCACTTGAGAATGAGAAAGAAGATTTTAAAAGCAGACTTAAGAGCAAAGGCAAGAAATAAATAATTAATAACGGGCATTCCGAAAATGTGGATTGCCCGCTGTTTTTCAGGAAAGGAATATGTTATGAGAATATCAGTTTTAGATGTTGACACTCTTGGCGATGACCTTAATTTGAAAGTTCTTGACAACTTGGGAGAGGTTACGGTTTATCCATTAACACTACAGGAAGAAGTTATAGAAAGAATAGCTGATGCTGAGGTTTTGATTTTAAATAAAGTAAAATTAAATAGCGAAAATTTACCTTATGCAAAAAATCTTAAATTAATCTGTATAACTGCGACAGGATTTGATAATGTTGATATTGATTATTGCAGAGAGAACAATATTGCAGTATGTAATGTCAAAGGATATTCAACCGACAGTGTTGTGCAACTAACTCTTTCAATGGCATTTTCACTTTCAACAAACCTTTTTCAATATAATAACTATGTTAAATCAGGTAAATATTCAAAAAGCGGTATATTTAACTGCTTAAAACCTGTATTTTACGAAATGTCACAAATGACATGGGGAGTTGTCGGCTTGGGTAATATCGGAGGCAAGGTTGCAAATATTGCCCGGGAAATAGGTTGCAGAGTTATTGCATATAAAAGAACACCTGTTGACGAGTTTTGTTGTGTTGATATTGATACATTGTGTCGTGAGAGTGATATAATAACATTGCACACTCCTTTAAATGACGAAACAAGAGAACTCATTAATGCCGACAGACTAAAGCTGATGAAGAAAAATGCAATATTGATTAATGTTGCAAGGGGTGCAGTTGTTGATGAGGAGGCTGTGACAAAAGCAATCGAAGAAGGGCAGATTGCAGGACTCGGAGTTGATGTCTATTCAACTGAACCAATGCAGATGGATAGCCCTTATCAGAGAATTTTAGATTATGATAATACAATCTTTACTCCTCATATGGCATGGGGAGCACAAGAAGCCCGTCAAAGATGTATTGATGAGATTGTATTAAATATCAATGATTTTGTAAATGGCGGAAAAAGAAACAGAGTAGTTTAAAGAGGTGAGATGAATGATATATCTTGATAATGCATCAACAACAAAGCCATCTGAGGGTGTTATTGGTGCGGTTTCTGATGCTATGTCGAATTTCGGAAATCCGTCAAGTATGCACAGACTTGGTATTGATGCTGAAAATATAATTAAAAAGGCTAAGGAAAATGCCTCAAAGATATTATCTGTTTCGCCTAATAATATATATTTTACATCAGGTGGTACAGAGTCAAATAACACTGCCATATTTGGTGCGTGTTATGCAAATATGAAAAAAGGAAAGCATATCATAACCACAAAAGTTGAGCATCCTTCAGTTCTGACACCATTTAAGATGCTTGAGGATGAGGGGTTTGAGGTTTCATATATAGGAATTGATGATAATGGGATTTTAGATTTAGAGGAATTTGAAAATTCATTAAGAGAAGATACAATTTTTGTAAGCGTTATGCATGTCAATAATGAAACAGGTGCGATAATGCCTGTTGATAAACTAAAGGGTATAATGAAGAAAAAATCCCCTAAAGCTTTATTACATATTGACGCTGTTCAGGGTTTTGGAAAGGTTGTGTGTAAGCCGAAGCAGTGGGGAATTGATTTGCTGTCTGCAAGCGGACATAAAATTCATGCAATAAAGGGAACTGGCATTTTATATGTGGCAGATAATGTAATAATAAAGCCTTTTGTATGCGGAGGCGGACAACAGAAAAATATGCGCTCAGGCACAGAAAATGTTGTCGGAATTTCGGCTTTTTCAAAGGCTTGTGAAGAAATTTCAGATTATAATATGGAAAATATCAGATTGTTAAGAGATAAGCTGAAAAATGATATTTCAGAAAAGATTGACAGAGTAAAAATAAACGAGGCAACGGGCGATTATCAGGCAGGACATATTTTAAATGTTTCTTTCCTGGGATTAAGAAGTGAAATTTTACTGCATTCATTGGAAATGCACAAGATTTATGTTTCAACAGGCTCTGCATGCTCAACAAACAAGCCTATGCCAAGCCATGTTTTGTCGGCTATGGGCTGTAGTGCAGATGAGATTGATTCTGCAATACGATTCAGTCTTTCCAATGATATAACAGATGAGGATATTGATAAAACAGTTGATGCACTTATAAAAGAAGTGGCAACAATCAGAAAACATGTGAGGAAATAGATATGAAAGAAGTTATTTTAATTAAGTATGGCGAAATCATTTTAAAAGGCGGAAACCGCTCAAGATTTGAAAATGTTTTGATGGATAATATCAGAAATGCAGTCAAGAATATTGACAATATAAAAATGCACATTATGCAGGCAACAATCTATGTTGAGCCGACTGACCCTGAGAAAATTGACATAATTTGCGAAAGACTTGCACTGGTTTTTGGTATAGTTTCTGTTACCAAAGCAGGAGTTGTTGAAAAGGATATTGAAAAAATCAAGGAATTTGCGTATCAATATTGCAAAAATGATTTGTTGCCCGGTAAAAAATTTAAGGTTGAAGCCAAAAGAGCTGATAAAAAATTTCCATATAATTCAATGGAAATCGGACAAGAGGTCGGCGGATATTTAGATGATGTATGTGAGGGTATAACTTGTGATGTTCACAATCCTGATGTAACTGTCAAGGTTGAAATAAGAGATTATGCAGCTTATGTATATTGTGTTGAAAACAAATTAAATGGTCAGGGCGGTATGCCGATTGGAACAGGCAGTAAAGCTACGCTATTATTATCAGGCGGAATTGACAGCCCTGTTGCAGGTCATATGATAGCAAAAAGAGGCGTTGAAATTGATGCTGTAAATTTCTTCAGTTTCCCATATACAAGTGAGAGAGCAAAGGAAAAGGTTGTTGAATTGGCATCAATCTTAGCAAGA
>JAZOTJ010000124.1:0-22540 GCA_045657585.1 Clostridia bacterium | reverse complement strand
TATTTTTCTTATAGGTTAGCAGAGATATGGGCTTATTTAATATTAACCTATCATATACAGGGATATAGCCAAGTCGGTAAGGCACCAGATTTTGATTCTGGCATTTCGTAGGTTCGAGTCCTGCTATCCCTGCCATTTATTCGGGCCATTAGCTCAGTTGGCAGAGCACTTGACTTTTAATCAAGTTGTCCGGAGTTCGAATCTCCGATGGCTCACCATCCAAAACAGGCTTAAAACCTTGATAATTCAAGTATTTTAGCCTGTTTTTTATTTTTTTGGATTATTACAATGTGTCGGAAATAAACGGTAATAAACGGTGAAATGTTAGTCAAAATTTAGTCAAAAATTTAGTTAGAAATAAATATGAAGTGTAAGAAATATTATTTGACTTACAAATGGGACTATGAATAGGAAAAAACAGATTATATTTTATATATAGTCTGTTTTTTTATTAACTAAATTAAAATAAAGGAGCGTAAAAATAAAAAGTATAAAAATGCTTTTATACACACAGGTAATTCAAAATGCAATTAGTTATAAATCTTTGATAACCAGATTTAGCAAAGAGCGAATTGATGAAATTGTAAGTGTTATGACAGATGTAGTTTGCAGTGAAAAATATGAACTCATAATCGGTGGAGAAAGTATACCACAAAGAATGGTCTCTAATCGAATAATGAAACTTAACGAAACGCATATTGAGTATGTGATTGAATGTATGGATAACACCACAACAAAAATAAAGAATATTAAACAGTATTTGATTACAGCGTTATATAACTCTGTATCAACAATTGATCACTATTATTCTTCACAGGTAAGACATGATCTTATAAATAACTGAAAAGGAGATTTTTAATTATGGAAAACACAAAAGAAAACAGAAATGTGTTTTTTTATTATTTAAAGACTTATGAGGAGGATTAATTATGAAAGTTTAGTTGAGAAGTAGAAAAAACTTAGGAGGTTAAAAAAATGGTAAAAAGAGGAATGAGGGGTGGTTACTATTACACAAATGACTGAACTATCAACAGTCAAGTACACTGACCTTTCAGCAAAGCTGGCTTTTTCGTGTTATGCAGATACTTTAGTGTTGTAGCCCTATATTCTATTCTTTAGGGGATTTTATAACAGAATTATATGATGTTGATATTGCACCTTATGAATTTTTTGAAAAACATAATGTGGATAGAAATGCTACTGTGCATGACTTATTAAAAATTCGTTCAAAGAATTTTTCGACAGGATTAATGGAAGATGAAAGGATGTTGATGTCAGTTATTCCGTGTTGGGAAACTGATGAAAATAATAAACTACTAAATATACGATTAATGCCTATTAAGGCACCAATGAAAGGAAATAAATCGTTAGTAGGACTTCCAAGAAGAAACTATGATGTTGATTTGTATTAATATCTTAAGAATATGTGCAAACTATATGGAACCGAAATATTAATGAATGAAGATGGAACATATTCGTGCAAATGGTAATTTAATAAAAAAGATATTAAAGACTGTGTTGATTTTGTAAAATCAAACTGGAAGTATGAAAAGTAGTGTAATGATGGGTGTTGGCGGAGCTTTAATATCAAATCTTGTAACTTATATCAATAACAGTTATCCTGTTATAGTAATTGCATGGGTATTTAATGCGGCGATACAGTTTTGTATATGGCTGGATCTTTTAAGATTATTCCAATGCAATTAGAATCAAGTTTCAGAGGAACTGCGGGTTTCTGGATGTTGTTTGACACAAGTGTCGAATTGGGAATGAGTATGCTTGTGGCATCAAATGTGTTTGCAAAAATGTCGGAGTATATGCCGTGGCAATTGGTTGCTGTATGTTGTGTTTGTTTAATTGCAGTATCTCTTATTCTTTGTGCTGTAATATTACCTCGATGGATAAGTTTTAAAAAGAGTTAGGTTAAGAAAACAAAAAGGAGTGTATAAAAATGGGAAAGTTATATGTAGGTTGGGCTGAGGAAAGCATCATACCTGAAAAGAAAGCAAGTCTTGCAGGACAGTTTATAGAAAGAATTTCTGACCATGTAGAGTCTGATATAACAGTAACAGCATTGGCTTTAGAAGTAGATGGAAAGCAAATGATTCTTGCATCTTTAGATGTTGTTGGATTCTCAGAGGGACAGCTCGAATTTGCAAGAGAAAAACTAAAAGCTATGACGAATGAAATTGAGCCGAGAAACTTGATTGCGTGTGTAACACATACACATACTTCATTAGTGATTTCACCTTCAAGATATGGAGAAGGAACTCAAATAAGAAGTTCTGCAGCTGCATCTGCAGTTAAAAAACAAATTTTAAATGAGTTTTTACCTGAAGGAAAAGAATACACACCAACGGTTACTGCGGATGAAACTGTATGCAGTCCTTTAGAAGCTCTTGAACTTGTTACCGATAAGGTGGCATTAGCTGCAAAGAAAGCTTGGGAAAACAGAAAAGAAGCTCTTTATACAAATGAATTTGGAAGAGCGGCTGTTGGTATGTGCCGTCGAGTTAGCTATGATGATGGCAGCGGACAGATGTGGGGAGATGTTAACACTGCAAACTTCGTATCATTAGAAGGCGGTAATGATTCAGGAATTGAGTTGTTGTATTTCTTTGATACAAATAAAAAACTTACAGGTATTGTTGCCAATATTGCTTGTCCCGCACAGGTTTTAGAGCACAGAACATTTATTTCAGCAGATTATTGGGGTTATGCAAAACAAATGTTGAGAGAAAAATTTGGTGATGATATATTCTTGCTTGCATTGTGTGGTGCGGGTGGTGACCAGTGCCCAAGAGATTTAATAAGATGGGTAAACCCTGAAACACCAATCAATGACCCTAACATCAAACGTCCTAATTACATTGAAAGAAAAGCAGACCCTTCAATGTACGACATAAAGGGATGTAAGTTGGTTTCAAAGAGAATTGTCAATGAAATAATTTCTGTTTATGATGAAATAACAGAATTGAAAGATGAGGCGATTTTTGAACATGAAGTAATTGATCTTGATGTGCCATTGAGAAAGGTTACAATGGAACAGCACGATAGGGCTGTAAGAGAGCTTGAATACTATATTGAAAAGAATAAGGATAAAGAAGTGTTCGATTATGTGGATAATGCCCGTATGCACATATATACAGGGGATATTGAGAGATTCAGAGAACAACAAAACAATGAGGTTGTTCCGATTGAATACCACGTTGTCCGTTTAGGAGATATTGCGATTGCTACAAACCCTTATGAATTGTTCCTTGATTACGGTAACAGAATTAAGGCAAGAAGTAAGGCTAAGCAGACCTTTATAGTTCAGCTTTGCTGCGGTAGCCACGGCTATTTGCCAACAGAAAAGGCAGAAAAAGCAGGACACTACAGTGCTTATGTTTCAAGTGGGGACACAGGGCATGAAGGTGGAGACCTTTTGGTCAGGGAGTCTATCACAAAAATCAATGAATTATGGGAGATAGAGTAAAATTCGATGAGTGTTAGGAGAAAAAGAACTGTGATTTTTATCACAGTTCTTTTTTAATGATATTGCCGTAAATACTCTTTTGGACTACAATTAAATTCGTTGTAAAATGCTCTGTAAAATGTGCGTACGGAGCTAAAACCGCTTTCCAATGCACAAAAAGTAATATTGTTTTTATGCTTTCGCATAAGCATGATAGCATTTTTGAGCCTGATTATGGATAGATATTGATTTATACCTATATGAAAGCATGATTTAAAGTATCTTGAAATATAGCTTTCAGTATATCCGAATTTTGATGATAGAGCCGACAGTGTTATGTCACTTTTATAATTCTCATGAATATAAAAAAGCATTTTAGAGGAAAGTTCTGTTTCAATAGGATCGGAAGTTTGTTCAAAACTAACAGCCTCCATAATATTTCCAAGTATAAGGTTGATATATCCTATTTGTTTAATATGATTATCGGTGTTTTTTAGTTTATTAAAATAGGATTTAATTTCATTGACAGTTTGTATATCTGATATAAAAGGATTTACAACCTTTTTATTTTTAATTCCTGATATAAACTCTTCACACATATGCGAAGGGATAACAATTACTGTTGATTTTGAATATTTAACGGGTTTGTATACATGTGCATCATAACTTAAGGAAATACACATTTCCCCTTTTTTTAAAGTCTTTTTTTTGTCATTTAGAAGAACATCCATTTCTCCTTCATCAACAATGCAAAGTTCAATTTGCGAATGAAAATGTATATGCCCGTTGTCATTCTCACATTCCTTATAAAAAAGTTGATTGTTAAGTTCTTGTTCAATACCAAATTCAGCATACATAATTAATACCTCCATTTGGACAAAAAATGTCATATAATATGTGAAATCTGACAAGAAACTGTCAAAAATTTATGATACTATTATAATAGTTTTATCTATAAAAGTCAACAAAAATTATAAAAATGAAAGAGGGAAGAGTATGAAGATTATAAGCGTAGATACATATTTTGTACGTCCAAGATGGGGATTTGTAGAAATTAAAACAG
Source organism: Clostridia bacterium (assembly GCA_045657585.1). GTDB lineage: Bacteria > Bacillota > Clostridia > UBA1381 > UBA1381 > RGIG1988. Next base: position 18,020 of record JAZOTJ010000124.1, on the reverse strand, counting down.
ATAATGGTTTTAACGGATGGGGGGAAGCTGTTTTAGAGGGACATTGCAGTGCTGTTTTGTCCTGTGTGAAGGAAATGGAATCGTACCTTATAGGTGCAGATCCAATGAGAATTGAAGATATTTGGTCTACTCTTTATCGTGCAGGATTTTACAGAGGTGGCGGTGTTTTGATGAGTGCAATTGCAGGTATAGATCAGGCGCTTTGGGATATTAAAGGAAAGTATTTTAATGCTCCAGTATATGAACTTATGGGAGGAGCATGCCGTGATAAAATGAAGGTATATTCCTGGATTGGTGGTGACCGTCCGTCGGATGTAGGAAAAGCCGCTAAAGAAAAAATGGACGAAGGTTTTTGTGCTATAAAAATGAATGCTACCGAGGAATTACAAATGATTGACAGCTACGATAAAATAGATGCAGTATTAGAGAGAGTAGCTGCTATAAGAGAAGCGTGTGGTAAATACTTTGGCATAGCAATAGATTTTCATGGCAGAGTACATAAGCCAATGGCAAAAATATTAGCGAAAAAATTGGAAGAGTTTGATCCAATGTTTATTGAAGAACCTGTTTTGTGTGAAAATATGGAAAGTTTTAAAGAAATTGCAGCATGCTGTAACATTCCAATCGCTACAGGTGAGAGACTTTTTTCAAAATATGATTTTAAGCGCTTGCTTGCAGCAGGTGGGGTAGATATTATACAACCTGATTTATCACATGCAGGTGGTATTACAGAGGTAAAAAAGATTGCTGCTATGGCAGAAAGCTATGATGTTGCACTTGCCCCTCACTGCCCCTTGGGACCAATAGCCCTTGCGGCGTGCCTTAATGTGGATGCAACAAGCTATAATGCGGTAATTCAGGAGCAGAGCATGGGTATTCACTATAATGTGGGCAAAACAGTGCTTGATTATGTTAATAATAAAAAGGACTTTGAATTTATTGACGGTTATGTCAGCCTGCCAAAACTTCCGGGTCTTGGAGTTGATGTTAACAAAGAACTGGTTATAGAAGAAAATAAAACACCTCACAACTGGAAAAACCCTGTTTGGCATCACGAGGATGGCTCAGTTGCGGAATGGTAAATAATTTATATTAAGGAGTGTTAAGTTATGAACGAATTAAAAATTGGTTGGTCAGAGGTTAGTATTACACCCGATAGAAAGGTATCTCTTTGCGGTCAGTTTTATGAAAGAGTATCTGAATATGTTGAAACTGAAATTACAGTTACAGCTATGGCAGTAGAAACCGGCGATGACCATATGGTTATTGTTTCCTGCGACCTTGAAGGTATGGCGTGTAATCTCGTTGACGGTATAAGAGCAAATCTCAAAGGAATTGACGGGCTTAATCCTGATAATGTTATTCTTCACGCAACACATTCACATACATCAATCAATTATACAAAAGCAAAACGTCTTGATCTTGGACTTACCCTCAAAGCTCTGGATAAGCTTATAGGAGATGTTGTGAAAAAGAAAGATGTTTCTTTGGCTGAACAGCATAATGCATTGGTTGGTGACGAAGCCCTTCAGTACCTTATTGATACAATTCCTCATGCAGTAAAACAGGCGTGGGAAAACAGAAAACCTGCAATGTATACAAACGAATTCGGCAGAGCGGCCGTTGGTATGAACCGCAGAGTGTGTTTTAGCGACGGTAGTGCAAAAATGTGGGGAGATACAAACTCAGTTACTTTTACCGAGCTTGAAGGCGGAAGCGATTCCGGTATGGAGCTTATGTATATATTTGACGAAAACAAAAAGCTTACCGGTGTTGTTGTAAACATAGCTTGTCCTTCTCAGGTTCTTGGACAGAGAAGCTATATTTCTTCGGACTTCTGGGGTAAGGTTAAAATTCTGCTCAGAGAAAAATTCGGCGAAGACTTTTATGTACTGGCACTTTGTGGCCCTGCAGGAGACCAGTGTCCGAGAGATATGATAAGATGGGTAGATCCAGAAACTCCGATTGATGACCCTAACGTAGACCCCAGAAAACTCAGCCGCAAAGCTGACCCATCTATGTATGATATCAAAGGCACATGGAAAATCGGAAGAAGAATTTCAAGAGAAATAATTGATGTGTACGATGAAATTTCAATGGATGATCTGAAATCTTCTGCACTTTTAAACCACAAAAAAATAATACTTGATTTACCGTTGCGTAGAGTAACCACAAAAGAATATGAAGAAGCAAAAAAAATAATAGAGGAGTTTGCTAAGAAAGCTGAAGCAATAACCTTTAAGGACAGTGCTGCAATGCTTGCATATGCCGGAACTATCTGCAGATATGAAAAACAGGAGTATTACGATATGTACCCTGCAGAAATTCATGTTGCGCGTTTTGGAAATACTGCGTTTGCAACAAATACTTTTGAGCTTTTCCTTGTTTACGGAGACCAGATTAGAGCTCGAAGCAAAGCAGAGCAGACATTCCTTATTCAGCTATGTTGTGGTTCTGACGGTTATCTGCCGACAGAAAAAGCTGAAAAAGGCGGTCATTATTCAGCATTTGTTTCAAGCGGTGTAGCGGGTCATGAGGGTGGAGACCTTTTGGTAAGAAAGACGGTTGAAGAAATTAATAAAATGTTTTAACAAGGCATATTGGAGGAAAATTTACTATGAGAAAATATTTGTTACCTGAAAAAGGAAACATCTATAAAGCTAATTTACATTGTCATTCAAACATATCTGATGGTAGACTTTCGCCGGAAGAACTAAAAAAAGCGTATAAGGAGCAAGGATATTCAATTCTCGCATACACAGACCATGATGTATTTGTCCCTCATCATGACCTTACTGATGAGGATTTTCTCGCCCTGGCAGGGTTTGAACTGCAATATAGTGAAAATGGAGTATACCCTGCAAGCAAAGATTTAAAGACATCTCATTTTTGTTTTATTGCTAAATCACCTGATATAATTTTGCATCCCGACTGGAATGAAAAATGCGTACGCAGTGCTGCTCATTCCAAGCATTTGGTTAAGTATGACAAATCAATTCCGCAAAAGGAAAGAAACCACAGTGCACAATGCATTAATGAGTCTGTAAAAAAAGCACGTGATGCCGGTTTCTTTATAACATATAATCACCCTACATGGTCGCTTGATGAACACAAAGATTATATTCAATATGAAGGTATGTTTGCAATGGAAATATTTAATAACGATTGCAGTTTGTTAGGATATAACTCTTATGTGCCTGATATATATGATGAAATGCTTCGCTCAGGGAAAAGAATTTATGCGGTTGCAACAGATGATAATCACAATAAATTTTCGCCCGACCATCCGAAGTTTGATTCATTTGGCGGATTTATAATGATAAAGGCACCGGAACTTAAGTATGAAGCTATAACCGATGCACTTTTTGCGGGGAATTTTTACGCATCCCAGGGTCCTGAAATATATGATTTGTATATCGAAGATGATAAAATACATATAACTTGTTCGAATGTACAGATGATAGCTTTGAATACCGGAATAAGAAGCACACAGTCTGAGTTTGCACCAAAAGGAGAATCGCTGACAGAGGCAGTATTCAGTTTTAGTGAAGAAGATAAGTATTTGAGAATAACCATAAAGGATGCCTATGGAAAATATGCCAATACAAGTGCTTATTTTACAGATGAATTTTACCGCTGAAACTTACAGAAGGAAGAACGAAAATGAAATACAATACATATTTATTTGATTTTGACGGAACATTAGTTGATTCTATGCCTTCGTTTATTTCGGCAATGTTGAGAATTCTGGATGAAAATGGTATACAGTACGGGAATGATATTATAAAAATCATCACTCCGTTAGGGTATGCCGGAACGGCGCAGTATTTTAAAGAACTGGGTATATCTTTATCAGAAGACGAGTTGCTTGAATTAATGAACATGTATGTATATGAAGAGTACGCATATAATATTCAGGCAAAAGCAAATGTGATTCCTGTTCTTGAAGAACTCAAAAGCAGAGGTGCAGACCTTAATATTCTTACGGCAAGCCCTCACAAAGTGCTTGATGTTTGTTTAAAAAGGATTGGGATATACGATTTATTCACAAATGTATGGTCCTGCGATGATTTTTTGGCTACAAAGGCAGACCCTTCAATATATGTAAAAGCTGCGGAAAAACTAGGTAAACCTGTTGAAGAGGTGCTCTTTTTAGATGATAACTATAATGCCGACAAAACGGCAAAGCTTGCGAAAATGAAGGTTTGCGGTGTGTTTGACGAATCATCGGCAGATTATGAAAAGGATATAAGAGCGGTTGCAGACCATTATATATATGATTTTTCGGAATTACTTGAATTGGACGAAAAATAGAAGTCGTTTTAATATTTGTTCTGTTATCGTAAAACTATTTTGATTATAGATCAGGGGGAGTTACATGAGAAAATATTTATTGCCCAAAGAAGGTTCGTTTTATAAGGCAAACTTACATTGTCACACCACACTTTCCGATGGGAGGATGACACCGCAGGAAGTAAAGGATTATTATTTAAAGAACGGATACAATATCGTAGCGTTTACCGACCACTCAAAGTATGTCTATCACAAACAACTCCTTTCAGAAGATTTTTTGCCCATTGCGGGATTTGAAGCAGCATGGACTTGTCTTGACCCTGAGGTTATACCGCAGAAGTTTAAACTTTGTCACATAAATTTTTTGGCAAGCGATCCTGATAATGCAGTTGTTATACCCGAAAACCACGCTTATGATGTTGGAGTTATAAATCGTTATATCAGAGATATGAAAAAACTTGGCTGGGTTTGCACCTTGAATCACCCGGGATGGTCCTTGCAGACAAGTGAGGAAATAAATGCGCTTACAGGACTGGACGGATTTGAAGTATATAATCACGGAAGTCAAGTTAATGATAACAACGGAGAAAGTCAAGGATATTGGGCAAGATATTTAAATAACGGAAGTCATGCTTATGCAGTTGCTGCAGATGATAATCACAGCGGTTATGATGCGCAAGGCAGAGTTGGCCCTGCTGATAACACTCTTGGAGGATATATTTGTATCAGCATGCCGAAGCTTACTTATGATAATTTTATCGATGCTTTTAAAAACGGACGTTTTTATGCTTCTACCGGGGTTGAAATAAAAGAGTTATATATTGATGAGGATACAGATGAGTTGGTTATTTCCTGCTCTCCTGTAAGACAGGTAATCATAAAAGGTGTTCATACGGTGCCCACAGTCCGTTTAAATGGTTATGGTGATGATTATACCGAGGCTCGTATACCTATGGCCTCTATTCGTGATAAAGAACCATTCTTCAGAGTAGAGTTAAGAACATCAGACGGTAGGCAGGCATACTCTCAACCATATTACTTTTAATGAGGTACGGACAATGAAAAGATATAATTTTAAAAACGATGAGGTTTTAGTTTCCGGACATCGTGGTGAAAGCTGTTTTGGGCTTGAAAACACAATGTTTAGCTTTAAACGAGCTCTGACATTAGGTGTTGATATGATAGAGACAGATGTGCATATGACAAAAGACGGGCATTTGATTTTAATGCATGATGAAAGCGTTGAACGTACTACTAATGGAAAAGGACAGATAAAGGAACTTACGATTGATGAAATAAAAACTCTTGATGCAACAGTAAATGCTAAAATTGATATTTCGCCAGAAGCTCCGCCATTACTTTCCGAACTTTTAGATTTGGTAAAAGGTTATCCGAAAGTTTTACTTAATATCGAATTAAAAGATTATCCCGAAGATGGTGAGGATTTTGCGTATGAGAGTGCAGATAAGATTTGTGAAATGCTGATAGAATATGGTGTTCAGGAGCGAACTTGGATAAATTCATTCAGCGGCAGGATGCTCGAGTATGTTTATCAAAAACACGGCGACACATTTTATTATCACGGATTTTATCCTTGGTTTATCATGGGAGAAATGAAAATTGATCCCGAAAGTTTTATTGATGTTGCTTGTATGCAACATCGCATACAACATTCGAATGGGACTATAGAAAAATGCGAGGATAATATGTGTCCAAAAGAATGGTTTGATTATCTTTTAGATAAAGGAATTATGCCTCTAATGGCACCAAGTCTTAAGGAGTATCCTCTTTATGATTTAGCCTTTTCATATGGAAGTCAAATTGTAAATAGTGACGAACCTGAAATAATGATCACTCATCTAAGGAGGAAAGGATTGCATATATGATGCGAAAGATAGTAATACAGACAATAGAAAAAGAAAAAATAATAGTAATTGTTCGTGGTGTGGAGTCCAATAAGCTCATTCCTTTAGCAGAGGCAATGTATGAGGGAGGAATACGCCTTCTTGAAGTTACATACAGTGCAGACGGAAAAATAAGTGATGAAGAAACTGCAAAAAATATTGAAGTGCTTTCAAAACATTTTGAGGGCAGAATGTTTATCGGTGCAGGAACAGTGCTGACGGAAAAACAGGTTGAGCTTACACATAAGGCAGGAGGAAAGTTTATAATTTCACCTGATACCTGTTCTGAAGTTATTAAAAAAACACGAGAGCTTGGATTAGTTTCAATGCCGGGTGCATTAACTCCGAGCGAAATACAATCAGCACATAAAAATGGAGCTGATTTTGTAAAAATGTTTCCTATAACTAATATGGGTATTGATTATGTAAAGGCTGTGCTTGCACCGCTAAATCACATAAAGCTTCTTGCTGTTGGAGGAATAAACGAAACTAATATTAAAGATTACTTAAAAGCAGGGGTCCGTGGGTTTGGAATAGGTTCAAATATTATTGATAAAAAAGCACTTAAAAATAATGATTATAAATCAATCACAGAACTTTCAAGAAAATATGTTTCGGAGGTGAAGTGATATGATGGCTTATATTGCTATTGACGGAGGTACTACTAATACGAGAATTTGCCTTGTTAAAAATTCGAAGGTAATAGATATATTAAAGTTTAATGTTGGTGCAAGACTCGGAATAGAGAATAAAAAAATTCTTGAAAATACAATAAAAAAAGGAATAGAAGAAATTTTAAAAAGAAATTCACTTAAAGAACAAGATATTTCAAAAATACTTGCATCAGGCATGCTTACTTGTGAGTTTGGAATTCTGCAACTTGACCATATTGAAACACCTGTAGGAATTAAAGAACTTCATGATTCGATGGTAGAGATAACTCTTGAGAAGATTTCACCAATACCTTTTGTATTTATAAGAGGAGTTAAAACTTCGTGCACCAATATTGATAATGCAGATATGATGCGCGGCGAAGAAAGCGAACTTATCGGTCTTGCCGACGATATTAAAAGCTGTGTATTTATTTTACCTGGATCGCATTCTAAAATAATACAAACGGATAATGAGGGTAGAATTTCTGAATTTACAACAATGCTTACTGGAGAAATGATTTCATCAATTTCTGGTGGGACAATATTAAAGGATGCAGTTGATCTCGAAACTTCGTGTCTAAATGAGGAATATTTACTTCTTGGTTATGAGTATTGCGTGGAAAATGGAATCAATAAATCAGTCTTCAAAACAAGAGTTTTAAGGAATATGTTTTCCAAAACCAAATCAGAAGTATACAGCTTTTTTTTGGGAGTTTTGCTTTGCGATGAAATAAAACAAATTATAAAGTCTAATCCTGAAAAAATTATAATTGGGGGAAGGAAACAGATAAGAGATGCAATTTTTAAAATTTTATATCACAAATTAGACTGTGAAATATGTTGCATTTCAGATGATGTTGTAGAAAACGCTAATTCACTTGGAATGGTGAGGATATATGAATATAATTATTAACTAATATTTTGCAGATTTGAGACTGCATCCAAATAATGAAGGATTCGCGTATTATTTTGATAATTTAAATATGAGTGATCAAATTGATGATAAAAAAATAATTTGTATTAGATTGTATTTTTGTATACCTAATTACCTCAACAATGTGAAGTAAATCAAGGTGATGCTTTCTTTACAAAAGCAGGGACAATCTATACAATTGGTAAAGAAATAGTTATCTGTGAAGTCCAGCAAAACTTAAATACTGCATATAGAGTATATAATTATGACAGGACAGATAATGAGGGTAGAATTACTGAATTTACAACAATGAGAAATTTTTGTAAAACAAAAAGGAATGAGTCCAATATAATACCGAACTCATTTACAAGGAATTTAATGCTGAATCTTTGTCTAAACTTTGGGATTAACCTCATATGTGAGAGCCTTCTATTTAACGAATTTTTATTGAGTGTTTCGAAATCTTATTTTTAAGAGTGTCTGGAACATTTGTATCGGTTATGATATAGTCGGCAACTGAAAGGTCAGATATTTTTGTAAAAGCACATCGATTGAATTTTGAATGGTCTGCTGCAACGATATTTACAATTGACTGTTCAAACATAATTCTGTCAATTTCCGCTTCTTTATCATAATAGGTAGAAAATCCGCGCTCACAATCTATCCCGTCAACCGAAAGGATAAGTTTATCTGCATGGTAAGATTTTAATTGACGTATCGCATCATCACCGAATGTGAATTGATATTTGGAGTTGATTAATCCGCCCAAAAGAATTATATTGAAATTAGGATATGTGGAACCTTCAAGGGCAATGGATATTGAATTTGTAACAATATTTAAATTAAGGTTACATGGAAGAGCACGAAAAACAAGAAGAGTTGTAGTTCCTGAATTAAGCATAATTGTATCATTATCTTCAATCATACCTGCAATTTTTTTGGCAATAATTTCTTTTTGTTCCAGATTGGTTGACATACGCTGATTAAGATTCATGTTGTAATACGGTTTGTATGAACTTACGGCACCACCGTGCACACGAGTTAAAAGTCCTTTATTTTCCATGTCGGCGAGGTCGGTTCTTATAGTTACTTCTGAGGTGCTGAAAAGGCGACTAAGCTCTGTTACCCTAACGCTTCCGTTTTTGTTCAGCAATTCAATAATATTCTTTCTTCTTTTATCGGCTACCATATAATTTGTTCTCCTTACCCTACCTAATATTAACTCTTTTTGTTAATTATACAATACACTTTTATTTTTGTCAATAAAACACAAAATGAAGGCTAATATTTTCGTTTCGTAAAAAAAACGAAAACAAAACGAAAAAAATATATTGACAAATCGAAGGAAATACTGTATTATAATAGTGTAGTGAATATTTTACAAATAATAATCAAAAAGGAGAGTTTATTATGAGCGCAAATTGGGCAAAAATGGACCTTTCTCAGGTACCTAATATGGTTACTTCTTCAGTTCCTGGTCCTAAATCAATCGAGTATCATGACAGATGTTCTAAGTACATGAAAGGATATTCAAGTCAGGTTCAGTTGTTCCCTGTAACTTTTGATTCAGGTTATGGGTACACACTTAAGGACGTTGACGGAAATACATATCTTGATTTCTCATCAGGTATCTATGTAACAGGTCTTGGTCACTGTCATCCTAAAATCAGTGAAGCCGTTGCAGAACAGGCTAAAAAGCTTATGAACTGTCACGACTTTACAACAAAGGTCAAGATGGAACTTGTTGAAAAACTCCACGAAATCACAGGTGGACGTTTTGGTGGATTTCAGTTCTATGATTCAGGTACAACTGCAGTAGAAGCTGGTCTTCGTTGTGCTCGTGCTGCAACAGGAAAACAGGAATTCATTTCATTTTTCAGAGATTTCCACGGAAAGACATATGGTGCGAATTCTCTTGCAGTAGTTGGTCCTGATACTCATATGAGAGCGCCTGGATTTATGCTTGTTCCTCGTCCAAATCCTTATCGTGACTTCTTCGGAAGAAGTGAGGAAGAGGCTTGGAAGGATTCTTCACCATACATAAACATGATAGAAGGTATGCTTGATAATGCTTGTGCAAGCGGTGGAAAGAATGTTGCTGCAATCGTTTTAGAGCCTATTCAAGGTTGGGGAGGCTCAATCATTCCTCCGGATGACTTTATTCCTGCCCTTCGTGCTCTTTGTGACAAGAGAGGAATTCTTCTGTTTGCGGATGAAGTTCTTAACTGTATGGCAAGAACAGGTAAGTACCTTGCTATGGACCATTGGGATGTTACTGCTGATATAACAACTCTTGGTAAGGGCTTCGGTAACGGTTTCCCTGTAACAGCACTTGCTGTTTCTAAGGACTTAGCACCTGCTATTGAAAAGATTTCAGCATCTTCAAGTTATGGTGGTAACCCTATGGCTTGTATTGCTGCACTTGAATCTATTAAGGTTATTGAAGAAGAAAACCTTAACGAACGTTCTACTCACCTTGGTGAAATTATGCTTGCTAAGATGGAACAGATGAAGAAGGAACACCCAATTATCGGTGATGTTCGTGCAATTGGATGCTTGCAGGCAATTGAAATTGTTAAAGACCGTGAAACAAAAGAACCGTTTGCAGAAGCTGGTACAATGATTTACCAGAAGGCATTTGAAAAAGGTCTTGCATGGGTTCCATCAGGTCACATCCTACGTATGTCACCTCCTATGATTCTTGACGATGAGGCAGCACTTAAGGGTCTTGATATCATTGAAGAGGCAGTAAGAGAAACAGAAAAACATTTTGGATATTAATAAAAAAATTAAGGGTTATTGCGGAAGCAATAACCCTTAAGATGATTATTGGAGAGAGGTAAATTTTATGAAAACAGTTAAATTTGGACTTATTGGTTGCGGTCTAATGGCGAGAGAATTTGCATCAGCAGCCGCAAGATGGTGTCATCTTACAGATGATATTGCAAAACCTGAAATCGTGGGAATATGTTCTGTTGTTCCAAAAGAAATGGAATGGTTTCAGAAAAACTTCCCGGAAATTAAATATGTTGTTACTGACTACAAAGAGCTCTTGGATAAAGAAGATATTGATGCAATTTATTGTGCAGTTCCTCATAATCTTCATGAGCAATTTTATATAGATATTATCAAAAGTGGCAAAGCACTTCTTGGTGAAAAACCTTTTGGTATGGACAAAGCAGCAAATGATAAAATTATGGATGCAATAAAAGAAAATCCAAATACATTTGTTCGTTGCTGTAGCGAATTTCCTTACTATCCTGCAATGCAGACAATGATTAACTGGTACAAAGAGGGCAAATTCGGCAAAGTTCTTGAAATTCATTGCGGATTTAATCACTGTAGTGATATGGATGTAAATAAACCAATAAACTGGAAGAGAATGGTTAAGTTTAACGGTGAATACGGTTGTCTTGGTGACCTTGGTATTCATACTCAGCATGTTCCTTTCCGACTTGGTTTTAAGCCAAAAACCGTAAGAGCACATTTTTCAAACATAGTAAAAGAAAGACCTGACGGAAAAGGTGGTACAGTAGTTTGTGACACATTTGATAACTGTACAATATTTACTACAACGCTTAATAAAGAAGGTGACGAAATTCCAATGACATTTGAGACAAAGCGTATGAGCCCAGGATCAACAAATCGTTGGTTCTTTGAGATATACGGAATGGATTGCAGTGCACGATTTACAAGTGATGATGCTAATGCATTTTATTATACATCTTCGTGGGGTAAGGAACAGTCATGGAACCGTATTATTATCGGATATAAACCTATGATTCCAACAATTACCGGTCCTATTTTTGAGTTTGGTTTTACGGATGCAATTCAGCAGCAGATTGCAGCATTTATTCTGGAATATTCAGGTGTTGAAGTTCCTTTTGGACTATTTACTCCTGAGGAAACTGTGCTTTCGCATACACTTGCAACTGCGGCTCTTAAATCTTTCTACAACAAAACGGTAGAAGTTATCGACTGATATAAGGAGAATGAACTATGAACAAGAAAATTGCTTTCGTTTGTTTTGGTGAAATAAATACACCTATTGACAGACTTAATTTAAAACACGATGAAGGTCTTGAAGTTATCAAAAACCTCGGCTACGAGGTTTTCGACGGTGGCCTTGTAATTGACGATCCTGAATATAAAACTGCGGATGCGGCAATTGAGAAAATTATTGATAAGGATTTTTCTGCTCTTGTTGTTTGTGTGGCAGGATGGGTTCCAACACACGCAGTAGTTCGTGTGACAGACCATTTTAAGCATATTCCTATGCTTTTGTGGGGACTTTGCGGATGGAAAGAAAATGGGAGAATTATAACAACTGCAGAGCAGGCAGGAACAACTGCGATAAGACCTGCATTTGAAGCTTTGGGATATACTTTTAAGTATGTATATAATATTATTGGCAAAGATTATCCTTTAAAAAAGATAAATGCATTCTTAATGGCTTCTTGTGCTAAAAAAGAATTAAGAAGTGCCCGAGTTGGTACAATGGGTTACCGCGATATGCTTCTTTACGGCACACAGTTTGAAGGCAACAGTATGAGAGGACAGATAGGTGTCGAGGTAGAACCATTTGAAATGCTTGAAATGGTGCAAAATCTTGAAAAACTACCGGAAAAAGATATTAAAGATGGTGTTGATTTTGTAAAATCAAACTGGAAGTTTGAAAAAGAGTGTGATGACAGCGTTATTGAAAATGGTGTCAAGTATGCTCTTGCTATTGGTATGAAAATAAAAGAACGCGGATGGGAAGCGATAACTCTTTTAGATGTTGACGGTATGAAGAAACTTTTAGGGTTCCCACCGGCAATGGTATTTATGCTTTTGGAGCATTATTATGGAGTTCTTACAATTCCTGAAAATGATATTATGGGTGCGGTTACACAACTTGCAATGAAATATCTTACAGAACAAATTGTACCTTATCTTGAGTATTACGAATTCTTTGAAGAAAGTATGTTAATAGGCGTTCCTGATTTTGTGCCTAAGGCAGTAACAGACGGTGATGTTACAGTTCTTCCTGCAGCATTTGGGCTTTTAAATTCATCACTTCTTAATGTGTCAAAGGTTAAGACAGGCTATGTAACCTGTGCAAGAATATATTATCTGAATGGAAAATATAAGATGCACGTTTATACTGCAGAGGCTAAAACTCCTCCTGCATGGAACGAGTATGGATGGGATGACCCTGCACCACAGCTTCCAAGTCTTGAAGTGTTTCCTGACAGTTGTACAGTTGAAGAATTTGCACAAAATGTTGCAGGTCAGCACGTTCTGGTTGCTTATGGTGATTATGTTGAGGAAATAAAAGACTTCTGTAAGATTATGGACATAGAGCTTGTTATGTAACGGGAGATTCAAAAATGTATTTAGGAATTGATTTGGGCAGTACGAATATAAAAGCGGCACTTTATGATACTGAAATGAATCTTTTAGACCGCCAAAGTATTCCGGTGAGCTATATAAAAGAGAATGGTTTTGTAGATTTTGATGCACAAAAGTACGCAGAAAATCTTATTGAACTTTTGTCGGAATTGCTTTCAAAAAACAATGTTGATAATGTTTTGGAAATTGCATTTACAGGTCAGGCAGAATCACTTGTGGTTGTTGGAAAAGACGGAAAACCACTCATGAATGCTATTTCCTGGATGGATGAGAGATCAGTTTTGGAGTGTTCGGAACTTGAAAAACTCTTTTCAAAGGAAGAGTGCGAAAGGGTAACTGGTCAGCAGGCGGTGCTTCCAACGTGGCCTGCAACAAAAATTCTCTGGCTCAAAAAAAACAGACCTGATGTATTCAACAACGCAGAAACTTATATGCTACTTAAAGATTTCGTTGTGTTTTACTTAACAGGGAATAAGCTTTCTGATATGTCTATTGCTACATTCTCATTCTATTTTGACATCTATAAAAAGTGTTATTGGAAGAAGATGTTAGATGCAATTCATATAACTGAGGATAAACTTCCGTCTCTTACAGAGCCTTGTACAGTAGCAGGAAATCTTAAAGAAGATATATTTAAGAAATTAGGTCTTAAAGAAACTGCAAAGGTTAATGTCGGAACTCTTGACCATTTTGCAGGAATGATTGGAACGGGAAATATAGGTGAGGGAAAAATAACCCTTTCAACAGGTACCGTTATGGCTATGGCAACATTTTCCAAAGAAGATGCATCTGACATTAAAGGCATTGCAATGCATTACGGATTTATTCCTGACACACATATAATGCTTCCTGTTGCCGAAAGCGGCGGAGTGAGTCTTGAGTGGTTCAAAACAAGCTGTATGAAAGATGTAAGCTTTAAGGAAATCGACAAAAGCGTTAAAGAAAGAAAGCGAAATGATATTTTGTTCCTTCCTTACCTTGTGGGTACAAACTCTCCTGAGTTTGACTCCCGTGCATCTGGTGTGTTCTGGGGGTTAAGAGGGGAACACGATGCTTTTGATATGGCATATGCAGTTATGGAAGGTGTAGGATTTCTTCTTAAAAAGAACTGTGAATATATTGAAAAAAACGGAAGTGTAGTGAAGGAGATAATTGCAACAGGCGGTGGCTCAAAGAGCGATGTATGGTGTCAGCTTCAAGCAGACATTACAGGACTTCCGATTCTTATTCCAAAAGAAAAGGAAGCAGCATGTTTAGGTGCGGCAATTATTGCAGCAGTAAGCAATGGCAATATTGAAAGCTTCGAAAAGGCAGTACAGCTAATTGAGTTTGAGCAAGAATTTCTTCCATCGGACGACATTGATTTGAACGAAAAATATGAACAATTTAATAAACTTTATGAATTTTCCTGTAATCTAAAAGATAGGGATAATTAGTGTTGAAAGATTTCGGTTTTATTGTTGTTCTATCATTTGCAAATAGGCTGTAAAAAATACAATAGGTGTGGGAGATAGTTTTTGTTCGGTTTTTTTAGCTGCTTTTTCTAAAGGCATGGATTTTAGAACATGTGCACTTATCAGTAATGCAACAGGAGCTCATTGTGTTATGGGAAGAGGAGTGACATCGGGTATAAAGAGTTTTGAAGAAACAGAAAGTTTTATGCGTAAACAAAAGGAGATATGAAGTAATGTTAGTTACGTTAAATGATGTACTTAAACCAGCAAAAAAAGGTAAATATGCAGTTGGACTTTTTAATGCTGTAAATCTTGAACTTGCAAGAGGGATTATATCGGCTGCTGAAAAAACACAATCACCTGTTATTATGGGAACAGCAGAAGTTTTATTTCCATATGGTCCGTTAGAAGAGGTGTCATACTATTTGCTTCCAATGGCAAAAAAAGCAAATGTTCCTGTGGTTATACACCTTGACCACGGATTAAGAAAAGAGACATGTTTGAAAGCTCTTGAACTTGGATTTACTTCAATTATGTATGATTGTTCAACGGATGATTATGATACAAATGTTGAAAAAGTAAAGGAAATGGCTGAAATAGCACATTCATATGGAGCTACAATAGAAGGAGAGCTTGGTCATGTTGGTGATAATGAGGGTTCTGCCGAAGGTGATTCTGTATTAGAAGATCCAAGTAAGTATTTTACAGATCCAAAAGTTGCGAAGGATTATGTAGAAAAGACAAAAGTTGATGCATTAGCTATTGCCGTAGGAAATGCACATGGAGCATATAAATTACCACCAAAACTTGATTTTGAAAGAATTAAAACGATTTCTGAAATTGTTGATGTTCCTCTTGTTTTGCATGGTGGTTCAGGACTTACAGATGATGATTTTAAGAAGGCAATTGATTGCGGAATTAGCAAAGTAAATATTTTTACAGATATTAATATTGCAGCAGTAAAAGCAGAGTTTAGTAAATTCTCAGATATGAATAGAGGTATAATTGATTTGATTCCAGCAGCAGTAGAAGCTGTAAAAAATGAAACAATTTCAAAAATGGAATTATTTTCAAGTAGAAATAAAGCATCTTCGTTGTCTATTTATAGCCAAGAAGAATTTATTGTCAAAAAGGTTGTGGCAGAAGTTTATAAGCAACTGAATAGTAGAAAATAAAAACTAAAATGATTCAGTGTTAGCGTGTCATAAAATTCTGATAAATTGATGGATGATAGATAATATATGATTTGAAGATAAGAGTATTTAACGCAAATGTTTTTATGGCAGATTTAAAGTGGAGTACATAATGAATGAATTAAAACCCATAAAACTAATTCCTGTATTCAAAGATTATATCTGGGGCGGGAATAGGTTAGTTAAAGAATATAATAAGAAATGTGATTTCGAAAGAGTTGCAGAGAGTTGGAAACTATCAACTCATAAAGACGGTGAAAGCATTGTAGCAGATGGTGACTTCAAGGGTTTTACTCTTTCTGAATATATTAAAAGTAATAAACATAATGTGCTCGGAATGAATGCTGAATCTTTTGAAAACTTTCCAATACTGAATAAATTCATTGATGCAAAAGAATCACTATCAATTCAAGTACACCCAGATGATGAGTATTCGCTAAAGAATAATGGTGAATATGGAAAACTGAAATGTGGTATATCCTGGATTGTGACGAGGATTCGTATTTATACTATGGTTTTAATGAAGAAATTTCAAAAGAAGAATTCAGAAGAAGCATAGAAGAGAACACATTACTTAATTATCTCAATAAAGTAAAAGTAAATAAAGGTGATACATTCTTTATAAAAGCAGGAACTGTCCATGCAATCGGTAGAGGAATAGTAATTTGTGAGGTACAGCAAAATTCCAATACTACATATAGAGTCTATGACTATGACAGAACTGATAAGGATGGAAATAAAAGGCCACTTCATATAGAACAAGCGATAGCTGTAGCCGAAACAAAACCAGCAAGAAATTATGAAAGAGTAGGGGATGTTCTTGCTGAGTGTGAATATTTTACTGTTGAAGAACTTGTGGTAGATGATACGTCACGAATTGAAGTAAAAGATAATTCATTTGTTTCAGTTATTGTTATAGATGGACAAGGTGAATTGTCTAATGACAAATGTGTAACAAAATTTATTAAAGGTGATAGTATATTTATTCCGGCACAAAATAATGAGTTTAAGGTACAAGGACAATGCAAACTGATTATAACTTATTTATAATGAGTAGTGAAAAGTTGTGCATACATAATGGAGGAAAGATATGTATAATATGTTGTGAAATCAATGTATAACAAATAATATCACAATAGATAATATTAACAGGTACACAAATTAATATGAAAACAATAAGAATCAATATATTATCTAGGCTTCTCTATGTACGGAGGTTATAAGAAGAAAGTATTGTTAATAATGCTCCCTAAAAAAGTATTTGTGTTTATCTTATATTTCTTATAACGATAGGGAAGCCCTCTTTTATAAATCATTGTTTTTTCAAAGGATGCATTATATGTGTCTTTTGAAAAGATAATAATTTATCTTTATTGTACTTTGAAAATTGAATAAAACTCATTCCAAAACAAAATCCATATAGGAGCACGACGGGAAATACGCTTGCGATAAATATTTGCCCGTAAAGCAAAGGTGGTGCTTTGTATTGCGAAGATGATATGGAGGATAAGATACTTACGCAAGGAGCGTCCGGCGGGAGCGGGAGAATTCTGATGATGTCCGACAGATAAACGGCACAATTGGAGCTATGCTGTGAAACACTTAGCAGGTGGAATGTTTTAATTTTTAAAATAATATAAAAAGAGATTCGATTGATGACAGGGGAGTAACCTAATTTAATGAAAAATGTTGATGTTAGAACAGTTAACCGAGATACTTTTGTTAATATCTCAACGGCAAAAATAAATTCTAAAGATTCACAAGATAAAGAATATAGGAGGAATTCTGAGAATGAAAAAACAAATGAAGTTAAAAACCTTTTGTGAAGAATTTGATATTCCGAGGACTACAGTTCTGGATTGGATTCACTCAAAAGATTTCCCAGCATACAATTTGTGTGGTAGATGGTATGTGGATGTTGAAAAATTTAACAGATGGAGGGAAAAACAAAATAAAATGTAAAATGTAGTGATTTATTTGAGAGTGTGTGATATTATTGTAATAATATTTCGTGCACTTTTTAAAAGGAGTGTATGATTATATGAAAAAAAGAGCTGATGGAAGATACGCCATAAATGTTACTATTGGTTATCAATCAAATGGAAAAAGAAAGATGAAAACGGTGTATGGTGATACAATTAAGGAGGTAGAAAGAAAAGAGAGAGAATTGAGGAATGAGATGGACAATGGTATTGCGTTAATAGATAACGATGTGA
>JAZOTJ010000123.1:0-9944 GCA_045657585.1 Clostridia bacterium | reverse complement strand
TAAGAAAAGCTCATAAAAATTTTAATAGCAAAAATTCAAAAGAGTACAGTGAGTTTTTAGAAAAATCACACTATTGGCTCGATGATTATTCTCTGTTTATGGCACTGAAGGAACACTTTAATGGTATAGAGTGGTACAAGTGGGACAGGGACATAAAAATAAGAGAGCCTGATGCCATATCAAAATACAAGTCAATATTAAAGAACGAAATTGATTTTTGGTGCTATATTCAATTTAAGCTACATTTACAGTGGCACAAGTTAAAAAGATATGCAAATGGAAAAGGAATTAAAATAATCGGAGATATACCGATATATGTATCAATGGATAGTGCTGATGTGTGGGCAAACCCAAATCTTTTTCAACTTGACTATGAGTATCTGCCAAAAGCAGTTGCAGGTTGTCCTCCCGACGCCTTCTCACCAAAAGGTCAGCTATGGGGAAACCCACTATATGATTGGCGCGAACACAAGGAAAGAGGATATGCATGGTGGATAAAAAGACTTGAAAACTGTTTTAATCTATATGATGTAGTCAGAATTGACCATTTCAGGGGTTTTGATGAATATTATTCAATTCCTTATGAAGACACTGATGCAACAAATGGAAAATGGGAAAAAGGCCCGGGAATTGAACTTTTTAAAACAATAGAAAACGTAATCGGAGAGAAAGAAATTATTGCAGAGGATTTAGGATTCATTACGGACTCTGTTAAAAAGTTGTTAAAAGAAAGTGGATATGCAGGAATAAAGGTGTTGGAGTTTGCATTTGATGAACGGGACACAGGCTCAAAAAATGACTATCTGCCTCATAGCTATCCTGAAAACTGTGTTGCATACACAGGTACTCACGATAACCAGACACTTGTCTCGTGGCTTGAAACAATATCTGATAAAGAAAAAAATCTGGTAAGAAATTATATTTGCGATAAATATACACCCACTAATGAATTGAATATGTCATTGATTTCACTTCTGATGATGAGCAATGCAAAAATTTGTATTATACCAATTCAGGATTATCTTGGATATGATGACAGCACAAGAATTAACACTCCGTCAACTATTGGCATAAACTGGAGATGGAGATTGGAAAAAAATGCTTTGACAAAAAATATATCAGATGAAATATCTGCTCTTATAAATAGATATGGAAGATGTTAGAGTAACAAAAAAGCACCTACTTTTTAAGTAGGTGCTTTGAACATGGCGGAGTTTGCTACGCCGTGGAGCTGGTGACAGGAATCGAACCTGCAACCTGAAGTTTACGATACTTCTGCTCTACCTTTGAGCCACACCAGCAGGTAAAAATAAAGAGAGCCTAAAGGCTCTCTTTATTAACTCAACATAGCCTTAGCTATTTCGTTTATCATTTTTCCGTCTGCTCTGCCCTTTGTCTGAGGCATTACGCACGACATAATCTTACCCATATCCTTCATTGAGGATGCGCCTGTGGATTTAATTGCATCTGCAACTATAGCCTCCAGCTCTTCCTTTGTAAGTTGTTCGGGCAAATACTTCATCAGAACATCGATTTCAGCCTTTAGTTCGGCTATCAAATCATCACGGCCACTCTTCTCATAATCCGGTAGAGAGTCTTTTCTTTGTTTCAGCTGCTTAGCTATAACCTCCAAAACTCCTTCATCGTCAAGAGTTACCTTTTTATCTTTTTCAATCTGCAGCACAGCGGCACGAACCATCTGCACCGTATTCTTTCGGACAGTATCCTTGTCCTTCATTGCTGACTTCAAATCGTCAGCCAATACATCCTTAAGTGACATTGTTTGTCTCCTTATTTAAACTTTCTCTTACGAGCTGCTTCTGATTTCTTTTTACGTTTTACACTTGGCTTTTCATAGTGCTCACGCTTTCTGATTTCTGACATAACGCCTGACTTAGCACACTGACGCTTAAATCTTCTCAAAGCACTATCCAATGATTCATTATCTTTAACACGAATTTCAGACATCTAATTTCCCTCCCTCCGGGTACTTCATTTGGCCGAATGTCTGATGAATTTTTTTATACAAGCCTTATTTAGCTACCCTAACATTATACAATATTATATGGTATGATGTCAATAACTTTAGAGAAATTTTAGAAAATTTTTTCTTTTCTTATCTTTCTTCTCTAAAATATGCAAGTCCTAATGATTGCGGGGGTTGAGTTTCCTTCTTCCTTCTTACACTTGTCAAAATCAAGACAAAAACTGTTACAACATATGGAAGCATATTGAAAATTGCAACCGCACTTCTGCTCAATCCGTCAATATATGAATATGCAATATACAAGCCACCAAACACAAACGAACCGATTATTCCGATATTAGGCTTCCACAATGCAAAAATAACAAGTGCTATTGCAAGCCATCCTCTGTCGCCAAAACCGCCATTTGTCCACGAACCACCTGTATAATCGAGAATGAAGTACAGACCTCCAAGACCTGCAATAACTCCACCCACACAGGTAGCAATATACTTATATTTTGTGACATTTATACCTGCAGCATCAGCTGTTGCAGGATTTTCTCCGACTGCACGTAAATGCAGTCCGACTCTTGTACGCTTTAGGACATAGCTTGCTAACAACGCAATTATAACTGCAAGATATGCTAAAAATCCATAATTTAAGAATATCTCTCCAAACGCTCCCAAATCATCGGCAAATGGCAAGGTTGTCTTATAAAAATCTGCAGTTGTCTTAACCGAAAGATTTCCTCCGCCTGACATAATTTTTGTCAATGAACCACCCCAGAAATCACCAAAGCCCACACCAAAAGTTGTGAGAGCAAGACCTGTCACATTTTGATTTGCACGAAGGGTTATAGTCAGAAAACTATAAATCAATGCTGCCAGAAGTGAACCGAGAATTGAAGATAACAATGGAATTAAAATGCACCAGAAAGCAGTTGGTGTTTCAACCGATTTCTCATAAATATATGCTCCGATTACCCCTGCACTTCCGCCTACATACATTATGCCCGGAATACCGAGATTTAAGTTACCTGATTTTTCCGTTATAATCTCACCTGTTGAGCCAAACAAAAGCGGAATACCCTGAATAATTGCTTTATTAATAATTGTTGCTATCATGCTTTTATTCCCTCCTTGTTCTTTGCTCTGAAGTGCACCTTATATTGAATGAAAAATTCACATCCAATAATAAAGAATAGGATTATTCCTGTCAATATGTCTGCCACGCTTTCATTCAGTTGGAAGGTTGTGGCAATTTCTCCTGCGCCCTGTTCCAAAAACACAATCAAGAATGAAGTCAATATCATATAGATAGGATTGAATTTTGCAAGCCACGATACCATAATTGCAGTAAATCCCATACCGCTGACAGTGTTTGTGTTTATTGTGTGGTCTGTTCCTGAAACCAACAGCATACCTGCAATTCCGCACAATGCACCCGATATTGCCATTGTTCTTATGATTACCTTTTTTACATTGATACCGATATATCTTGCAGTATTCTCACTCTCTCCAACAACCGATATTTCATATCCGTGCTTTGTATATGAAAGATAAATATACATTCCGACAGTAATCACAGCTACAATCAGAATATTTAAAAGATACTTCTGTTCAAACAGATACGGAAGCCATCCGCCCATAGTATCACGGTTTATAACTCCGACTGTATTTGAATCCTTTGGATTTTCCCAGAAAACTATGCAAAACGAAACAATCTGCATCGCAATGTAGTTCATCATCAAAGTAAACAATGTTTCATTTGTATTAAACTGAGCCTTGAATATTGCAGGTATAATTCCCCATATCATTCCTGCCAGAATACAAACCACCGCCATAAGCGGAAATAACAGGAACGGTGACATTGAGTTTCCCCAATATATCATACAGGCCGCTGCAGCAAGTCCGCCGACCAGAGTTTGTCCTTCTGCTCCGATATTCCAGAACTTCATTTTAAAAGCAGGGGTTACTGCAAGTGAGATACACAACAAAATGGCAAGCTTCTGAAATGTATTCCATACCTTTCTTGTTGTGCCGAATGCTCCCTTGAACATTGCTGCATAAACCTCGAACGGGTTATATTTTGTCAAAAAAACAATTACAACTGCGCATATAATAAGCGCCAGGATTATAGCAGCAGCACGAATTATCACAGACTTTGTTACAGAAATTTCAGATTGTTTTGTTATCTGAATTCTTGGTTCTTTTATATGCTTTGTGTTTTTATTCATCCTCTGCCGCCTCCTTTTCGTGTCTTGTCATAAGCAAGCCTATTTCTTCTTTTGTGCTTGTTCTGGCATCAACAATGCCATTGATTTTTCCGCCACAAAGCACCAAAATTCTGTCACATAACTCCAATAACACATCTAAGTCTTCACCCGCTAATATGACAGCCACACCATTTTTCTTTTGTTCATTCAAAAGATTATATATCGTATATGATGAGTTAATGTCCAGTCCTCTTACAGGATATGCCGCCATAAGAACTGCAGGAGATGATGCAATTTCTCTTCCGACCAACACCTTTTGAACATTTCCTCCCGACAAGCGTCTGACAGGAGTCTGTGCACTCGGTGTCACAACCTCAAGTCGCTTGATGATGCTTTCTGCAAGCTCCTTTGGAGCTTTTCTCTCAACAAATGCGCTTTTTCCTTTTCTATAGCTCCGAAGCATCATATTATCAATTATATCCATATTGCCTACAAGTCCCATACCGAGTCTGTCCTCAGGAACAAATGAAAGTCTGACACCCATATCTCTTATCTGCATAGGTGTCTTGCCAACAAGATTTTCTTCCTTGTCTGTCTTTGGATTGTGATATATAATCTCGCCTGATTCAAGATGCTGCAATCCTGCAATTGATTCAAGAAGCTCACGCTGTCCGCTTCCTGCAATCCCTGCAATTCCTAAAATTTCTCCTGATTTAGCTGTAAACGAAATGTTTTCCAAAACAGTGACTCCCTCTCTGTTTTCACAATTAATTCCTTTTACAATTAATCTGTCAACTGTGTTTTGTGGTTCACTTCTTTCAATATTCAAATCAATTTTCTTGCCCACCATCATTTCGGTAAGCTTTAATTCATTTGTTTCATTAGTGTTAACAGTTCCGATATATTCACCTTTTCTTAAAACACTCACTCTGTCTGAAAGAGCCATAACCTCATTTAGCTTATGAGTAATGATGACAATCGCTTTTCCGTCATCTCTCATTCTTCTTAACACATTAAACAGTGACTTGGTTTCTTGAGGAGTTAAAACTGCAGTTGGTTCATCAAGAATCAAAAGATTTGCTCCTCTGTATAAAACTCTTATAATTTCAACAGTCTGCTTTTCAGAAACTGACATTTCATAAATCTTTTTGCTGGGGTTGATTGCAAATCCGTACCTCTCACCGATTTCTTTAACTTTTTTTTCAGCCGCCTTAATATCAAATTTCTTCTCATCCTCAAGACCCAGAACAATATTTTCAGTCGCACTGAAAATATCAACAAGCTTGAAATGTTGATGAATCATACCGATTTTATAGTCAAATGCATCTTTTGGAGATGAGATAACTACTTCTTCTCCATCAATAAAAATCTGACCCTCGTCAGGAAAATATATTCCTGAAATCATATTCATAAGAGTTGTTTTTCCGCTTCCATTTTCTCCTAAAATAGAAAGAATTTCGCCCTTATTAACTGTCAGACTGACATTTTTATTGGCAACAACACTGCCAAATGTTTTTGTTATATTTTTTAATTCAATTGCTGGTGTGTTATTCAAGTTGTTTCCTCCTCTTTCACATATACTCTTTAAAAAACACAGCGCGTCTGTTTTTCAAAAAGCATACTTATCTATATAAACAAATAATGCCTCGGACGAAGATAGCCTCTCCGCCCGAGGTATATTTATTAAAATTAATTATTTAATTGTGATACCATCGATATCAACATCAAAATATGGAGCTGAACGGAATTCAGATTCATGGAAGTAACCATCAGTAACAACCTCTGTATCCTTTTCAAAGTTTGCATCAGAATCAACATCTGCCTGATATGATGTCAATTCAGCGCCACCAACTGTAAATGTCTTTGTGTCAAATACCTTGATTTCGTCTGCAATCAACTTAGCTTTAATTTCATCAAGCTTTTCTTGTGTTCCTTTTGCTGCAACAGCCTCATTCAAACCAAGAATCTGAACAACATTGTCCTTCAAGCCCTTACAGAAATCTTGCTCAATAGTTGTTCCATTGATTGTAGATGTGATAATGTGCTCAAAGTATGGCTGCCAGTTAATCTTTGAAGATACTAAAGCTGTGTTTGGACCCCATTCTCTTGTGTCAAGGTTGTAAGCGATGTTAGGAACGCCTGCTTCTTCACAAGCCTTTGGAGCACCCTCTGAGTCAGCGTGCTGGCTGATAAGAACACAGTTGTCAGCAATCAAAGCGTTAGCTGTTTCTTTTTCTGCTGCGATATCAAACCATGAGTTTGTGAACTTAACATCCATTGTAGCACTTGGGCAGATATATTTTGCACCAAGATAGAATGATGTATAACCTGACTTAACTTCTGCATATGGATAAGCACCAACATAACCTATCTTAGCTTGTTCAGCAGTAATTTTTCCATCAGCAATCATTTCATTAAGTTTCAAACCTGCAGCAACACCAACCAAGAATCTACCTTCATAAATTGAAGCAAATGCATTGTAGAAGTTGCTGAGATTTTCTGTATGAGCCTTTGTTCCTGTTGCGTGACAGAAAGTAACTTCAGGGAATTCTTTAGCAGCCTGAATAATAAAGTCTTCGTGACCAAATGAGTCTGCAAAAATCAAGTCACAGCCAGCGTCAACCAAGTCAGCTGCTGCTTCATAACATTCATTTGTTTCAGGAATGTTTGTCTTAATCAAAACCTGTTCATCTGACAAGCCCAAAGCTTCTTTAGCTGCAACTGCAGCATCTAAAAAGTTCTTGTCGTAAGTTGAGTTTTCATCGTGCAAGAAGATGAAACCTACTTTAAAATCTTTTGCCGCTTCATTATCTACTGCTGATTGGCCGCAACCTGCAACTGCAACAAGCATTGTCAATGAAAGCAACATTGCTAATAATTTTGTGATTTTTTTCATTTGAAAATCCTCCTAAAAATTTTTATTTATTTAATAGGTTCTCTTAGGACCTAATAAATCAATCCTTAAAAACGACACCCGTTTCAACATCCATACTCTCAACTATTGCAAGGGATTCAACTCTTATTCCCTTATCTCTTAAGAGCTTTCCGCCTACCTGAAAGCCTTTTTCAATAACTATCCCTGCTCCCTGCAGAGTTGCTCCCGACTCATTTATAATCTCGCTCAATCCAAGCAAAGCACATCCACTCGCCAAAAAATCATCAATAACTAAAACTTTATCCTCAGGTTTTAAGAAATCCTTTGAAACGATAACATCATAAACTCTGCCATGAGTAAATGATTGTACTTGAGTAGTATATACTTCTCCTGCAATATTTTTTGTTTTTGTTTTCTTGGCAAAAACTACAGGCACATCAAAATACATTGCGACAACACACGCAATACCTATTCCTGATGCCTCAATGGTAAGAATTTTGGTTATCTCGGTGTCAGCAAATCTCTTTTTGAATTCCTTTGCAATTTCACTGAAAAGCTTTATATCCATCTGATGATTTAAAAAGCTGTCAACCTTTAGGATGTTGCCCTCTTTAACAATTCCGTCTTTTCTGATTTTCTCCTTTAAAAGCTCCACCGATATACCTCCTATTAAAACACATTTCCTTATTCAAATATAATATTATATTTCGACTTTTTTTTCAATATCGGCAGGCATTTTTCGTCAATTTTTATAATTTTTATTTTATATTCTGTGCAATATTTTTACAAAAAAATCTATCGCACCAAAAATTGATACGATAGATTGATTATGTAATTATTTTTTTACTTGTGAAAACGCTTCCTTATCACAAATTAAGGTTACATCAGCATGCACCTTAAGCATAGTTGCAGGGTTAGATGTTGAAATCATATCATCCATAAGTTCTGCAACAGCCTTAGCCTTATTTGCACCATTTGCCATAATAACAATTTTCTTTGCCTTTAGGATTGAGCCCATACCCATTGTCAAAGCCTGCTTTGGCACTTCATCTTCACTTGCAAAAAATCTTGCATTAGCTTCAATAGTGTTTTGTGTCAATCCTGTAAGATGTGTTACTGCAACTAACTTTTCGTCAGGCTCATTGAATGCAATATGACCATTTTGTCCTATTCCCAGAATCTGTAAATCAACTCCGCCGATTTCGTCTAACAGACTTTCATATCTTGCACATTCAGCCTCAGCATCACTTGCTTCGCCATTAGGAATATTTATGTTGTTCTTGTCAATGTTAACCTGTGAGAACAACTGCTCATTCATAAAGTAGTCATAGCTCTGGTCATTTGACTTCTTGATTGGATAGTATTCATCAAGATTAAAAGTCTTAACCTTTGAAAAATCAATTTCGCCCTTCTTGTTCATTTCAATAAGGTTTCTGTATAATCCGATAGGAGTTGAACCTGTTGCAAGTCCTAAGATACTATTTGGCTTAACGATCAATTGACTTGAAACAATTTTTGCTGCCTGATTTGACAATTCCTCATAATTTTCACATACAATAACTTTCATATTATTCACAGTCCTCTCTTATAGTAATTCCTTTATAATTTCAGAAAGCTCATTTTCCTTCTGAGCAATATCATAAACAAGCTTAAACTGATTTCTGGCTCTGTCTAAATTGTGATGTTCTCTGTGAATTTTGAAATATGTATCACCATTTAAGTAGTCAGTTAAAAATCTTATACCACATTCATATGTAAGCAATTTTGCAGAAAATGGCAAAAGCTCAATTTCTCTTTGACAAAGCTTATCCTTCATTTCTGAAAGATAACCCTTTGCAAAACTCTTGAATGCTTCACAATCAAAGTTTACAAGGTCAAGATTGACTTCATCCTCTGCACCAGTTGATGCTCCCATTCTCAAAGCATCTCCGAAGTCATACAATGCACTTCCCGGCATAACTGTATCAAGGTCAATTACACAAATTGCCTCGTTTGTTTTTTCATCAAACAAGATATTGTTAATCTTCGTATCGTTATGTGTTACTCGTAGCGGAATACTTCCATCACTCAGTCCGTCTGTCACAACTGATGCAAACTCTGCACATTCCAATGCAAAATCAATTTCCTTCTGCACCGATGCTGCTCTTCCTGCAATATCATTTTTGATAGCTTCCTTCAAAGCCTCAACACGGCTTGGTGTGTTATGGAAATTAACAATTGTTTCAAAAAGAGTGTCTGCAGGATAGTCATCCAAAAGCATCTGAAAATGACCAAAGCTTTTTCCTGCACAATATAAATCCTCTAAAGATTTGCTGAATTCAATACTTTTTGTATCTTTCAAGAACTTATATACTCTGTAGGCATTTCCTTCAACCCAACAATGATTTTCACCATCGACTGTGTTTATAACTGTAAGTGATTCTCTTTCAGGATCTCCGCCCTCTTTTGCAATCTTACCTTTTAAGAACTGAGTAACCTTGTCAATATTTTCCATCAGTTCTTCAGGTTTTTTAAATACATTTGTATTAATTCTCTGAATGAGATAGTCATATGATGAAGTAACAAAGGTGTCGTTGATATGTCCATTTCCATATGGCTCAATATCAGATTCTACGCCAAATTTTTTGAGCGCATTCATAGCCAAAGTCTTTTTATCCATATTTTTACACCTTTCTATCAGTTATATAATCCCTTATCAAACAATTCCTTAATAGCTCTTCTTACTTCTTCTGTATCTGCAGAATATGTAACTCCGTGCCATTGTTCGTTTGTTTCCAAAATCTTAAGTTTCTTTCCCTCATTCTTCATTCTTGCATTAATAGCTTGTGCAATATAGAATTCCTTTTTAGGCTCATTAATGTTTTCATCCAAAAATTTCTTAAATTCT
>JAZOTJ010000122.1:0-9822 GCA_045657585.1 Clostridia bacterium | reverse complement strand
AACGGACAGCTTGCACGACTTGATGAATCAGAAGAAATCAATGCCTGCACTGTTAAAATCACAGTTGATGTTGAGGGCGAGAATGAGGAATGGTTGTTGTTATTCAAAAACGAAACTCATAACCACCCGACAGAAATTGAGCCATTTGGTGGTGCGGCTACCTGTATCGGCGGTGCTATAAGAGACCCACTGTCAGGCAGAGCTTATGTTTATCAGGCAATGAGAGTGACAGGTGCAGCTGACCCGTTGGTTAGAGTTGAAGACACAATCAAGGGAAAACTCCCTCAGAGAAAAATTGTTCAGACTGCAGCAGCAGGCTATAGCTCATATGGTAACCAGATTGGTCTTGCAACAGGTCAGGTTGATGAAATCTATCACGATGGATATGCTGCAAAGAGAATGGAAATCGGTGCAGTTGTCGGAGCAGTACCTGCAGAAAATGTAAGACGAGAAGTTCCGTCACCTGGCGATGTCGTAATTCTTTTGGGCGGAAGAACAGGAAGAGATGGTTGCGGCGGTGCAACAGGCTCTTCAAAATCACATAAATTAGACTCATTGGAAAAGTGCGGTGCTGAAGTTCAAAAGGGTAACGCGCCTGAAGAGAGAAAATTACAAAGGCTGTTCAGAAACCCTGAAGCATCAAAGCTTATCAAAAGATGTAATGACTTTGGCGCAGGCGGTGTGAGTGTTGCAATCGGCGAATTGGCAGACGGATTGCACATAGATTTGAACAAAGTTCCTAAAAAATATGAAGGACTTGACGGAACAGAACTTGCAATCAGTGAATCTCAGGAGAGAATGGCTGTTGTTGTTGAAGAAAAGGATGCAAAAAGATTTTTTGAACTTGCAAAGGAAGAAAATCTTGAGGCAACAATCGTTGCAACAGTTAAGGCAGAACCAAGACTCACAATGGACTGGAATGGCAAGAACATTGTTGATTTGTCAAGAGAGTTTTTGAATTCAAACGGTGCTGAAAAGCACATTAACATAACAATTTCAAAAGCAGAAGACTTTACAAAGACAGTAAGCGGAGATTTTTCAGAAAAGATGAAAAATCTTGCAACTGACTTGAATGTTTGCTCAAAGAGAGGGTTGTCTGAGAGATTTGACTCAACAATCGGCTCAAACACAGTATTGATGCCATTCGGCGGTAAATATCAGATGACACCTACACAGGCAATGGCAGCAAAAATTCCAATGCTTACAAAGGAAACAAAGACCTGTTCAGTTATGGCTTGGGGATACAACCCATTCATCACAGAAAAGAGTCCATACCACGGAGCATATTTAGCAGTTATGGAATCAGTTGCAAAATTGGTTGCAACAGGTGCTCCGCTTGATGATTGTTACTTAACATTCCAGGAGTACTTTGAAAAGCCAGGAACAAATCCAAAAAGATGGGGAAAACCGTTGGCAGCACTACTTGGTGCATTTGAAGCGCAGATGGATTTGGGATTTGGTGCAATCGGTGGTAAGGACTCAATGAGCGGTAGCTTTGAAGATATTGATGTTCCTCCGACACTTGTATCTTTTGCAATTACAGTCGGAAATACTGATGAAATTATCTCTCCTGAGTTCAAAAAGGCAGGCTCACAGATAAGACTTGTTCGTGCAAAGCTTAACGAAAATGGACTTCCTGATGCTGAAGAATTTTTGAATATTTCAAAGAAAGTATATGAGCTTGTTAAAGAAAAGAAGATTATCAGTGCATACACTCCTGTTATCGGCGGTATCGCAGAAGGTCTTATGAAGATGTCGATGGGTAACAGAATTGGTTGCGAAATCGAAAATATTACAGAGGATGAATTGTTCGGCTATTCATATGCAGCATTTGTATTGGAAACAACACCTGATTGCGATTTCGGTGAATTGATTGGTAAGACAGTTGATGAATTTGCGATTTCAGTAAATGGAAACAAGGTTTGTATGGCTGAGATTGAAAAGTTGTATGAAGATAAGTTAGAGCCGGTGTTTGCTTGCAACATCGAACAAAAGGGAGAAGCTCCAAAGGCAATCAGTTATGAGGCTACAACAAGAGTGTCACCAAAGATTACTGTTGCAAAGCCAAAGGTTTTGATACCTGTATTCCCGGGCACAAACTGTGAATATGATACTGCAAAACAAATTGAGCGTGCAGGAGCATCTGCTGAAATATTTGTTATAAACAATTTAACTGCGCAAGGCGTTTCTGATTCAGTTGAAGCATTTGCAAAGAAGATTAAAGACTCACAGATTATATTTGTACCTGGTGGTTTCTCAGGCGGAGACGAGCCTGACGGTTCAGGAAAGTTCATCACAGCTTTCTTCAGAAATCCACAGATTAAGGATAGTGTAAATGAGCTTTTGAAAAATCGCGATGGTCTTATGGCAGGTATCTGTAATGGATTCCAGGCATTAATCAAATTAGGACTTGTACCATTCGGCGAAATTATTGATGCTGACGAGAATTGTCCTACACTGACATTCAATAAGATTGGAAGACACCAGTCAAGACTTGTAAGAACAAGGGTAGCATCAAACAAGTCACCATGGCTTGCAGGCACAAATACAGGCGATATATATAATGTTGCAATTTCTCACGGAGAGGGAAGATTTATCTGCAATGATGACTTGATGAAGAAATTAATCGAAAATGGTCAGATTGCAACTCAGTATGTAGACTTGAATGGCGAGCCTACAAACGACATCAGATTCAATCCGAATGGCTCAGATATGGCTGTCGAGGGTATCACATCACCTGACGGAAGAGTAATCGGAAAGATGGGACATTCAGAAAGAATCGGAGATAATCTTTACAAAAATGTTTGCGGAGAGTATAATATCAATATGTTTACATCAGCAGTGAAGTATTTTAAATAATCAGGAGGAACAAAAAAATGGCAAAGTACTACAATGAACCATCAAGAACATTTAGTGAATATCTTTTGATACCGGGATACACTTCAGAGGATTGTATCCCTGCAAATGTATCATTGAAAACACCTTTGGTAAGGTACAAAAAGGGTGAGGAGGAGTGCCCGATTTCTTTGAATATCCCTATGGTATCTGCGATCATGCAGTCTGTATCAAATGATACTTTGGCGATAGCTTTGGCAAAAGAGGGCGGTATGTCATTTATCTATGGCTCGCAGACCATTGAAGACGAAGCTGCAATGGTTGCAAGAGTTAAGAACTATAAGGCAGGTTTTGTTGTAAGTGACACACAATTATCTCCAAAGAGCACATTGGCAGATGTTTTGGAAATTGTTGAAGAAACAGGACATTCAACAATAGCAGTAACAGATGACGGAACTGCAAACGGTAAGCTTTTGGGTATTATCACAAGCAGAGATTACCGTATCAGCAGAATGAGCACAGATATTTGTGTGACAGAATTTATGACTCCGTTTGATAAGCTTATCACTGCTCCTGAGAACACAACTTTAAAGGAAGCTAATGACATTATATGGGAACACAAACTAAATTCACTTCCTATTATAAATGATAAACAGCAACTTTTATATTTCGTATTCCGTAAGGACTACACAAGCCACAAGGAGCATCCAGATGAAATCCTTGATTCAGGCAAGAGATATATGGTTGGAGCAGGTATTAACACACTTGATTATGAAAAGAGAGTTCCGGCTTTGGTTGAAGCGGGTGCTGATGTTTTGTGTATCGACTCATCAGAGGGTTACACAATCTGGCAGAAGAAAACTATTGACTTTATCAGAGCAAAGTATGGCGACAAGGTTAAGGTTGGTGCCGGAAATGTTGTTGACAGAGATGGATTTATGTTCCTGGCAGAAGCAGGTGCTGACTTTATTAAGGTTGGTATCGGTGGCGGTTCAATCTGTATCACAAGAGAAACAAAGGGAATTGGTAGAGGTCAGGCTACTGCAGTTATTGAAGTTGCAGCTGCAAGAGACGAATATTACCAGAAGACAGGTATTTATATTCCAATCTGTTCAGATGGCGGTATTGTTCACGATTATCATATGACTCTTGCTCTTGCAATGGGTTCAGATTTCATTATGCTTGGAAGATATTTTGCAAGATTTGATGAAAGCCCGACTGCAAAGGTTAATATCAACGGAACTTATGTTAAGGAATACTGGGGCGAAGGCTCAAACAGAGCAAGAAACTGGCAGAGATATGACCTTGGCGGAAAATCAAAGTTGTCATTTGAAGAGGGAGTTGACTCATATGTAACATATGCAGGCAGTCTTCACGATAATGTCCAGAAGAGCTTGTATAAGGTTAAGTCAACAATGTGTAACTGCGGTGTTACAAATATTCCTGATTTGCACGAAAATGCTAAGATGACTGTTGTTTCATCAACAAGTATCATTGAGGGCGGATATCATGATGTAACCTTAAAAACAGCCAATGCCAAGATTTAAAATAATGAACAGAAAAAGGAGTCGAAAGACTCCTTTTTCCGCTATGTGACAACTTTCGCATTAAAAAATGCGCCGGCTAAGAGCCAGCGCAGAAAAACGCATAGCTCTTGCCGCGACGCTAAATCTCAAATATACCAAACTATGCCTATATTAAGATAGAGCAAATGCATTTTTGCCTAAACAAAAAAACACAAACATAGTTTGAGAAAATTTTATTGAAATTTAACATCGCAAGTTTATTTTACCACACATTGTAAATATTTGCAATAGCTTTACACAAATTTATGGTTTGCTGATATGTTCGCACTATTGGCGGCTTTTAGTGCCGCCTGCTTTAATTCAGCACTTGTTAACAGCTCGCTTGTGCATTGTTAATGCACTTTTGCGAGCGTGCGTCTGGGGTGTTTTTTAAGAGGGAACTCCCTCTTAAATGCTTTTCGTTCTTTTGGCAACAAAAGGACATAAAAGTTAAAAAATTGAATATCATTGTTGTTTAGCGTTATAGTTTAAATTGTCACATTTTTTATATGTTCTTTTATGACTAAAAGAACCAAAAGTCTTGGGAGCTTTGCCCCAAACCCCAGCGGGGGATGCGATCTCCCCCTGCACCCCTTCAAACGCTTCAAGGGCTCTGCCCTTGAAAATCCCGTTTTGTAAAGGGGAATTTATCGTTCCACAACAAAAAATGCTACACATACTTCCTCATATGCTTTAGTGCCGACTTTTCAAGTCTTGACACCTGTGCCTGTGAAATGCCTATTTCATCTGCAACTTCCATCTGAGTTTTGCCCTCAAAAAATCGCATACTTAAAATGTTTTTTTCTCTGTCGGATAATCGTTTCATTGCCTCTGCAATTGCAATGTTTTCAAGCCAGTTTTCGTCTGTATTTTTTGTGTCTTTGACCTGGTCCATAACATAGATTGCCTCTCCGCCATCGTGATATACAGGCTCATATAAACTTACAGGGTCGCATATTGCATCGAGCGCAAAAACAACATCTTCCTTGGGCAAGTCCATTTCCTTCGCAATTTCGTCAACTGTCGGCTCTTTTGAGTTGGAATTTACGAGCTTTTCTTTGATATATAAAGCCTTATATGCAATATCCTTCAGTGAACGGCTGACTCTTATCGCGTTGTTATCTCTCAAATATCTTCTTATTTCTCCTATTATCATAGGAACTGCATAGGTAGAAAACTGAACATTCTGAGATAAATCAAAATTATCAATTGCCTTTATAAGTCCTATGCAACCGACCTGAAACAAGTCGTCAATGTTTTCGCCTCTATTATTAAATCTTTGTATGACACTTAAAACAAGTCTTAAATTTCCTTGCACAAATTCTTCTCTTGCCTCAGTATCTCCTGACTTTATTTTTAAAAATAATTCCTCTTTTCGCTCCTTTGGTATGACAGGCAGCTTCGAGGTATTCACTCCGCATATTTCAACCTTGTTAATCACAATATAAACCCCCTTTTTTAATATGTACTTCAGCTTGATTAACAGGCATTGGAGATTAATAGTATTATTGCCAGAATGAATTATTTAATACAAATAAATTTTTTTATCAAAAACTATTGACTTTTTCGCTAAATTAGTATAAAGTTTTTATGATGCGGTAATTCTCACTTTTTTGAGAATGCACGAGCTTTTTCGCATATTGCGGACAAGCACTTTTTAGTTGAATTGGGGGTAGAAAGTTGGGGAAAATTATCAGTCTTGATAACATTTGCTTATCATTTGAGGGAGAACAGATATTAAACAACATAAGTCTTGATATATATGACAAAGAGTTTGTAACTTTATTGGGTCCGTCAGGCTGCGGAAAAACAACCACTCTGAGAATTATCGGTGGATTTCTGACGCCTGAGTCAGGGGATGTTATATTTGAAGGAAAGAGAATGAATGACATTCCTCCGCACAAACGAAATATAAATACCGTATTTCAAAGATACGCTTTGTTTCCTCATTTGAATGTTTACGATAATATAGCATTTGGCTTGAGAGTGAAAAAGCTCAAAGAGGAAGAAATACATAAAAGAGTTATGGAGATGCTCAGACTTGTCAATCTTTCGGGATTTGAAAAGCGTTCAGTGCAAAGACTCTCAGGCGGTCAGCAACAAAGAGTTGCAATTGCAAGAGCACTCATAAATCGTCCGAGAGTATTATTGCTTGATGAGCCGTTGGGAGCACTTGACTTAAAACTTCGTAAGGAAATGCAGATTGAGCTGAAAAAAATCCAGCAAAGCCTTGAAATAACTTTTATATATGTAACTCATGACCAGGAGGAAGCTCTTACAATGAGTGATACTGTCGTGGTTATGAATAACGGAGTCATTCAGCAAATCGGAACTCCGCAGGATATATATAATGAGCCTGTAAATGCATTTGTTGCGGATTTTATTGGCGAGAGTAATATAATAGACGGAACAATGATAAAGGACTGCCTTGTTGAGATTAACGGGCAGAAATTTGAATGTGTTGATACGGGATTTATGGAAAATGAATCAGTTGATGTTGTAATTCGTCCTGAGGATATCCGCATTATTTCTCCTGATGATGCGAAAATTGTCGGAACTGTTGAAACAGTTACTTTTAAGGGAGTTCATTATGAAATGCTTGTGCATTCTGAGGACTTTGACTGGATGATTCACTCAACAAAAGCAGCTGAACCTGGCTCGACTATAGGAATGGATGTTGATCCGTTTGATATTCATATTATGAAGAAGACAATTGAATAGGAGGCGGGAAGAATGAATGAAAATACTCAGACAAGCCGTACTCTTATGCAGAAGCTTATATCAGCACCATACATATTGTGGATGATAGTATTTATTCTTATTCCGCTTGGAATGGTTGCATATTTTGCAGTGACAACTGCTGATGGTACATTCACACTGGAAAACTTAAAAAATGTGTGGCAGTACTCGAATATATTTGTTCGTTCAATATGGCTTGCAGCTATTGCAACCATTATATGTCTTGTAATTGCATATCCTGCTGCCTACATTCTTTCAAGAACAAATAAGAATGTTCAAAGCACACTTCTGATGCTTGTTATGCTTCCGATGTGGATGAACTTTCTTTTAAGAACATATGCGTGGATGACCATTCTTGGAAATAATGGACTGATTAATACATTTTTGGGTTTATTTGGTATAGAATCAATAAAAATGCTGAACACACAAGGTGCAGTTGTTTTGGGAATGGTATATAACTATCTTCCTTATATGATTTTGCCGCTGTATACCGTGATGGTTAAAATTGATAAGAGCATACTTGATGCGGCCAATGATTTAGGGTGCAATGGATTTATGACGATATTCAAAGTCGTAATGCCGCTTAGTGTTCCGGGAATAACATCAGGTATTACTATGGTGTTTGTTCCTGCAATTTCAACATTTATAATTTCAAGAATGCTTGGCGGAGGCTCACAGCTTTTAATTGGCGACCTTATTGAAATGCAGTTTTTAGGGAATTCCTATAATCCGAATTTAGGCTCAGCAATTTCGCTTGTGCTTATGGTTATAGTTTTAATAATTATGACTGTTATGAATCAGTTTGATACTGATGATGACAAGGTTCTGATGTAGGGGGGTGCAATATGAAAAAAATATCGAAATTATATCTTGCACTTTTATTCTTGTTTTTGTATGCACCGATTTTTGTTTTAATAGTGTATTCATTTAATGAAAGCAAGAGTAAAACTGTTTTTTCAGGCTTTACATTTGACTGGTACATAAAGCTTTTTAATAACGAGCTTATTATGACCTCGCTTGCAAACACGCTGATAATTGCAGTTGTTGCATCTGTCGTGTCAACAATTTTGGGAACTATGGCGGCAATCGGATTTTCAAAAATGAGAAAACTGCCGAGAGCATTGATGATGAATGTCAACAGTATTCCGATTATTAACCCTGAAATTGTAACAGGTGTGTCGCTGATGCTTTTGTTCGTGTTTTTTGCAGCACGGATGAACTTTGAATTTGGTATGGTAACATTGATACTTGCACATATAACCTTTGATGTTCCGTATGTTGTTTTGAATGTTATGCCGAAGATAAGGCAGATGAATCCGCATATTTATGAGGCAGCACAGGATTTGGGATGCAATCCCGCAAAAGCCTTTTTCAAGGTTGTTATGCCGGAAATTATGCCGGGGGTGTTGTCAGGATTTCTTATGAGTTTTGCCTATTCGCTCGATGACTTTGTAATAAGTTATTTTACAAGCGGTTCAAATTCGCAGACATTGCCTATTACAATCTATTCGATGACAAGAAGAAAGGTAAGCCCTGAAATAAATGCACTTTCAACTATAATCTTTATAGTAGTTGTGACGATTTTAGTGGTTAAAAATATTTTGGAAAGAAAAGATATGAAAAAGAAAAATGAAGTAAATTCAGCAAAGATAGAAGCATAGAGAGGAGTAACATTATTGAAAAAAAGAATTAGTTTGGTTATGGCAGGCTTGTTGAGCCTTGGAATGTTTAGTGGTTGCTCAAATGAGATAAAAGAGCCGACTGTAAGTATTTCGGATACTTCATATTATGAGAAATATAAGAATGACGGACTTTCAATTAATGTATATAACTGGGGAGAATATATTGCTGACGGAAGTGAGGATGGAATGCTGAATGTCAATGCCGAGTTTGAGGCGCTGACAGGAATAGAGGTCAACTATACAACCTATGCAACAAACGAAGAGTTATATGCAAAAATGAAGGGTGGCGGAGCTGACTATGATATAATCATTCCGTCAGATTATATGGTTTCAAGAATGATTAAAGAGGATATGCTGTCACCGCTTGATTACAGTAAAATTCCAAATACTCAGTATGTAATGGACAATTTCAAAAACGCTGTATATGATGATGGCGACAAATTCTCTGTTCCGTACACTTGGGGAACTGTTGGAATTATTTATGACAAAGAGGCTGTTAATGAAACAGAGATTGACTGGGATATTTTGTGGAATGAAAAATACAAAGGACAAATACTGATGTTTGATAATCCAAGAGATGCCTTTGCGTTATCGCAACTTGTTTTGGGTTATTCACTGAACACAGAAAATCCCGATGAATTGAAAGCATCTGCTGCTAAGCTTATGGAACAGAAACCTCTTGTTCAGGCTTATGTAATGGACGAGATTTTTGACAAAATGGGAGCGCAGGAAGCAGCTTTAGCGCCATATTATGCAGGCGATGCAGTTACTTTGATGCGAGATTATGAACATCTGGGTTTTGTTGTTCCGAAAAGCGGAACAAATCGTTTTGTTGATGCGGTCTGTATTCCAAAGACATCGGCAAAACAAGACCTTGCACATATGTATATAAATTTCCTGTGCGAGCCTGAGGTTGCGCTGGCAAATGCCGAGTATATAGGCTATTCAACACCAAATTCTGCTGCATATGAAAAAATAAGTGATGAAATTAAAAACGATGG
>JAZOTJ010000121.1:0-2655 GCA_045657585.1 Clostridia bacterium | reverse complement strand
AAACTTTTTACTATAACACTTGTTCTTATAAGTGAAATAGTTTTTTTAAGTTAGGTTAAGTCGGACAAGCCCTGTGGTCTCGGGATGGGGTTGCAGGGCTTGTTTTTCTTATATCACAACAAATATTTGAATATTTATTTGGAGGGATAAATATTTATATTACCTTTGTATTATACAAGATGTTTAATACATAAAGAATAATACTATTGTTATGGCAAAAGAGACTATGATTGAAGAATTGCTTGAAGCATGGGAAGAAACTTACAAGAAGGGGCAACTTACATTTTGGGTGTTCTTGGCTTTGAAAGAGAGCAATAAATGTATGGAGGAGATTAAGGAGTTTGTGGAGAGGGCATCTGATGGAACAATGACCTGTGAGGAGCAGAGTCTTTACCGTAATCTGAGGAAATTCCAGAATCTGGATATCGTTGCATATGACAGCAGGAAGGTTAGCAAAGGTCCCGACAGGAAGTATTATTACCTTACCCCAACAGGAGAGGAACTGTTCAAGCGTTTTGTGGAACGCAATATCATGATATTTACAAAAGAATCAATTATTAACCTTTTAACACAGTAAATTATGAGAGTATTTACACAAAGATTAGGACAATTTGCAATCAGTGCATTGATATTTACCGTTGCATTCAGATATGCGCTTGACTTATCTGTCGGGATGAAAAGCTTTCCTGCAGCTTTGGTGTGTTCAATTGTATATTTTGGGTTGATGTTTTTTGCAGGTTGGTACTACGGAAGTAAGGATGCAGTTGAAAATGAAATCCATGATATAGGATTCAGGTTCCATTTTATTACATATGTATTGTGTATTGCGTTGGGATACGCATCATATTTTATAGGATGGAATACCGAGCCGTTGAGATCATTGAATATTGGCGCAATGAGTTGGGGTATAGGACTTGCTTTGCATTTTGCATTCTTCTTGTTTGCGCAAAAGAACGCAATAAGGGGATATGCAAAGGAGGAGATATTTCAGTAGAATTTATAAAATAGCGCAATATAGTATTCATTTTAGAGTGCCCCAAAAAGGCACTCTTTTTATTTTATTACCTATCCTCCAGATATCTCCAAATGATTGAAAAGTGCCCAATTTTGGGAGCAATTGAAAAAATAGGTGGAGTAAAGTAAAAGGTCTATCTTTGAAAACAAAAAAGATGGATAAAAAGAAAGTTAGCTATGAGGATTTGCTCCGCTTGATTTTACCTGGTGAGATATTTGAATTTTTTGATGTTATCAAAGTTGATGCATATGAAAAAGAGGTGCATCTTTTTGTTGATGAAAAGAATGTTTTACCATATGGATTTAATAAAGGTGAATATCAATCTAAAGGATTCTACCCCGAAGCAATTATTCAAGATTATCCATTAAGAGATAAAGCTGTGTTTATCCATGCCAGACGTAGAAAATGGCAAAATGTATTGACATCTGAAATATTAAGCAATAATTTCAACCTCACAGAAAAGGGTACGCGTTATTCACCAGGATTCGCGTCTTTTTTAAAAGGAATTCTTGGATTTATACCCAATCAGCAGTAAAAGTCTAGAAAAATTCTACCATATAGATGGAGATTTGCTGGGACAACAATACAAAGACCATATGAGCGATTATCATCAGTGGGAGCAAAAAGATCATGCAGACCAATGGATAATCTTTCCTGAGAATATGGGGCCACGACTAAGTATTGATGAGACCAGCCCTTCAAATGGTGAACTATATACTGTTGTTACCAATAAGGATGCTCATGGTAAAAAAGGAGCTTTAGTTGCAATTGTAGCAGGTGTACAATCTGAGTATGTTATAAGTGTAATTAACAGGATACCATTCAAATACAGACAAAAAGTGATTGAGATAACTCTTGATATGGCCAATACAATGAACCTTATAGTCAAGAGATGTTTCCCTAATGCCGAAAGAGTCATTGACAGGTTTCACGTCCAGAAATTGGCGTATGACGCATTACAGGAGATGAGGATAGCTCACAGATGGGATGCTATTAATGAGGAAAATGATGCTATACAGAATGCAAGACTGGAGCACAGATATTACTCTCCTGAGGTTCTTCCTAATGGTGATACAAAAAAACTGTTGTTGTTCAGAAGCAGATATCTGCTGTTCAAGTCTCCGGAAAAATGGACCTCTCAACAAAGTTCCCGAGCAAAGATACTCTTTGACTTGTACCCTGACATTAAAAAGGCTTACTGGCTTGTACATAAACTTAGAGTGATTTACAATACTTCTAAACATAGAGGTATTGCCTATAAGAAATTGGCTCTCTGGTTTAACGAGGTAACTGATAGTGGATTTAAGTCGTTCAACACTATTAGTGCAACAATATATTCTCACTATAACGAGATTCTGAACTATTTCAACAATAGAGCAACTAATGCATCAGCCGAATCTTTCAATGCAAAAATCAAAAGGTTCAGAACTACTTTACACGGAGTTAGAGACTTGAAATTTTTCTTTTATAGACTGGCTAAAATTTATGCTTAAATTTTCTCTCTCCACCTATTTTTTCAATTGCTCCGAAAAATGTAGCCGCCTGCGCTAGCGGTACATTGAGGGGTAAAACAAAAAAGCCCTGCATTTCTGCAAGGCTTTTCTGTGATCCGCCTGGGGCTCGAACCCAGGACCCCAACA
>JAZOTJ010000120.1:0-16178 GCA_045657585.1 Clostridia bacterium | reverse complement strand
CTCCGTTAACTGTAAGTGCCTTTGAACCTTCCAAATCTTCAATAGCATATCTTCCTGTATATGCCCATGTTCCGAACATTTTTCCCTCTCTGGGCAATCCACACGTAGAAGAATCTGTCGACCATGGATATCCTTCTTCTTTGCTCCATGTATCTCCGTCCGTTACATTTTCAAAATCCTCCGAGTAATAAATTTTACCACCAGTCTCATTCTCTGCCATAGCCATCGTTGCCGGCAGAATAGAACCAGTCTCATTCTCTGCCATAGCCATCGTTGCCGGCAGAATAGAAATTGTCATAGCACAAGCTATGATTGCACCAAAAAATCTCTTTCCTCTCATTTGATTTTCCTCCTAAAAAATTTGAATTTTTATCTTCAATATGCTTTTTATCTAATCGAGCATATCGGGATACTTAATTAAAAATCGCCATAGGTTGCATAATATCAAGATTTGCCATAGAATCATACGAGAAAACTTTCATTGAATATCCGGTTCCTTCCGGAACATTAATCACAGTTGTAACATCAGTAGCTTTTTCGTACTTGCTGCGAACAGGGATGTTTTCAGGAGTTCGGTAGAATCCAATGATTTCCCCGTCTTTATATACCACAACGCATTGTTCATATGGTATTCCCTCATCTACCGTATAATTATGAACGGTTGATGTAATTGAATATGTATTGCCGCCTTCAATATTTGCTGCCGGCTTTGACCCTTTATAGAGTACAGGCGGTGTCAATGCATATTTCAAAATATCGGTCTTTACTGTCACCTCTTTTCCAACACCTTCTATATTTTGGCTATTCACAGGCACAAATTTATAAGCGTACTCTTTGTCCATATCAAGACCATAGATAGAAAAAACAGCAGTATTCTTTCCGATACTTCCACGGTATTCATATGTGTCAAATTTCTTCTCATATATATTGATATACGAGCTGTCTGAAATCATCGCAGACACAGTCACCGTTACACTCTCTTCATTTTTACCTGTCTGTGCAATATCCGTAATCTCATCTGAATTTGATGAATAGTCCTCTAATGTCCCATTTAAAATCAGATTGTTTTCTTCTGAATCCTTGTACATTTTAAATTCATCTATAAGCAGATTATCAATTGTATCCGCAAAAATCAATGCTATTGTAGCTTTTCCGCTATAATTATCCGGAGTGTAAGAATACACAAACTCTTGCCAATCATAGCTTCCACCCATAATATTTGCGGCAATATTTTGCTGAATTCCATCTTCTGTAACAGCTACCAAATTAACATTGCCTGCATTCTCTGATTTGGCTTTGAATTTTATCGTATACTCTGTTGCTTCATCTACCAAAACTTCCTGAGAAAGTCTTAAATCACTTCCTCCGCTTTCGGAAATAATATTATTTGCCCCCCAACTTGCATATGGCTTATTTATATTAGGTTGATTCCAGCCATATGATGAAAGCCATGTATCATCACGCGTTTCAAAATTTTCTTTTGTAAATATTTCACTTCCGTCAAAATTATTAATAACTATATCATCAATATTGAAAGAAGTATTGCTATTTGTTCCATCAGCACTTGTTAGGGTGTGAATCATACACTTTGGATTGACATTAGCTAATCCGTCGGTAATTTTTATACTTTTTCCTCCGCCTACCAGAGTTGCCTCAAGATAATTTTCATCAAGGTCATAGATGACATTTACGCTATACCAGCCATCACTCTCACTTACGGGAATTTTTTTGTTCATAAATGTCAGTTCATCAATCTTCACTTCACCCACTGTATCTTTTTGACTGCTGCTTCCGAAATACAAAGCATAATCAGCCGAACCGCCTAATCCCATACCTGCTGCATATCCTTCTGACGATACCGCGTTTGCTGTATATGTACTTGGCTTTACACGAAGACTCATCTTATATTTACCGCTCAACTCAGTAATATTATATAACGGATATAAGTCAGCTCTTGGGGCTCTCAAAAACTTGTTTCCGTTTAACTGGTTACTATGATTTGAAACAACCTTAAGAGCTGCTCCGCCATCATAACCATTTTTTTCATCAATCCCTATGCTCGTAGGCACCAAACCCGCAGCACTGTTTCTTGTATAATTTATCTTCCAATTTCCAATCATTTTTGATGGAGCCGTTCCTGACGGAGTGCCTGTCATATAAAATGAATATACACCTTTTGAAGCAAACTCAAAATCAATCCGATACTGATATGTATTATCATTTTCTAAGTCTTCAACAATATATGAACAGTTTTGCCCTGCACTTGTTGAAATATCTGATGTAATAAATTTATTTTCACCATCAGTTATATCATATAGCGAAACCTTTTTGAGTGAAGTATTTTCAGGATTTCTCCATGTCAAGCCCAGTTTTCCGCTGCCCTCACCTACTATGAGTTTTGTCGCCTGATAAGTAGATGTATCATATTTGTCCTCCTCCGGGAAAATTTTAAGCACATTTTCAAATCCGCCATCGTAAAGCATTTCTGCACCGGTTGAATCATTTATCAACGAAACATTATCTATTGCACATTGACTTATTCCTCCATATATCTTAAATGCAAGATACGGATTTTTCTGCTCCGTATAGGATACCGTATATGTGCGTTTCTTCCAGTTAGTTTCGCCGCTTGGCGTATCGGCTTCACTTGCAGATGTATTCGATACCGCATCACCATATTTAATTATAGTGTCACCTACATATATCTCCGTATCATTGCTTGAGGCTCCTTTTACATAAAACGTCAAAGTATAATCCCCATCAGGCATATCCTCAGTGATATTATTCTTTATTAAAATATAGTCATCTTTTGTTTTAGCATATCTATATTTTATATACATTGCTTTTTCGCCATCAAATTTATAGGTTTGTGCATCTTCTGCTGAAGCTGAATCCCTATCATTTTCAATTGCTCCGAAATAAGAGATTTTCCATCCATATGATGTAGCTGCAAAAGCATTTACCGAGATTAATGACAACATTTGAAAAACAGCGAGAACCATTGCTATAAATTTATTTTTCATTGTTTCTACCTCTCTCTTTCCACTTTTATAATCTCTTGGATACCATATTGATTAGTTCTGAAAACTATATTGTCATTAGTTTGCAAACACTCAACACTTTCCCAACGACATTTCTTGTTATCCGCATCGAATACTTTTACTACCATAGAAGCAGGCAGCTTCATAACAATATCCGAACCTACATTAATTTTTATTTTCTGTTCATTAATTGCTATATCCGAAATTTTACCCGCTAATACAGCATAGTTTTGATTAATATTCTCATACCTTGTCACAAAATTATCCACAAGAGAATAATGATATGTAGAATCTATTGCATCTATACGACCTTTTGCATCAAGATGAATTCTTACTATATCTCCCTTTTTATAGCCATCAAGCATTCCATCTGTCTTTACCGGGAAATTAAGATTTCTTAAATTCCCCATAAATCCTTCCGCAAATTGAACTACCTCATCATCTGCATTTAAACCGTGATATATATCGGTAATAATAAACAAATCCGACAAGTAGTGGTTTTTTGATTGATCTTCATCCCAACGTAATGTATATAACGCTGAATAACCGAATTTATCCCTATCGTATGCAACAACTGTATATGATCCTCCCCATTGCAGAAAGGAAGAACTTTTTTCCACCCAATAATTCTCAGTATCCATTGAGTTATCCGTTGGAATAATTACAATTTTAGCATTTGAATCAAAGAACAGCTTGTCATTAAAATTATTTCGTTCTCCGATATATTTATATGACATTTCTCTTGTTGCTGTAAACTTATCTTTATCCGCTTCAGATGTAATATGTGCAACTTGAATTTCTCTAATTTCTTCCTTCAAATTCTTTTTAATAATTATAATCTGCGGTGTAAGACCATTCAATGCTTCGTAAACTGCGTCTGCCTTCATTCTTGTTCCATCATATTTAACTTTTTCTGCAAGCTTATCCACATGCCATTCTTCATCCAAATCCATATACTTTATATGTACAGATTCGTCTAAATCCATATCTTTATACGTTTTCATAAAAACAACATATGTCTCTGCCGGTTGAAGATTGTAATATGCAAGATTACCAAAGTAATCCAAGTAAAAAATGTAATCCTTGCTTAATGAAATGGTAGTATTCTTGAATGCAAGATACTTTTCCAAATCCGATGATATTTTATATGTCACTCCATCAATTACACACTCATCTTCGTTGTTATTCAAAGAAGTTACCTTTCCTGTCACAGATTCTGTTTTAACATAAATCTTGTATACCTTGTCACCATTATTTCGGCTTATTGCAACACTTAAAACATCACCGTAT
The DNA here is from genome assembly GCA_045657585.1 of Clostridia bacterium. Taxonomy (GTDB): domain Bacteria; phylum Bacillota; class Clostridia; order UBA1381; family UBA1381; genus RGIG1988. Next base: position 11,847 of record JAZOTJ010000120.1, on the reverse strand, counting down.
TGTATATCTTTAAAGGTAATATCTGTTTCATCCTTTATGACCTGCAAGGATAAATCATCATCTCCAAGATCAAGATAATCCAATGCACCGTCAAAACCATATTTACCTCTTATAATTAAGTCCGTCTTATCTGTACTGTCAACAATCATCGTTTGATATGAAACAATATCTACCACTTCGTATGTTCCATCATCATTATTGTCAATAAGTTTTACACTTCCAATATCCGGTGTAAAGTCATTTTTGGTATATTCGTCATATAAAACACCATTTAGGATAACAGTCGGAGTTGCAGAAATTTTTATGGTTTTAAGCTTATCCTTTTCATTATAATATTTAAGTTCTGTAAACTTATCATTAATATCTTCAATATCTTCAGTATCAAGTGTTAAAATATTATTCTTTCCTTTATGACTGCTTAAAAATATTACAGACAACTCATCATATTTATCTTCCTGAACATATCCTATTACATATTCGCCCAAAAAGTCTTTTGACACTTTTGTTTCATACAAAGTATTATCTATTTTAATATATCCGTCACGAACTCCTTCCTCATTATATATGGAAGTATGTTCATTAGCGGTTTGAATACCTTCAATGCGATATATATGTCTATACATAGATAGCAGCGTTTCGTTTTTAGCTACTTCATAACTCACATTTGAGGCATTCGAAAACTGCATCTCTAACGGTTCCGCATCAAGCATATTATATAATAGTCTCAACATTTGGGATTGACGCATTACAGAGTTTTCGCCTACCGCAATACCCTTTGTAAGTTTTAAATCTGATGCAGCCTTTAAATATCCTGACGGATATCCTCCCTCTGTTTCAGCTTTTATCCTATATCCTAAAATAATAACCGCATACTTTATAGCTTCATGAACTGTGATAGTTGATGTTACAGCTAATTTTTCATCAAGCATATTATTTGCTTTCAGAAAATCCTCCGGTTTGCCTGCCACTGACGCATCATCATAAATAAATCTCATCAATGATTCAACAAAAATATCCCTTGTTACCTTTGGGGTCATGTCCTCATCAATAATGTTCAAGGCTGACAGCAATTCTTTAGCTTCTGTTTCATCATATGATGACAATACAGCCGCTTGAGAAATAACCGGAAATGAACTAAATAACATTCCAAGAACAACTAATAGTGATAATATTTTTTTCATACCGTATTTCTCCTTACTTTAAAAATATGTTATACAACATTTGCACGCCCTGCGCTCTTGTCGCCGTTCCCAAAGGATCAAACTTATTATCTCCAATTCCATTCACCAATCCCGCCTTGTACAACTCAAACACAGCATCTTTGGCATATGCTGCAATTGTATCGGAATCAGCAAAAGAAGGAGCATCTTTTATTTGCACTATTTCCTTTGTACTCATAAGTGCCCTGTAGCATATTACGGTCATATCCTGTCTTGTAAGATATGAACCCACTCCAAACTCCGTTTCAGAAACTCCATTTACTAATCCGGAATTTTTAGCGCTTGCCACATATGGCGCATACCAAGCATCCACAGGCACGTCATCAAAATGGCATTTTGCATTTTGATCATATATGCCGCAAGCCACAGTAAGCATCTTCACAAATTCTTCTCGTTTTAATATATCATTTGGTCTGAAATTACCATTTTCATCACCTGATACAACGCCTTTTTCAGCCATAGCTATGATAGCCTCTTTTGCCCATTCTGCACTTTCCAAATCATTAAAAGGCAGCGAAGGATTTAACTGTTCATTTTCATTTTTAACAGTCGGGTCAGTGAATGAGACACCTCCACTTAAGCCCCCACTAATGCCGCCGTTGCTACCGCCGCCGTTACCGCCACCATTGTTTTGAGTGGTAGGAACAGCGTCCTTAATTACTTGTATCAATTGTGCCGAAGTTGTTGCCGGTTTTAAAGACAATGTAGCAGCAATTTTATTATTTGTGGGGCCCTTTTCAGACAATGATAAATAAGAATTGTAAGCGGCATTTCCGGTTAATCCAAGTGCATCAGAATAACAGTTCAATACATCAGTCATTTTTGTGTATCTTGTATTATTTATAACATAAAGGCAATTTGCTTGTGTGTAAATACTTTTAAGTGCTGCTACAGTTGTGTAGTCTTTTCCCTCATATACACAATTTGCTATCCATGTTTTTATATCTGCCGATGTTATATCTGAATAAAGCACATCTTCAAATGAAAGCTCTGATTTATCAAGAATACTTTCAATATCACTCTGGCTTCCATTATTAATAAGCTTTACAGCTACCGCAAGGTTAAATGCTTTTTCAACATCCCCGATTTTGACCGTACTCAGTGACGGCAATTCAGTTTCTGCCATAGCAATCACTTCGTCTTTACCGGAATTCAACTCATCATATTCATTCATGAAAAATCCAATCGCCGTAAGAGCAATTTTATTTTCACTATTATTAATAAAATCAGATAACTTGGAGGCTCTTGCCAGTTCTTCTTCAAGCTCTTTTATTCTCTGAGGTGTTGCATAAGCAAAGTATCCCTTCCTCATTTCAAAACCATTTTGTTTTGCATATATGTCATATTCTCCATCCGTAGTTGCTGAATTCAACATATCCGGCATTATAAATGTAAAAATAGCTTTGCCATCGACATTTGTTTCCACTTGCTCCATCGCATACACATTATCTTTGTTTTCATATGTTAAGCCATGCTTAACAACATACATCGAAGCCATACTTCCAGGATCAGCGTCAATTTCAACAGTAATGTTTCTGTTATTCTTCGTTACAACAACCTCATCATTAGCATATACACTGCCTGTCACAAATAATATAGCAAACAGAAATGCCGTAACATTTTTTAACATTTTTAGTCTCATATAATATGTATCCTCCTATATGGTTTTTACTTAAAGCTTGCTACACTATTTAACCTGTACTGCATATAATGGGCGCATTCCTTCATAACTATCCCACACCATAGCCTTAACCGTTTTTGCATCAGGCTCCTTTTCAACTGCGAATGTTTTTTCAACAGTATTGTATGTGTACGCATCAACATTAAACGTCTTCATTTTTACTGCAAGTAATTTTCCTTCATCTGCAAACTGTGCAATTATTATTGTCGCATTTTTACTGATGTTATTAAAGTTCTTAACATTTGTAGTTGCTGTTACAGTGCTTGTATTATCATCAACATTAAAACTGCATACGTGAACATATGGTGATACTTCTGCGGCGTTTACACTGTTTTGCCATACCGCACCTACATTTGTTCCGCTTATATACACATTATATTCTCCCTGTGCATCATCGGGCATTCCTATATTAACTGTAAACATACCATTAGATGTAGCAACCTCACCAATATACGAAACATTTGTAATCGTAATATCATTTACTCCAATACTCGAAGGTGCAACAACTATTGTAGCTCTATCGCCGTTTGAATAACCTTCAAGCGAACCGGAAATACTCAATGCATTATCTTCTTTATTATATACCACAACCGTATCTGCCGACACCTTACGAACATTCTCCCTGATTTCCAGATTTTTTTCAGCAACTATAATATTTTTTTCATCATACAGATTGCTTCCTATTGCTGACAGTTCTGTTCTCGCCACTCTCACAGTGTAATCACCATCGGCATCAACAGTAAATGACTTATTAAATTTTCTATTTAATACTGTCGTTGTTTCTGATTGAACGACTTTATCGTCATTGAGCAATTCAATAGTAATCACCCCATTCAATCCCGTTGTTTGTCCTCTTACGGTCATTATATTTTTATTTTCATCATAGCTGAGTCCTGTAATTGTACTTGAATTTTTCGCACATTCAATAATAACCGGTTTTGCACTGACCGCAAACGATTTTGTTCCGTTAGGGTTAAGTATAGTTTGTGTCAGATTACCCTGATAGTCATAAATATATGCGATATCCCCCGACAAAGGAATAGCAATCTTTGTATCACTTCTGTCATTATAGTCATAAGCAACATACGTTGTTCCTCTATCATCCGAATATGTATTAAGATTGCCATAATATAACTCGGAATTTACCGAGGCAGACTGCGGATTTGTAACAGAAATAAGTTTTTTCCCATTTACCGCCTTATTAAATGCTAAAATCGCATTATATGCCGGCTTTGATTCGCCATTATAATTAAGAATCCCGAAGTTATGCTCCTTATTTGCTACATCATAAGAGTCAAGAATCTGATAGTTTACTGCTCTTCCCGTTCTGTTTGTTTTGTATAAAAACTCATCAAATTCAGCTTTACATCTTATAGCAAATACCGCTTGCATATCTTCTGTAACCGCGCCTTCTGCAGTTCCTGTATATGAGCCGGTTTCTGTAAGCCATATTTCCCCCTCAAACCCTGCTTTATCCAATGCAGTTTCCAAATCCATAAAAACAGTATTATTATACCATCTCAAACCACTATTCGGACTTGCATAGCAGTGAAATGAAAATACATCCATATACTTCGCCACATCAGTGCCGAGCATCGCATTGCGAAAATCTTCGTCTCCTGCCAAAACACCGGCAACTACTTTTGCAGAATTATCAATATTTTTAATTTTGTTATAAGTCGCCTTAACAAGCTGCGCATATGCCTCACCTGTCGCCCCATTGGAACTTATATCAGGTTCATTCCATACTTCATATCCCACAACTTTACCTTTAAGCTGTGTTGTCACATATTCAACATAATTAAGCCACGCCTGAAAATAATCATTATCTGTTTCAACCGGAAGAGTTTTAATATTGTCAATTCCATCATATAATGTGTTACCATAATCTAAAATAACAAGAACTTCTACACCCGCATTATTGAGAGTGTCAATTTTCTTTATTATTTTCTGAGGAATTTTTAATTCTCCCTTTACCGTTTCAACCTCACTCCAAAGAATATCGGTTCTCACCATATTTGTTCCAGATTCTATAACCTTTGAAAGAACAGTATCGTTAATACAGTCATTGGTAAGATGGACACAAAGACCAATTTCATCTGCAAATGCCGTAGACACAAAGGTTGTCAACATAATAATACTTATTATCAAAGAACTTATTATTCTTTTACCGTTTTTATTGTTTCTCAACATAATCATTCTCCTATCCTTTTATACCTGAAGTAGATATTCCTTCTTGTATATTCTTCTGTGCAAACAAATAGAAAATAATGCTCGGAATACATGTTATAAATAAAGCCGGATATAATATTCCAATTGATGCTCCATTTTTTTCTAATGCAAATACTCTCATCATAAGAGTCCACTCTTTTGAGTCAGGCAACAGCATCATCGGGAATAAAAAGTCATTATACACTGCCATAAATGTGTTTAAGATACATACTGCATATACCGGCTTTGCAAGTGGAAAAATTATCTTCAATATAATTTGAAAATTACCTGCACCATCAATTTTAGCTGCTTCCATCAAATCCTTTGGAATACTGTCAAAAAAGCTTTTATACAGCACAATCGCATATCCCCATGCACTTGATGTAAGTACCCAAGAGAACTTATTTCCTATCATTCCCATTTTCACCATCATAATGTATGTTGGGAACAGTAGTGTCATTGCAGATATCATCTGTGTGCCCAAAATCAGCATATACAAAAACCCACTACACTTAGGCTTAACTTTTGAAAGAGAATATGCTGCCAGAGTACTGGTTATTGTCTGTACCACAATAATAGCTATACATATAAATACTGTATTTAATATGTTGTTCCACAAATCATATTTTTCAAAAAGAAGCTTGTAGTTTTCCAAATTCCATGTTTCAGGCAATATTGTAGGGACTGCAGATGTTAGTTCTTTTGTTGTTTTGAATGTACCTAAAAACAAATATGTAATAGGCAAGAACTGAACAATCACTCCTAATGAAAGTACGGTATATATGAGATACTTTATCCATTTTTTTCTTTTATATTCAACCGGTTGAATTACTGCCATACTCTCACCCCCTATTCTTTTTCCTTTGTGATTTTATTGAATATTATTGTTAAGGTCATCGTCAATGCAAAAACAATAGTCATCATAGTCATCGCATAACTGTAATCCATTGTATTAGTTCCTACCTGGTAAGCATACAAATACATAGTTTGTGTTGCATTAGAAGGTCCGCCGCCTGTCGTTACGAGAACACTTTCCATAGTATTCAAAGAACCTATAATACTCAATGTAAGCAAAAGTACTATTATATGCTTTATACCCGGTAATGTTATATACTTTATTCTTTGCATAATTGATGCACCATCAATCATAGCAGCTTCATACAATTCCCTTGGAACATCCTGAAGTGCAGCAAGGTAAATGACCACATTCATACCGCCACATACCACAAGCCCCGGAAATGTCATACAAAAATAAACTAAATCCGGATCATTTAACCATAATTGAGGCTCAAACCCCATGCTTGTGATAAGCGCATTTGCAAGACCGTAGTCTGGTTGCCAAAAGTATTTCCATAAAATTGCCATAGCAATACCCGGTGTACATGCAGGTATGAAATAACCTAATCTAAAAAGAGTTCTTCCTTTTCCGGTTTCATCAATAAGCATTGCAAGAACTATAGGAATCCAAAAAGTCATACAAAGTCCATATATAAAGAACTTTGCATTGTGCCAGAACGAACCTAAAAACTGTTTGTCAGAAAAGGCTCTGACATAGTTATCAAATCCAATAAATTTACCCGGCAAATTAACAATATCTATCTTAAAAAAAGATTCAAATACACCCAGTATAACCGGGAAATATTTAAAAACTACTAACGATGCCACTGCCGGAAGAAGTAGCAATAATCCAACCACTTCCGTTTTAGTACCAAGCTTTAAGCTTTTTTTTCTACCATTAGATGCTGTCAGTTTAATCATAATCTTAACACGTCCCTAAATTAATCCTTTCCCAAGACATCACAGAATAGATGTCTTGGGATTTTTATACTAATTATTATTTTGTGAATGTTTCTGGGTATAACTCATAAAGTTTATTTGCACATTCATCAAGAATCGATTTAATTTCGTCTCTTGTAATTCCTTCAGTCAAATAAATCTTCTGAAGCGGTGCCACAAGCTCGCTCTTAACCTCGCTCCAATGCGGACAGAACGGCTCAGGCTTGGCATTTTTACTCAAATTAACAAATTCTTCTTTTTGTCTTTCTGAAAGCTGCGTATTTACTTCAAGCTTCTTTTCATACCAATCCACTCTACCCGGCATATAAGTATCTGTGAGAGAGAACTCAACTATCTCATCACACTTAACCTGCATACGCTCATCACTGAAATACAACCATTCAGCCACTTCAAGAGCTACTTCAAGTTCTGCTTCTGTCAACTTCGGACTAAAAGTGATAACCTCTCCTCCGGCCAAAGCAGGCTGCGGAATTGATTCATCTTTTACAGGCATTGGCATCTGAGCAAAATCTGAAACCTTCAATCCCACTTCTGAAAGCTTTTCTGCATTAAGATCATTCATTCCTAACCAAGCAAAAGCGGCTGTTCCGTTTTTAATGTTATTACTTACTGTTCCTAAATCTGCCAAAACATCTTTTTGTGTCATTTTATATTCCCAAATCATTTTATTCAGAAATTCAGCAGTATCAACCGCCTCTTCATCATTAAATGCTATTCTGTATGTACCGTCTTCTTTTTTCTCAACCATTTCACCACCGGCTGACCATACCCATGCAGTAAACGGCCATGCACACCAATCCATTCCAATCAACGAATATCCTATACGAGGAATATTAAAGTCTGTAATCTCTGTACCCACTTTAGCAAATTCTTCCCAAGTGCCCGGAAGATTTTCCGTATCTTTTCCTGCATTTTCAAGTGTTTTCAGATTCACCATTGTTGCCTGTGTATATGCATAATTCGGCAGTGCATACCATTTACCGTCCTTGCTAATCGCCTCATCAAGAACATCAATTATTTTTCCTTCTTTTTTCATCTCCCAATTTTCATAGAACTTTGTAATTTCTGCAACTGTTCCATTTTCTATTCTTGCAGGAATATCTGTATATGAAAACATCGTATAAATTGAAGGCTCTGTTCCTGCCATAAGAGCTTTATCATATTCCTGACGATAATCGACTCCACCGGCAGGTGCTCTTAAAAACTCAAAATTCACATCCGGAAATTTTTCCATTAAAGCTTTTTCCATTCTGTCATTTGTTTCAATTTTCCACTCTGTATCCCCTTCACCCGGCTTGTTCCAAAGTCTGATAGTAATTTTTTCACCATCAGCCTCTTGTTTGCTCGAGCAACCGCTAAACACTGATACCATACTAACAGCTGCCAAACACAATGCAATAATTTTTGTCTTTTTCATTTTTGTTTACCTCCAAATTATAAAATATAAGTTATGACAAAACCGTACATTCACTTGAAATAATTATAACATAAATTGACCCCTTTTTACAGTGCCAAAGTCGGCGTTTTTAAACACTTGAAATACCCACTGTTTATGCGATTTTTTTTGTTTTTTCTCAAATACTGACGTGCCAAAATCGGCGGTCTTACACAGTCTTCAACTTGATTTTTTCACTATTATATGCTACAATATAATTGGTTTTTTTAAATATAAAATGAAAGGGGTTAGTTACATGCAGAAGGCTCATAACAATTCGTTATATCACTCACTATTCAACTCTTATATGAAGACAATCTCTATTCTTATATTCATAATAGTTATCATTTTCTCTATTGCAATTGATACATTAATTATAAACTATAATATTAAAACACATGTTTCCACAGCAGAAAAAGCAGCTGATAATTTATCATATGATCTTCAGCAAAACATCACATTAGCGTACACGTTAGCAAGCAATGAAGATGTATTGTACAATCTTCGTGACTTTGTTTCATCTTCTCGTATTGAGCAAATTGATTACGACATTTCTCTTACTGAAATTTTCAAAAATCATACAGGCTACAACTCCGGTATATCAAAGATAAGAATATACTTTCCTGATGGTACTAAAAATCCAATAGTAGGCTATAAAACCGTACAGTACCTTTCTTTCTTCAATTCTCCGGAGTGGTCATGCTATTTTCAGGAGGGATTAAGCTCTATCTCTCTTAAATACACTGCAAATTCAGATTATTATATCACTTTTAAAGAAGATCCAAAAAAAATAGCAATTATTGTTCCGGTTAACTATCAAAAAGAAAATATTGCTTTTCTTGTTATGGATATAGATAAATACTCGTTATTTTCATACAATTTTTCAAAATATCCATGCACAGTTATAGATAATAAAGGTACTGTTATTTATGATACAAGCAACTTTAACCTTGAAGAGTCTTTCTTCAAAAAGATTTCTAAAAGTCCTGTTTCCTCTCACGATATAATTCGTAAAGACAACCATTCTTATCTGATGTATACCACAGGAATAACAACTCATGGGTTTAAAGTTGTCCAGTACATACCATACAATTCAGTTACAAAGTACAGACCTCTTATTATTTTGATTTATTTCATTACGATAGCTCTTTTCTGGTTTATTTCCAGACATTTTATAAAGAAAAAAACTCTGCTTTTTATCTCTCCATTGTCAAGGCTATCAAATGCAATGAAACAGTCGAATCCGGTTGATACACAGGAAAGTCTCCCGGCTGAAATCTACACACTATATGAATCATATAACCAACTTCTCAATGATAACAAAAAAATGCTTGACCGTGTATCACATAGCACACGCAAGCAACACAAAGCTGAAATAAAGGCACTGCTTGCTCAAATTTCACCACACTTTTTATACAACACATTAAATACTGTTACATGGAAAGCAACATATGCTAAACAACCCGAAATTGCTACAATCATCGGCAAGTTAGCAAAGCTGTGTAAAATCAGTTATTCTTATAATTCCGACTATGTTCAGTTGATTTCAGAAATTCAACATACGGAACTATATCTTCAGCTTCAAAAGGAAGCATTCAGGAAAAATTTTGATTATGATATTGATTTACCGGACAACTTTATTGGCGCCTATGTTCCTCGCTTTATTCTTCAGCCTATTGTAGAAAATTCTATCGTGCATGGTTTCATACAGTCGTCTTCTGATGGTAACATCAGAATCTGCATTAAGTCAAACAAACATCTCATAATCACAATAGAGGATAATGGAACCGGAATCCCTCCTGAAGTAATTGTAAAATTAAACAACGGAAATTACAAGACTGAAAAATATGGAATTCGTAATATAAATCATCGAATTAAGATGCTATGCGGTGATGACTATGGAATCATTTTTGAAAGTAATGGGTATAACTATACAAAAGCAACCATTACACTCCCACTAATATACGAACAACCCGAAAACGAGGAGGTTTAATTATGTATTCGCTTATAATTATTGATGACGAAAATGCTTTTATACAGGATATCTGTAATTGTTTCGACTTTGATTCAATGAATATCAAGCTTATCGCTACTGCAAATAATGGCGAAGAAGGATTAGAAAAAATCACTTCACTTATGCCGGATATAATTCTGTGTGATATTGATATGCCTATTATGAATGGTCTGGAAATGCTCGAAAAAGTTTCCGAACTTCCCGATTATAAACCGCAAATTATAATGTTAACTGCTCACGATAGCTTTAACTATGCAAAAAAAGCTATCAATCTACGTGTAATAGAATACATTGTAAAACCTTGTCTGCCCGATGAACTAATCACTGCATTAGCAACAGCAAAAACTCTCTGTGCAGAATCAAGACATAATAATTCAATGCTATATTCATATACAGAGCTTCAAACAATGAAGTTTATAAACGATATAATTCACAAAAATCAATATTCTAAAATTGATTTACAAAAAAAACAATTTGATCTTGGCATCTCATTAAAAGCAAAAAGCTATACACTTTTGCGAATACAGTTTGTCCCCAAAACCGAAAATGATATATCTGAAGATATTCAATCCGCAAAAATAAAGATAAACGATTTACTTACTAATTCGTTTGAAAACAGTTTTCATACAAACTACAACTCCAATCACTTATATTATCTTCTTCTCGATATGCCGGATCAAGCGGTAATTTCAGGAATATGTCAAAACATACTTAATAACTATAACAGCTCAAACTTTAATATATATATTTCTGTCAGCAATCATTGTAAATCACTTGAAGAACTTCCCTCCCTTTTGGAACAAGTAAAGTATTGCAATAAATTTTCGTTTTGCTATGAGTCTAATAAAGTTCTTATTTACAGTATTGTTAACAAATATGTCCGTAGTTCATTCAACAACAAGCAATTCATAAACCACGAAAGAAACTTAAACAATATCGCTTCTGTTGGTTTTTTAAACTCAAAACAATATATTAATGCTGTTAAAGACTTTGCTCAGTCCTTTGAGTTTTACGATCCGGAATATTTTAAAAACATTATATATAGAACAATCGTATCTATGTTTTCTAATCTCGAAAATTTTGATGCTGAGTATGAATTTGACAAAAACTCCGGGCTTTGGATAGATATTCTAAAAACCCGCACACTATCCGAATTACTTGATTTATGTACTTCCATAGTCTCCAAATTTGAAGGAGTAGATGAATCTTCTACTGAATATCGACATAATGTAATTTCTCATTACATTAAAAGCTATGTATATGAGAACTATATGAATTCATGTTCCGTTTCTGATATTGCAAAATCACTTTATATTTCAGAAAGAAGAATCAGAGAATATTTTCTCAATATCAATGGAATCAGTATTAGTGAATTTATCAGAAATGTACGTATGCAAAAGGCTCTTGAATTTATCAAATCATCCAAATACAAAATTCAAGAAATTATGGAAATGGTAGGATATGATAGCGAACGCCGTTTTCGTGAGGC
>JAZOTJ010000119.1:0-2156 GCA_045657585.1 Clostridia bacterium | reverse complement strand
ATTGCATTCGCAGTTTCGTCACAGGTTGACAGCCGTACAATTCTTGATAAGGGTGGAGCAGAAAAACTTTTAGGTAAGGGCGATATGCTGTATCATCCGACAGGACTCAGCAATGCACTGAGAGTTCAGGGTGCATTTGTTTCAGATTCTGAAGTTGAAAAGCTTGTAAGCTTTATAAAAGAGCACAGCGAGGTTACTCACTATGCAGAAGACATTGCAGAACATCTTGACAGAATGGCGTCAGGAGATATAAGCTCAGAGGAGAATGCTGATGATGACGATGCAGATGCATTGTTGCCGCAGGCTATTGACCTGGCTGTTGAGCTGGGACAGATTTCTACTGCTATGATTCAAAGACGATTAAAGGTCGGATATGCAAGAGCAGGAAGAATTATCGACCAAATGGAAATGCGCGGAATTATCAGTGGAGCTAATGGTTCAAAGCCAAGAGAAGTGTATATGAACAGAATAAATATGTCAGAAATTGAGTAAGGAAATAAAATGATTAAAGATTTTTTACCTGTCTGCAGGGAGGATATGCAAAAGCGTGGCTGGGATGAGCTTGATTTTCTCTACATCTGTGGAGATGCTTATGTTGACCACCCAAGTTTTGGCCACGCTATCATATCAAGAATTTTAGAGAAGAACGGATACAGAGTGGGAATAGTTTCTCTTCCTGACTGGAAAAGCGTTGAAGATTTTAAAAAAATGGGCAGACCAAGACTTGGTGTGCTTGTTTCTGCAGGCAATATTGACAGTATGGTTAATCACTATACTGCAAGCAAAAAAAGAAGAAGTGATGACGCATATGCGCCGGGGAATAAAGCAGGTCAAAGACCTGACAGGGCAACGATTGTATATTGCAACAGAGTAAGAGAGGCGTTTGGAAAAATTCCTGTTTTAATAGGCGGAATTGAGGCAAGCTTGAGAAGATTTGCCCATTATGATTACTGGGACGATAAAATAAGACGCTCAATTCTTCTGGATTCAAAGGCTGATATACTGATGTATGGTATGGGAGAGCGACAGATTGTTGAAATTGCAGATTGCCTTGCAAGCGGTATGGATGTGAAAGATATAACCTATATACCGGGAACTTGCTATTTGTCCGACACAAATGAAATCGAAAACAGCGTTGAAATTCCATCATTTGAGGAATGTGTCGAGTCAAAAAAGGCTTATGCTGAGTCTTGCAGAATTCAGTACTATGAGCAAAACCCATATACGGGGAAAACAATTATACAAAAGCATGGTGACAAATATCTCGTTCAGAATATTCCGCAAAAGCCTTTGGAAACAAAGGAATTGGATGCTGTCTATTCACTTAATTATATGAAGAATTACCACCCGATGTATGAGGAATCAGGCGGAATTGAGGCTATTAAGGAAGTAAAGTTCAGCCTTGTGAGCTCAAGAGGTTGTTTTGGCAGTTGTAATTTCTGTGCTTTAGCATTTCATCAGGGAAGGATTGTTACTGCAAGAAGTCAGCAATCCATTTTGAATGAGGCAAAGCAGATGGTATGGGACCCTGAATTTAAAGGTTATATCCACGATGTGGGAGGTCCGACTGCAAATTTCAGAGCTCCTGCCTGTGACAAACAATGTAAAAGCGGAGCGTGCAAGGATAAGCAATGCTTATATCCGACACCGTGCAAAAATATGAAGATTGACCACTCGGAGTATCTTTCTTTGTTAAGAAAATTAAGAGAGATAGACGGAGTTAAAAAGGTGTTTATCCGTTCCGGAATAAGATTTGATTATCTGATTAATGACAAAAATGATGAATTCTTTTATGAATTGTGTGAGCATCACGTAAGCGGTCAGCTGAAGGTTGCTCCCGAACATATTTCGGATAATGTTTTAAAATATATGGGTAAACCCAAAAACAGTGTTTATAACAAATTCGCAGAAAAGTTCTATAAGATAAATGAGAAACTGGGTAAAAAGCAATACCTTGTTCCATATCTTATGTCGAGCCACCCGGGAAGCACATTAAATGATGCAATAGCTTTGGCATTGTATCTTAAAAATAATGGAATTAATCCGCAACAGGTGCAGGATTTTTACCCTACACCTGGAACAATTTCAACCTGTATGTTCTATACGGGTCTTGATCCTTTTACAATGGAAAAGGTGTATGTTCCGAAAACTGCAAA
>JAZOTJ010000118.1:0-18365 GCA_045657585.1 Clostridia bacterium | reverse complement strand
GGAATGAGATGCTGCAACATTTGAAACCTTTGAAAGCAGTGCTCCTGCCTCAACAAAGATTTCTTCATCAACTACCTCTATATTACCCATAGAGTTTGATATTTTTATAACTGCACCGCCAATTCCCAAATCACTTACAAGCAAGTTTGAACCGTTCCCAATAACAATATACTCAACTGAATTTTTCCTAAAATAATTTATTAATCCAATAACTTCTGATTTGTTTTTTGGCAAGCACAAGATATCAGCACAACCTCCGATTTTAAAGCTTGTATGCTTACACATTGGCTCATTAAATCTCGTATCAGCGCATATATTTAATAAATCTTTAAAAATGTCCATATTCCCTCCACATATACTCAAATATATAAGATATTATAAACATATTCAAAATTATTATTATAAATAACTCTTACATTTCAAGCTGTTCCTGCATCTTGTTCATTAATCTCTTGTTAAGCTCAACTGCCGCATTGTAACCCATTCTCTTTTGTCTGTTATTCATAGCTGCCACTTCAATTATAACTGCAATATTTCTTCCTATTTTTACAGGAACTGTCATACTTGGAATGTTTATGCCCATAATATTTGTATATTCTTCAACCATTCCAAGCCTGTCATATTGTCTTCCTTCTTCCCATTGTTCAAGATGAATTACAAGGTTAATGCTCTCCGTATCCTTAACTGCACCAACACCAAATATTTCCTTAACATCTATAACGCCTATGCCTCTTAATTCAACAAAGTGACGGATTATATCAGGGGCTGAGCCAACAAGTGTCTTGTTTGAAACTCTCTTTATTTCAACAGCGTCATCAGCAACAAGTCGGTGTCCTCTTTTTAAAAGCTCAATAGCCGCCTCACTCTTTCCGACTCCACTGTCTCCCATTATAAGAATTCCCTCACCATAAACCTCAACCAAAACTCCGTGTCTTGTTATTCTTGGTGCAATCTGAACCTTCAAATAACTAATCAGCGTGCTCATAAGGTCAGATGTTGAGTCCTCTGTTCTTAAAACTGTCAAATCATATTCTTCAGCCAATTCAAAAACTTCAGGTCCAACCTGCATTCCTCTTGTAATTATAACAGCAGGAATTCCGCTTCTAAAAAGAGGCTCTAACAGACTCTTTCTTTTTTCATATCCGAATTGTTCAAGGTAAGTTAATTCAACCTTTCCCAATATCTGAATTCTTTTATTATCAAAATAATCATAGAAACCGATTATCTGCAATGCAGGTCTGTTGACATCAGTTCTTCCGATTACAATATCATCATAATTTTTTGATTCATAGAGCTTTTCAAATTGAAACTCATCAACTATTTTTGAAAGAGCAATCGTAAACTTCATTTCCTCCATAACATATCCATCCTTTCGATATACAATTATATGTATTTTCAAAGTGATTACTAATCTCCAAGATATATTATACAACAAAATTTCAAATAATTAAATAGTTATTTTAAAAAATTTCGAAAATATTTATTAAAATAGCCTAAATTTAAAAATAATTAATTATTTTTTCTCTTTTTTTACAAAAACTATTGCAAATTGGATTTTTTTATGTTAAAATAGATGTGTTTTATGATTAAATTCGATTTAGGAGGTGTATTCTAATGGCAAAATGTGATATTTGCGGTAAGGGCGTAAGCTTTGGTATTAAGGTGAGCCACTCTCACAGAAGATCAAACAGAACATGGAAGGCTAATGTCAGAAGAGTAAGAGCTATCGTTAATGGTACTCCA
Source organism: Clostridia bacterium (assembly GCA_045657585.1). Classification (GTDB taxonomy): domain Bacteria; phylum Bacillota; class Clostridia; order UBA1381; family UBA1381; genus RGIG1988. Next base: position 16,622 of record JAZOTJ010000118.1, on the reverse strand, counting down.
AAAGCTGTCAATGTTTGCACAAGATGTCTTCGTTCAGGAAAGGTTACTCGTGCTGTCTGATAAAAAAGATTATATGCAGGGAATTTTCCCTGCTTCTTTTTTTATCAATAACTAATTATCGGAGGTTAAAATGGCTTTAGACACTATTACAATTTTTCATCTTGTCAGTGAATTCCAAAACGAGCTGGAAAATTCAAGAATTGATAAAATTCATCAACCTGAGAAAGATGAAATTCTTTTAAATATCAAATCAAGAACAAGCACATATAAGCTTGTTATTTCAGCCAACTCATCTCAACCCAGAATACATTTTACCAATGCGCAAAAGGATAATCCCAAAACTGCACCTCTTTTTTGTATGCTTTTGAGAAAACATTTGCAAAGTGGCAGAATTATCTCAATTCATCAGATTGATTACGAGAGAATTATCAGATTTGATATCGAATCATATAATGAATTCGGAGATTTGACAACAAAATATCTGTTCTGCGAAATAATGGGCAGAAATTCAAATATTATTCTGACAAAAGATGATATGACAATTATCGACTGCATAAAACACATCGACTTTTCCACAAGCACAGTTCGTCAATTGCTCCCCGGACTTATATATTCCCTGCCTCCAAAACAGGACAAAACCCCAATTTTATCAGAAGAAATTAAAAACGTTAATCTTCTGTTTTCAACAGAGGGACAAACTCCTGAAAAAGAGATAATGTCAAAAATTTCAGGAATAAGTCCATTGATTTCAAGGGAAATTGTGTCAAGGGCAATAAACAAAAATAACCTTGATTGTTCAGAATTAGATGATACAATGCGACAAAAGATAAATGATGAAATAAAACATATCAGAAACCATTGCGTCAATCCATGTATAATAATCGAAAAATTATCAGAAAAAATAATAGACTTTTCTCCGATTGACATTATTCAGTATTCAGATTTATGTAACAAAAAACATTTTGACTCTGTAAATGAGTTGCTTGATGATTACTATTTTGAGCGCGACAGTGCTGAGCGAATGAAACAAAAAAGCTATGATTTAGTTCATCTTTTAAATACAAACATAGAAAGATGCGCAAAAAAAATTGCTATTTTAAAAAAGACTCTTGATGATGCAAAAAAGAAAGAAGAATATAAAATCAAGGGAGATTTATTAACTGCCAATTTATATGCTTTTTCACAAGGCGACAGTGAAGTAAGTGTTTTTAACTACTACTCAGAAGATGCTGAAAATATGACTATCGCGCTTAACGAGACGCTCACACCATCCCAGAATGCACAAAGGTATTATAAGTTTTATCAGAAAGCTAAAACCGCAGAGATAGAAGCAACAAAGCAGTTGGAAAATTCATTGTCCGATTTGGAGTATCTGGAGTCAACTCTTATGCTTGTTCAGAATATTTCAAACGAAAATGACCTTTTGGAAGTAAGAGAAGAGCTTTTAAATCTCGGATATATGAAAAAACAGGCAAAAAAGAAGAAAAATGAGAAAATTACATCAAAACCTCACCATTATATAAGCAGTGACGGATTCAGCATATATGTCGGAAAAAACAACACACAGAATGATTATTTGACTTTGCGCTTTGCAAATTCCAACGATATGTGGTTTCATACAAAAAAAATACACGGCTCACATACCATTATAAAGCTTGGTATTGATAAGGAAATCCCGCCAAGAACAATAAAAGAAGCCGCAGAGCTTGCGGCTTATTATTCAAAGGGAAGAGATTCCTCAAATGTTCCTGTCGACTATACTTTGATAAAAAATGTCAAAAAGCCAAATGGAGCAAAACCCGGAATGGTAATATATGATTTTTATAACACAATCTATGTTACTCCAGATACACCTAATTTAGAGAAAGTCAATTAAACAGACTCATAAATATAATTATAAGCGGCATTGTAATTGAGGAAGCAACAGTTGTTATTGCAAAAATCCCTGATGCGTATGCCGCATTTTTGTTATGCTCAATTGCAAACAATGTTCCTATTGTCGCAGTAGGACAGCTCGCTGACAACATTATTGCCATACGAACGATATCACTACATGAAATTTGTCTTATTACCAAAAACACAAAGATCGGAAATACAAGCATTCTCAAAAAAGAAATATAAATTGCCCTTAAATCCTTAATTGTATCTAAAAATGATTGTTGCGCTATCATAACACCTGCTATAAGCATAGGAAGTGGTGTATTCATTGATGCAATATATTGAAGTGGCCTTGCCACAATTTCAGGAAGTTTTATTCTGAATATAAGTAAAATTATCCCTATCAATATCGAAATCATTGTAGGAGTTTTGAATACATTAATCAATTCTTTGAGGGTGAAATTATTTTTTATTACTATAACTCCGTGCGACCAGACTAAGATATTAAAAACTGTCAGATAAATGGTTGCATACAATGCTCCCTCAGTTCCCAAAACACCTTCAATAAGAGGTATTCCCATAAATCCGCAGTTGGTATACACAAGAGAAAATCTTTCAATTGCATACTCTCTTTTATCATTTCTACGAATAACAATATTTGATAACAATATCATAATCAGATGTGATAAAATGCTCAATATTAAAGCCATTACCATTCCTTTAACAAGTTCTCCTGATAATTCGACCTGAAATGACATAATTATAAAACTCGGTATAACTACCTTTAACACAAGTCCAGAAAAATATTTTTGTACTTGTTTTGTAATAATGTTTGACTTATAGCATATCATTCCTATAACACTTATCAAAACCATTATTACTGCCTGTTTTAAAACTAAAATTGAATATTCCACTTTAATTGTCCTTTTCTATTATCTCCGTAATTGTTGTCACAAACTTATTTTTATTTATTTTATCCCAAATCAACAAAAATATAAATGTCACTGCAAATGCACCCAGTGATGCCATTAACGAAACAGTTTCATTCCCTGTTTTGTATTCTGCATAAAAATATCCCAGAAACAGCATTAAAAGAGGAAGTATGTAAACCATAAATGCAGATTTTAGTACAGTTGAAGTTTTCATTTCTATAGTAACCAAATCTCCCACCATAGCTCCGGCTTTATTTTTTGCAGTTATTTTATTCCCTCTCATATTGCATTGAGCAGAACATGTCGCACACGAATCTCCACACGCTGTGCTCCTTTTAACTGAAACTACTGCAAGGTTTCCATTTGTACTTTCAACCATACCAATTTCTTTCACATTAACCCCTCCTGTCTAACATTTCTTTTGCATGTTCTATAGATGCATTTGTAATATTTTCTCCATCAATCATCCTTGCAAGCTCACAAAGTCGTTCCTCATAATCAAGCAAAGAAATTTTTGTTTTTGTATTATCCTCATCCTGTTCTTTTTCAATCTTATAGTTATTATCCGCCATTGCAGCAAGTTGCGGCAGATGGCTGACACATATAACCTGTTTGAATTTTCCTAAAGATGACAATTTTTTTGCAATCTTTTGTGCTGCATTTCCAGAAACACCTGTATCAATTTCATCAAATATCAGAGTTCCCGCACCATCATCCTTTGAAAGCACTGTCTTCATCGCAAGCATAACTCGCGACAATTCTCCGCCTGAGGCAATTTTTGCAAGCTCTGCAAGCGGTTGTCCGGGATTGGCAGTAAAAATAAATTCAACAACATCCTTCCCATATTCTCCAAATTCTAAAGTTTGTCTTACATCAACTGAAAACTTTGCTTTTTCCATATCTAAATCATGAAGCTGTTCCTCTATCTCAGCTGATAATTTCAAAGCTGCTGTTTTTCTTTTTTGAAAAAGCTTTGCAGCTGATTTTTCCATAGCATTTAAAAGGCTTTCTTTTTGGGCTAAAAGCTCTGCAATTTTCTCATCACGATTAACAATCAAATCAAGTTCTTCTGATGCATTTTTCAAAAATTCAAGGCAATCACTGACTGTGCTTCCATATTTTCTCTCAAGTCTTTTTATTAAATCAAGTCTTTCCGAAATCGCATCGAGTCTTTCCTCATCATACTCAATTCTGTCTGAATAATCCCGAAGCTCTGCTGATGCTTCCTGTATCACATATAATGCATCTTGAAGTCTTTCGCATATTTCATCAAGCGATTTATCTATTCCCAATACTTCTTTTAGTGCAATTATTGTATTATTAAGCTCATCATATGCATTCTTCTCATTATCATAAAGACAAGAATATGCTCTCATAACATTTTGAGAAAGTTTTTCAGCTGATGAAATAAGTACACTTTCTTCCTTCAGTTCTTCCTCTTCGCCATCTCTCAAATCTGCAAGTAACAGTTCTTCTGTCTGATACTTTAACAAATCAATTTTTGATAATCTTTCCTGTTCATTACGATTCAGTTCATCAATACTCTTATTTATTTCTTTAAGCTTTTTATATAGCTCATTATATTCGTTTCTTTGTTCATACAAACCCGCATATGTGTCAAGATAATCAATGTGTCGTGACGGATTTAATAGTGTCTGATTATCATGTTGACCGTGAATATCTATCAAAAATGGTGCAATTTCCTTCAGTATACTTACAGGCACCATCTGTCCGTTAATCCTAGCAATACTTTTTCCATCTATGGTAATTTCTCTTTGTATTATAAGCTCATCTTCAGCTTCTATTCCATATTCAACTAACTTTTCTCTTATATCATCAGACAACGTAAACAGTGCAGATACACTTGATTTCTCGGCTCCGTGTCTTATTAATGTTTTATTTGTTCTTGCGCCCAAAATCATATTTATAGAGTCTATTATAACTGATTTTCCCGCACCTGTCTCACCTGTCAAAACGCTCATTCCATCTAAAGGTGCAAAGCTCATTGCCTCAATTACAGCAACATTTTTTATATCAATATTTAAAAGCATGGAAAGCACCTCAATTTTTAAATATCTTCTTTAATTCTTCGCACATCTCAACAGCAGCCTTTTCATTTTCAGTAATAATTAAAATTGTATCATCTCCTGCAATAGAGCCAAGCATTTTATTTCCTATCAAGGCATCACACGATGCACAAACTGCCTGAGCCATACCAGGATATGTTCTGATTATAATAGTATGAAGTGCATAATTAACACTTAAAACTGCACCTGAGAAAATATCAATATGTTTTGGTTCAACAGTACCTGAGGGTTGCTTTTGTGCATATTTATACCCTCCATCAAGAGATGAGATTTTGATTAGTCCCAATTCCTTGATATCTCTTGAAACGGTAGCCTGAGTCGTATCATATCCAAACTTTCTTAATTCATCAGTCAACTGCTCCTGAGTTTTTATATCCTTATTCGCAATTAGTTTCAAAATTTGTGATTGTCTTTTCTGTCGCACAAAACCACCTCCTGTTACTTTAATTTTTCTATCAGGACATCATAGAATGACTGGTCCTTTATTTTAACTATACTTGTATAATACCTTGATTTTTTCACTATTACCTCGTCAACCAATTGTATTTTTTCTTTTACCCTTCCATCAACCATCACTGACGCCTCTTTTCCGAGCTCATCTGAAAGAGATATGTGTAATTCTTTGTCCGCAGGCATAAGTGCTGCTCTTGCATGAAGCTCGTGGGCACATACAGGTGAGGCTATGAACAGCTCCATTGTCGGGTCACAAACAGGACCTCCTGCTGAAAGCGAATACCCTGTCGAGCCTGTAGGTGTTGCAATAATTAATCCATCAGCCTTGTATTCATTAATTTTTTCATTTTTTGAATGTATTTCAATTCCAATCATGGATGAGTCTGATTTTGATACCACAACATCATTTAATGCATAATAATTTATACACTTATCCTTCTTTAAAATGGATACCTCCATCATCATTCTTTTCTCAATTTTATAATCCCCCGCAAGCAGCGCATCACACGCTTTTTCCATCTGCAATATATCTATCTCAGCCATAAACCCTACTCTTCCAAGGTTTATTCCGATAATCGGAATATTTCTTGTCCCGCACTCTTCTGCGACTTCCAATATAGTTCCGTCACCGCCCAGCACTATTACAAAATCAGCACACTCAAACAATTCCTCATCATCCAAAAATTTTATACCATTTCCAAGATGAGAGAATTTCTTTTTCATATGTAATTGTGCTTTATCTTTTAATAAGACAATCAGTTCTTTTGTAACTTTGAGACCTGTGTCTTTATTATCATTCGGAATTATAACTATATTCCTCATATTAAATCCTCATTTCATATATTGCATAATTATACATTCATTATACACTAAATATATTCCTTTTGCAATAGTATATATAAAAAAAAAGAGTCTTTCGACTCTTTATTTTTCAATTTCAATTTTACCAAAATATTCAGGTCTGTGAAAATCAGGTTTTTCACAGCCGACATCAAACAAAGCAAGATAATGAGCTACAGGAGTTTTGTCGCCGCATTTATAAGCATTGCCGATTATATAATCACAGGTTGCAATATCAAAATCAGGATAATATTTTTTCAAGATGTCAAATCCGACTTTGTAGCTTACCGTCCAGCAATCTTCCTTTACTTCAGCATTTATATCAAAACTATCAATTTCTTCCAGAGTCAGATGCTCGCTATCGTGTCTGTCTAATCTGTATGACGGATTCATAACACCATTTGCATTGACTTCAAAGTTTATGTATCTTTTTTCTGTTTTTGGAGAAAAATTCAGGAAAACTTCAGCACAGCTATCCTCGTGCACACCCTCATAATGCTTTGTTTTAGTTCTTGTTGGCTCTTTTTCAAAAACTGTAAACTCAAACAGAAATTCCTTTTCATTATAAGCCATTTTCAAATAAACCTCGGGCATATACTCATCATATCCCCACTGAGCCTTATCTATATAAAATTTATCTGCATTTTCTAATGAACATTTCTTGATTTTAGCCATATTAACACTCCTTATTTTTTCTAATATCTTAACACAACCCGACAAAAATGTCAATAAAAAATGATACACTGAAATAAATTCAGTGTATCATTAATAAATAATTATTATTTAGCTAATTCAACCAAGTGTTCATACTTAGCCTTTGCATCAGCAGCAGCCTTTTCAAACAATTCCTTAGCTCTTTCAGGATTTGAACGAGCAAGTGAGTTGTAACGAACTTCGCCCATTATGAAGTCTTCATAGTTAGCTTTTGGCTCTTTTGAATCAAGCTGGAATGGATTCTTTCCTTCCAAAGCAAGTCTTGGGTCATATCTGAACAAGTGCCAGTAACCTGCTTCAACAGCCTTCTTTTCTTCTGTCTGAGCAATGCTCATACCGCCCTTGATACCATGGTTGATACATGGAGCATATGCAATAATCAATGATGGTCCGTTATAGCTTTCAGCTTCAATCATAGCCTTCAAGCACTGGTTGTAATCTGCACCCTGAGCAATTTGTGCTACATAAACATAGCCATAGCTCATAGCAATCGCTGCCAAGTCTTTCTTCTTAACAACCTTACCAGCTGCTGCGAATTGAGCAATAGCACCTGTAGGTGTTGATTTTGAAGACTGACCGCCTGTATTTGAGTAAACTTCAGTATCGAATACCATAATGTTTACATCTTCGCCTGATGCCAATACGTGGTCAACACCGCCGAAGCCAATGTCGTATGCCCAACCGTCACCACCGAATATCCAAACAGACTTCTTAGCTAAGAATTCTTTGTCAGCCAAAACATCTTTAGCTTCCTGTGAATTTACATTAGCAATAGCCTTTAACAATTCATCAGTTGCAACCTTGTTGTCAAAGCCAAGTTCTTTTGTTTCCAAGAACTTTTCAATAGCTGGCTTTGTTTCAGGAGCTTGCTGGGCAATCTTTTCAAGCTTAGAAATGTTTGCTTCTCTCAAAGCTTTCTGACCAAGATACATACCATAACCATATTCAGCGTTATCTTCAAACAATGAGTTAGCCCAAGCAGGACCTCTGCCTTCCTTGTTTGTTGTATATGGTGTTGAAGGAGCAGAACCACCCCAGATTGATGAACAACCTGTTGCGTTTGCAATATACATTCTGTCTCCGAACAATTGTGTAATAAGCTTAGCATAAGGTGTTTCACCACAGCCTGCGCACGCGCCTGAGAACTCTAAATAAGGAACTCTGAACTGTGAACCCTTAACTGTGCTCATCTTGAACTTATCCAACACTTCAGCTTTATCATTCAAGCTGATGCCATAGTCAAATCCCTTTTGTGCGTCAAGTTGTGTATCCAATGGCTTCATTACCAAAGCCTTGTTACCCTTAACTTCAGGACATACATTAGCACATGAACCGCAACCTGTACAATCCATTACTGAAACAGCAATCGCAAAGTACATTCCGTCCATTTGCTTCATACCAACATACTTTGTTCCCTCAGGAGCATTGTTCTTTTCTTCCTCTGTCAAAGCAACAGGTCTGATACAAGCGTGTGGACATACATATGAACACAATCCGCACTGCAAGCAGACATCAGGATTCCATTCAGGAACATCTATAGCAATACCTCTCTTCTCAAATGCTGATGAGCCAAGAGGAACTTCACCTGTTACATATGGTTCAAATGTTGAAACAGGAAGCTGCATACCTTTGAATTGGTTAACAGGAACCAATACATTGTTAACATAGTCAATAAGCTTGCCTTCACCGTCATACTTAACGCTCAAGTCTTCAGCCTCAGCGTTCTTCCAGCTTTGGGGAACTTCAACTTTCACAACCTGCTTAGCACCTGCATCAATAGCATCGTGATTCATCTTAACGATTGCATCACCCTTCTTTGAGTATGATGCTGTTGCAGCGTCTTTCATATATTGAATTGCATCTTCAGCAGGAATAATGTTTGCAAGTTTGAAGAATGCAGATTGCAATACAGTGTTGATTCTGTTGCCAAGACCGATTTCCTTACCAATCTTAACACCGTCAATTGTGTAGAACTGAATGTTGTTGTCAGCGATGTACTTCTTAACCTGTCCAGGAATATGTTCTTCCAATTCAGCCTGATCCCATGAACAGTTCAACAAGAATACGCCGCCTGGCTTAACATCTGATACCATATCATATTGTCTGATGTATGATGCTTTGTGACAAGCAACAAAGTCAGCTTTATTGATTAAGTATGTTGATGTAATCTTAGCGTTACCAAATCTCAAGTGAGATACTGTCAAACCACCTGACTTCTTTGAGTCATAGTCAAAATAAGCCTGAACATTCATATCTGTATGGTCACCGATAATCTTAACTGAGTTCTTGTTAGCACCAACAGTACCGTCAGCACCCAATCCCCAGAACTTACAGCTTGTAATGTTTGCAGGTGTTGTATCAGGATTTTCATCAATTGGAAGTGAAAGATTTGTTACATCGTCATTAATACCGATTGTAAATCTTCTCTTATCGTTGTTCTTATATACAGCAATAATCTGAGCAGGAGTTGTATCCTTTGAACCCAAACCATAACGGCCTGAATAAATGTCGCAACCCTGGAACTTTGAGCCTTGTAATGCAGCAACTACATCAAGGTACAATGGTTCACCAACTGAACCTGATTCCTTAGTTCTGTCAAGAACTGAAATCTTCTTAACTGTATCAGGAATAGCATCAATCAAGTGCTTAGCTGAGAAAGGTCTGTAAAGTCTAACCTTAATCATACCAACCTTCTGACCGTTAGCATTTAAGTAATCAACTGTCTCCTGGATTGTGTCACAAGCTGAACCCATAGCGATGATAACCTGTGTAGCATCTTTAGCGCCATAGTAGTTGAACAACTTATAGTCTGTTCCGATTTCAGCATTAACCTTATCCATATATTCCTGTGTTAAATCAGGAATTGCATCATAGTACTTGTTAACAGCTTCTTTAGCCTGGAAGAAAATGTCAGGGTTCTGAGCTGTACCTCTTTGTGCTGGGTGTTCAGGATTTAATGAACCTCTTCTGAATTCATTCAATGCATCCCAGTCAACCATTTTAGCCAATGTTTCATAATCCCAGCAAGCAACCTTCTGGTACTCGTGTGATGTTCTGAAACCATCAAAGAAATGAAGGAAAGGAACCTTTCCCTTAATTGTTGTTAAATGTGCAACGGCACCCAAATCCATAGCTTCCTGTGGGTTTGTTGATGCAAGCATAGCAAAACCTGTCTGACGACAAGCCATAACGTCCTGATGGTCACCGAAAATTGAAAGTGCATGTGAAGCCAAAGCTCTTGCTGATACGTTGAATACGCATGGCAGCAATTCACCTGCTATCTTATACATATTTGGTATCATCAATAATAAACCTTGAGAAGCTGTGTAAGTAGTTGTAAGAGCACCTGCTGTCAATGAGCCGTGAACTGTACCTGCAGCACCTGCTTCTGATTGCATTTCGGTTACCTTAACAGTTTGTCCGAAAATGTTCTTTTGTCCGGCTGCAGCCCATTTATCAGTAACTTCAGCCATGATAGATGATGGTGTGATAGGATAGATAGCTGCAACATCTGTAAATGCATATGACGCATAAGCGGCAGCGTTATTTCCATCCATAGTCTTCATTTTTCTTGCCAATGGAATCTCCTCCTTAATTTAATCCTTTAGCGTATGCTTTTGACAAAAAACAAACATACTCACACTATATAATAACACTTTTTTTTAATAAAATCAATACCTAATTGACACATTTTTCACATTATTTTAACTATTTTTTTATACAAGCAGAACAGTTCCCTTATCCCTGTCTTTTAGTTTTTAAAAATATTGTCGATAATCTCCCAGAATTCTCCAACCATCTTTGACAAAATATTCATTCCGAAGGTTGTATAATAGTCTCGGGAGGAATGAAAATGGATATTTACATTGATATTCTCTTTTTCAACAATCTTATATCAGATTTTTTAATTCTGTCACTTTGCGAAAACAAATTCACATATGATAAAATTTCAAATTTAAGAAAAATCTGTGCATCAATAACAGGCGCAGTTTATGCCTGCCTTTTTGTTTTTGATATGCCCGATTTTTTTTATTCTGCACCTTTTAGGATAATGGTTTCAATTGGTATGTGTGCAACCGCATTTTTACCCTGCACACTTACCGACCTTGTAAAAAAGTGTATTGTATTTCACATCATTTCAATTATATTTTGTGGAATTTTCTACACTGTGAACCAAAAAATAAGCTATGAACTATCCGATACTTTATGGATTTTTTGTATATCTCTTTCTTTTTTAGTTTGTAAAATTGCTTTTTTAAAGATTAAATCAGATTTATATTCAAAAAATTGCAGAATTAAGATAGAATATAAAAAAAATAAGGTGGTTTTTAATGGAATGATTGACTCAGGAAATTCTTTGATTGACCCCGTTTCTCTTATGCCCGTTTTAATTATTGACGAAAGAATATTAAAGGAGCTTTTTTCTCCATCTATAACAAAAAACAATCTTTGTGAATTTGTTGACTCAAAGGATTTTAAAGTTATTCCATATAAGACAATCTCGGATTCAGGTGTTACATACGGTTTTTTACCTGACAAATTAATATGCAACAACAAAAAAATTAAAAATGTGATTGTTGCTGTTTCCCCGTCACAAATCAGTACAAATGCACTAATCAGCACAAAAATAATATGAAAGGATTGATAATTTTGAAAAACATCTTCAAAAAGCTTGAGATGCTTTTGTCACTACACAACGCTAAAACAATAAAAAACGAAATTTTCTACATCGGAGGAAGTGACATTCTTCCATCGCCGCTTTCTAAGGAAGAAGAGGATGAAATGATTTTAAAATTACCCTATGATGAAGATGCAAAAGCAGTGCTTATAGAAAGAAATTTAAGGCTTGTTGTATATATAGCAAGAAAATTTGAAAACACAGGGGTTTATGTTGAGGATTTAATCTCAATAGGAACAATCGGACTTATAAAAGCTATAAATACTTTTAATCCGTCAAAAAATATAAAGCTTGCAACTTATGCCTCAAGATGCATTGAAAATGAAATTCTTATGTATCTTCGGAAAAATCAACTGAAAAAATTTGAAGTGTCAATTGATGAGCCATTAAATGTTGACTGGGACGGAAATGAGCTTTTACTTTCCGATATATTAGGGACAGAAAACGATGTTATATATCAAGGTATTGAAGAAGAGGTTGATAAAAGCCTTTTAATGCAGGCAATGAGTAAACTGTCAGGTCGAGAAAGGTTAATTATGGAGCTTCGTTTCGGGCTAAATGAACACAAGGAACAGACCCAGAAAGAGGTTGCTGATTTTTTGGGAATTTCACAGTCATACATATCAAGACTTGAAAAAAGAATTATCTCAAAATTAAAAAAGGACATTTCAAAAATGATATAAAAAAGGTGCGGATTTACCGCACCTTTTTACATATCAAAACAATTAAATAAATCACTTTGTATATCTGTTATCGCATCAAGCCTTATTATAACTTCATCAGTAATTATTACTCCCTCATACTCATCAACCTTTTTGATGACACCCTCAAAATCGATATATTTTCCACCCGTTTTCTTTTCATCAGGCTCAAAATATGTTATTTTAACATTTGGTTTTTTATCCAGATTTTCCATAACATAAGACAGCCTGTCAAAAAGCCTGTTTTCTTCGTATTCATCAAGAAAAATCCTTCTGTCAGTCAGTCTTGCAGTTTCGCAAATCGCCTCTTCGTGTCCTGTCAATGCACGAAAAGCTCCGAATTGCGCTGCGCGGTCAAGTTTTGATGCTCTTTTATGATTTTTGAGCTCAGGATGAGGCAAATTTATTATATCACTGTAATCATCAATCATTCCCTATGACCTCCAATCTGACCATTTCTCTCAATCGCAGTTGCACCTTCCTGAAAATTCATTCCCTTTAAAACTGCATTTTTCCCGAACTGCTTTTTAATCTTTATCATTGCCTTTTGTATACTTTTTTCTTTTTCCAACAAAACATTTTTCTTATCACTCTCAAACAAATCAAGCTGAACATAACCCTTGTTTATATCATTTTCGTCTATCACATTATTTGCAGTGATATTCACTCGTCTGATTAATAAACTTTTGTCAACAATTTTATCATACAGTCCTGTAACAGCTTCCATTATGAGCTTGGTTGATGAGGTATGGCAATCTAAATTTACAGTACCATGAGCGTGCTTTGGCACTTTTCGTCCATACATATCAGTTGTTATCTCGCCTTTATATGAATGATTGCCTTTCAGATTATCAATATCGTAACCAATTGTTATAACAATCTGATTAGTCACAAAATTCTTATCAACCAAATCAAGTACCAAAAGCTCTGTCATTTCCTTTAAAATCAATTTTGCTTTCTCAAAATCATAAGGACAATGCAGAACCTGTCCCGAGCCTATACTTTTTGTTTCAGGTCTGTAGTTCCTTATATCCTCCATCGTGCAGGGTTCCCAACCCCACGCGTGATCAATTAAAAATTCAGCTCCGACACCAAACAGTTTATAAAGCTTATCCTCTCCAAATTTGGTTAATGACGCTCTTGCAATATCACCCATAGTATACAGTCTTGCTTGCTCCAACTTTTTTGCATAACCTCTTCCCACTCTCCAGAAATCTGTCAACGGAGTATGAGTCCACAAGGTTTTCCTGTAAGACATTTCATCTAGCTCTGCAATTCTTACACCATCTTTGTCCGCTTTCGTTTTCTTTGCAACTATATCCATTGCAATTTTTGCAAGATACATATTTGTTCCTATTCCTGCGGTAGCAGTTATTCCTGTTTCAGACAAGACATCACGGATTATTGTCATAGCAAGCTCACGCGGAGTTTTTTTATAGGTCTGCAAGTAGTTCGTTATATCCATAAAGACTTCATCAATTGAATATATGTGAATATCCTCAGGCGCAATATATTTTAAATATATTTCATATATCTTCGTACTGTATTGCATATAACAAGCCATTCTTGGCGGTGCTATTATATATGAAACCGCTTTTTCAGGCGATTTTCTTAATTCAATATAATCATAAGACTTTCCTGAAAGTTCTTTATTGGGTGCATTCATTCTTCTCTGACGATTAACCGCATCAATCCTCTGAATTACCTCATATAATCTTGGTCTTCCCGGAATACCAAAAGATTTTAAAGACGGAGAAACTGCAAGACATATTGTTTTTTCAGTTCTTGAGTCATCTGCAACAACAAGATTGGTAGTCAGGGCATCAAGTCCGCGTTCAATGCACTCCACCGAGGCATAAAACGATTTCAAATCAATGCAAAGATAATATTTTTCCATTTTATTGCCTCGCTTTCCGAACATTTGTTCGTATATATTCTACCATATCAAAATCCTGTTGTCAACAGCATTTATACAAAAAGAGAATGTGAAAATTTCACATTCCCTTAAAATTGACAAACTAATGTTTTAAAATTTATAGACTTGACACGAATAAAATCTCATTTCGTGTCAAGACAAACAATTACTGTTTTAACAACATCAGCAAATTTGTGTTTTCATATGTATTCTCCTTTTATTTCCAATAATATTTCTTATTCTTTATCATCTGCAATGCCCTCAATTAAATCTGCGACTATCTGATTTAATTCGGTTGCATTTTTTGATGTAATGACTGACTTGCCTGTTCTTCTTTCAACTTCGTTTCTTGCAACTCCCGCTGCTTCTCCTCCGCTTTTAGCAACTTCAAGATTCTCTTTAAATGTTTGAGGATTGGTAGTTTTTGAAAGTTCTGTAGTTGTTGCTTCTGCAAGCATATTAAGTACAAGTTCAAGGTCACTCATATTGTCACGCAGATTTTCTTTAGTCAAGCCTTTTAAATTCTTATATTTCCGTGTTGTCATTCCCGACCAAGCCTTTGTAATCTCATCTGTGAGAATAGCGTACTCGACACCTTTTTGAACTCCGTGCTTGTCCCATTCATCCGTCAAAGCATTACGTACCCTGATAGATAAAATTCTTTGATGTATCCATTCTTCGCTATAGCCTTTTTTTTGATAGGTTTCTATTGCTCTGTCAATTGCAAGTTCCGGATCGATTGTTTCATCAATTCGTTCTTTACCAACTTCAGCAAGCCACATCTTGAAAGGTTCTGCTTTGGGTGATGGAATTGATTGAATAAGTCTTAAAAGATTGGTAGTATTTACAACATCTGTCATACGCTTTTTACCATCAGGAGCTGTCATCTTCAAACCGTGACAGTTTGTCACGGTTTCATTTCCTTCTGCTTTCAATCGTTGTTTTAATTTTCTCCAATATGCAGTTGAATCCTTGCTATCTGTTAAAACTGATACCACATCAACAACAGAAAAATACCATTCTTCTGTTTCTTCATTCCATGCAGTTCTTATTCTTTTATCTTCAAATATTTGTATTTTATTATCCATATATATAACCTCTTTTTCTACGGAATTTTCCCACTTCCATTGTATATGTAAATATCAAAATCGGAAAACTAATCTTTTAAATTGTATAAACTTGGCACAAGTAAAATGCAATTGATTTTTTGCTTTACATTCGGACAATAGAACCATCACCTTGTCTTCTTTAGTTATTATACTTTTTCTTATAGAGATTAGCAATTGTAATTATAATTACAGACAACACTGTACCATACAATGCACCAACGGGAAAGATCCATCCACCAAAATGTAAAACATCTAAACTGCCCAAAACATTGCACGAAAAGATATAATACAGAATCGAATTCAGTGCATAAAAGGTTATGCAATACGAAAATATACTTGAAATCATTATTGGTAACAAATACTTAATTGAATTATATTTCAATATTATTAAAGGAATAATAGCAGCAACTATATATCCAATTTTGTCAACATCATCAAGATAAATATTTCTAACTTGTTCATTTACTCCCTCTTTGTAAAAGAATCCCTCACCATCAGTTAAATGTAAAACAATAGCCATAAATACAGTTAATAAAACAATTTGAATTGCTCCAATTATAGCACCTATAATCAAACTTTTTTCATATGAATTAGCTTTCATTGATTCTCTTCCTTTTCTTCAAAATTCGACAAAGTTCGTGTCAAGTCAGGGGCAAAAAATATTATATTTATAAAAGACTTACCAACTCTTTAATTATAAGTTAGGATAAACTGTAATTTTTTCAACGCCCTCAAGTGCTTGTTCAATCAATGCATCAACATCCAATTTTGACTCAGATTTAATGATTGTCTGAAGTTTTGGGTTAGTGGTTGGATGCTTTGGTGTGAAGACCGTGCAGCAATCTTCGTATGGAAGAATTGAAGTTTCATACGCACCGATTTCTCTTGACCTGTCGATTATTTCTCTCTTATCCATTCCGATTAGCGGTCTTAAAACAGGCATATCTACAACAGAATTAGTGACATTTAATGCTGCTAAAGTCTGGCTTGCAACCTGTCCCACGCTCTCCCCTGTTATCAGGGCAATAGATTTATTGCGAAGAGCAATTTTTTCAGAAATCTTCATCATAAATCTGCGCATTAATAATGTCATATGCTCTTCAGGACAATTATCTCTTATTGCAAGCTGAATTTCTGTGAAAGGAACTATATACAGATTAATTTTTGAAGTATATCTTGCTAAGATTGATGCCAATTCAACAACCTTTTCCTTTGCTCTCTCACTTGTATATGGGAAACTGAAGAAATTTACAGCATCAATTTCAACGCCTCTTTTTGCTATCATATGACCTGCAACAGGGCTGTCAATTCCGCC
>JAZOTJ010000117.1:0-2789 GCA_045657585.1 Clostridia bacterium | reverse complement strand
TGGAACGGGACTTGTTGGTGCTTGTGTTCCTGTGAAGGGTGGAATTGTACTTGATTTTTCATTGATGAATAAAATACTTGAGCTAGATGAAGAGAATTTAACTCTTACAGTTGAGCCTGGTGTTCTTTTGATGGAAATAGCGGCGTTTGTTGAGGAAAGAGGATTTTTCTATCCGCCTGACCCGGGCGAAAAGACTGCAACAATTGGTGGAAATATCAGCACAAATGCAGGTGGTATGAGAGCTGTCAAGTATGGTGTTACAAGAGATTATGTCCGTCAACTTGAGGTTGTGTTGTCTGATGGCAAAATGATTGAACTTGGTGGCAAGATTGTTAAAAACAGTTCAGGATATGCACTCAAAGATCTGATGGTTGGCTCCGAGGGAACCCTTGGTATAATCACAAAAGCAACTCTGAAGCTTCTTCCTTTGCCTGCAAAGACAATCAGTCTTTTGATTCCGTTTCCAACTCTCAAAAAGGCGATTGATACAGTACCGTTAATTATAAAATCAAAAGTAATTCCGACAGCAGTTGAATTTATGCAAAGAGAAGTTATAGCTGATGCAGAGAGCTATCTTGGAACAAAATTTCCTGATACAGCGTCTGAGGCATATCTGCTTTTGAAATTTGACGGTAATAGCAAACAGGAAATTGAAAACAGCTATGATTCTGTTGCTGAGGTTTGCTTGGAACAGGGAGCAGTGGACATATATATTTCGGATACTGAGGAACGGGATGAAACGATATGGAAAGCAAGAGGAGCTTTTCTTGAGGCGATTAAAAATTCGACAACCGATATGGATGAAGTGGATGTTGTCGTGCCGAGAAACAGAGTAAATGAGATGGTTGAATTTTCACACGCTCTTGAAAAAAAGGTCGGTGCGAGAATAAAAAGTTTTGGACATGCAGGGGATGGAAATCTTCACATCTACATATTAAAGGATGATATCAAGGATGAGGACTGGACACAAACTCTTTCTGATGCAATGAATGAAATGTATGTGAAAGCAAAAGAGTTAAATGGTGCGGTTTCGGGAGAACATGGCATAGGATATGCAAAGAAAGCATATCTGAAAGAACTTCTCAGTGAAGATGTTATAGAACTTATGCGAGGAATCAAACAAGTATTTGACCCGAAAAACATACTAAATCCAGGGAAAATATTTGATTAAATAGGTTTTCCTATAGGGTTTGTTGCCTTTTTCTCATTCTTTTCCAGTTTATAAAACTGTATATGTCGTTTGCCAGAAAGACTATAAAACATATAATCACTGATAGGTATGATATGTCTGTGAGTGAGGCGACAGACCACATGCATATTAAAATAATATCATTAAGCGAATACACTAATGCAAAGTATTCGCTTTTTTTTGCTGTCAGGCAGGCAGCCATAAAGCTTGTTGCTACTGATAGAGTGCTGATTTCCAGGTTAGTTGTGTTAAAATATTTCAGAATAAAATAAAAAATTATTGTGATGATTGTGGTTAGAATCGATAAGTGAAGCAAGTCTCTTTGCTTGAGTGTGGATACTCTGACTTCAGAACGATTGCTTCCATATGGATTTCTTATCCAGCTAATAAATGAAATCAATGCCATTGGTCCACTCATTCCGACATATGTTATCATTTCCCCGTAATAACGAAATCCATAAGAAATGTATCCGTATATTATACTGAATGTTATCATCAGAAACTGACCGAAGGGGTTTCCTTTTGCACAGAATATAAGCGCAGTTACGCCTATTAGTGATGCAGTGAGTGTCAGATAGCTGCCGCTGTCAAACATAACAAAAGATGATATAATAAACAAAACAGATATACTCCATAAAAGTTTTTCGAATTTAGAAAAATAATTGAGTTTTGAAAATAAGTTCATAAAAATCTCCCTTCTGTAAGGATAAATATAACATAAATATTGTGAAAAGTCCATATAAGCATATGTGAAAAGTTGCACAAAAACAAAGTATTAATTTTATAAAAGTTTGTTAAATATTTTTTTAGAAAAATTATGAAAAAGCTTGCCAAATGCCTATATATAATGTATAATAGTACTGTTGTGACACTTGACAAACGATGAAGCGGGAGGTTGCGAACAAAAGGTTCGGTTTTTCCGTGGAGAATGTCCGATTCAAGAAACCGGGCGGCAGGTCACGCTGTATTGAATATTGTATGCATATTTCTTGCGGGTGCAGTGCGCCTTGCAAGGTATAGTTGCGTGCAGAATGCAGCAGTGGGACTTCCCGGATAGCAGAAATGCAATTCGGGTTTTTATTTAAGGGTGGTGCGAAACACCCGGGGGTGTGTATAACATACCAAGCTGTCGTGCGAGAAACACAATGAATGGAATTTTATAAATTACCCAATAATTTAAAAAGTTCCGACAAAAAAACAAATTAGGAGGGAAATGTATGGCAGCAAAGCAAAAAATCAGAATCAAGCTTAAGGCTTATGATCACGCAGTTCTTGATCAATCAGCAGAAAAAATTGTTGAGATTGCAAAGAAAAGCGGTGCTAAGGTTTCAGGACCTATTCCACTTCCAACAGAAAAGGAAGTTGTAACAATCCTGAGAGCGGTTCATAAGTATAAGGATTCTCGTGAGCAGTTCGAAAGAAGAACTCACAAAAGATTGATCGACATTGTTGTTCCTGGTGCAAAGACTATGGAAGCACTTGTTAAGATCGACTTGCCTGCAGGCGTTGAAATCAACGTAACACAGAGCAAGAAATAAGAAAAGCTCATTTTTATGAGTGGCAGTAGTCCCAAGGGACTATGATGCAGGTCAATGTTCCC
>JAZOTJ010000116.1:0-6070 GCA_045657585.1 Clostridia bacterium | reverse complement strand
TCTTCATTTTGAAATGCTTTATGAGAATGAATATGTTGACCCACAGAATTTGTTGGCTCAATAAACAGGTTTGGAAAAGAAAACGGTGTGCTTTTAGCACACCGTTTTTTAATTATTATAATCATTTGGTCTTTTGTTATTTATTCCAAATTCGTATAAAATTGCATCAATAATTCGAAGTGAAGCATTTCCATCGCCATAAGGGTTAGCTGAATGTGCCATTTTATCGTATGCATTTTTATCATCAAGCAATTCACATGCCATATCAAAAATTACCTCTTCGCTAACACCTGCAAGTTTAACAGTTCCTGCTTCAACTGCCTCAGGTCTTTCTGTTTCCTTTCTTAAAACAAGGACAGGCTTTCCAAGAGATGGAGCTTCCTCCTGAATACCTCCTGAATCTGTCATAATCATATAGCTTCTTGCCATAAGATTATGTAATTCATCAACATTTATTGGTTCAATGATGTTTACTCTGTCAAGATTTCCTATTATCCTGTTAACAGTTTCTCTGACAGCAGGATTTAAGTGAATCGGATAAACGACTTCAATATCATCATATTTTTCAATCAATCTCTTGACTGCCCGACAAATATTTTCCAAAGGCTCTCCAAGATTTTCACGACGATGAGCTGTCATTGTTATTACTCTTCTTGACTCGAAATCAATATTATTAATTAAATCAGTTTTAAAAACAAAGTCATCTCTGACGGTTGTTTTCATAGCATCAATGACAGTATTTCCAGTTATATAAATATCTTCCTCTGATACATTTTCCCTTAAAAGATTATTCTTGTTTCTGATTGTCGGAGAAAAGTGCATTTTAGCAATTCTTCCTGTTAAGCATCTGTTCATTTCCTCAGGAAAAGGAGAATACATATCGTATGTTCTGAGACCTGCCTCAACGTGTCCGACCATCGTCTGATTATAAAATGCTGCTAAAGCACCAACAAATGAGGTCGATGTATCGCCATGAACAAGTACTATATCAGGCTTTGCTTCTTTGATAACCTCATCGAGTCCCTCCAGAACTCTTGCAGTTATACCGACAAGTGTTTGTCTGTCCTTCATGACATTCAAATCATAATCGGGCTTTATATTAAAAATCTCTAAAACCTGGTCAAGCATCTGTCTGTGTTGAGCTGTCACACAAACAACAGATTCAATATTAGGATTTTTCTCAAGTTCTATAACCAATGGTGCCATTTTAATTGCTTCAGGTCTTGTCCCGAAAACACTCATTACCTTAACTTTTTTCATGTCCCCATTCCTTTCAACTAAACTTCAATTATTCTTACTGCTATTGTTTTTGAGTATTCCACCAATAAGTATTACTACTAATACACAAGCCAAAATCAATAATGCTCTCAAAGAACCGCTTTCGGCAAGGACAATGGCAGATAAGCCCAAAATGCCACTTATAAGATAAAGAATAAATACTGACTGCTTTTGTGAAAATCCCATATCAATTAATCTGTGATGAAGGTGTCCTCTGTCTGCCTGCATAGGACTCTGACCTTTGCTCACACGTCTTATCATAGCAAACAAAGCATCAAACATCGGAAGTCCCATAATCAAAATTGGAACAGCAAATGATATGATTGCGTAACTTTTGAAAACACCTATAATTGAAAGTGATGCCAGAATAAATCCTAAGAATGTTGAGCCTGTATCTCCCATAAATATCTTTGCAGGATTAAAATTATAAGGCAAAAATCCAAAGCACGCACCCATCAGGCTAACTCCGATTACTGCAACATAATATTCGCTAAGCTGTGTTGCTATAAAAACAATACTGACAGACATTATTGCAGAAACTCCCGCAGCCAGACCATCTAATCCATCAATAAAATTAACTGCATTTGTTAAAAACACAATCCAAATAATTGAAACAATTACAGATGTCCATTCAGGCATAGCAAAGTAAACCGAATCTGACCATATAAACGGATTTGCAAATGCCTGAATTTTCAAATCTCCGCCTATTACAACAATTGCTGCTGCAATAATCTGAATGAGAAACTTTGGCTTTGCATCAAGTGCCTTTATATCATCAACAATTCCCATTACAGCTATAATCAAAGCTCCTGCCATAATTGACATAACTTCTCTGGTCATAACTCCAAAGCATACCATCGCGACTATAAACCCAAATATTATAGCAAGTCCGCCAAGTCTTGGAATAGGGCTTTTGTGCATTCTTCTTCCATCCTTTGGAATGTCAATCGCTTTCCACTTTATCGCAAGATGTTTAACAAGCGGTGTGCTTGCAAAGGAAAATATAAATGCAACAACACAAGCTCCTAAAAGATTATAAAAATCTACATTCTTCATTAAAGTATCCTCGCTCGATTATATAATAAATCCTATCTTCTTGTATACCTTGTTAAGAGTTCTCTGCGCAATGCAGTTTGCTCTCTCGGCACCCTTTGTATATATATCAACAAGATATGCCTTATCCTCTGACAATTCATCATATCTCTTTCTGATTGGTCTGATATGCTCAACAACAGCCTCTGCAACATCTGCCTTGAAATCACCATAACCTTTGCCTGAGTAATCTGAAACAAGCTTATCAATCGACTCTCCAGTTACCGCAGACATAATTGTCAGAAGGTTATTGACTCCTGCTTTTGTTTCATCATTTTCTCTGTATTCTATAACTCCCTCGCTATCAGTAACTGCACTCCTGATTTTCTTGGAAATTATATTAAAATCATCAAGAATTGAGATATATGACTTTTCATTTTCATCAGACTTTGACATTTTCTTTGTAGGCTCCTGCAAGCTCATAATTTTTGCACCTGCTTTTGGCATAAAGCCTTCGGGAATTTTAAATACGTTTCCATATATTCCATTAAATCTCTCAGCGATATCCCTTGTTATTTCTATATGCTGCATCTGGTCCTTGCCAACAGGCACCAAATCTGCCTGATACAACAAAATATCCGCTGCCATCAAAACAGGATATGTAAACAAGCCTGCATTAATATTATCTGCATGTTTTTTGCTCTTATCCTTAAACTGTGTCATTCTTGACAGCTCACCCATATAGGTATAGCAATTCAGTATCCATGCAAGCTGAGCGTGTGCAGGTACATGAGATTGAATAAACAAAATATTCTCCTCAGGATTAATTCCACACGCAATATATATTTTCAACAAGTCCAATGCCCTTTTTCGCAACTGTGCAGGATCCTGTCTTACAGTAATTGAATGTTCATCAACTATTGAATAACAACAATGATAATCCTCCTGCAAATCAACCCAGTTTTTAATTGCACCCAGATAGTTTCCAAGCGTTATGTTTCCTGATGGCTGAACTGCAGAAAATATTACTTTTTTATCGTCCATTTTTATAATCCACCTTTAATTTAATACTTCAGTCAATGCTTCTCCAAGACGTCTTATTCCCTCAACTATATTTTCAATTGTGGCTGATGAGAAATTCAGCCTGAACATATTTGACGGAGCTTTGATATCTATTGCAAAATTTGAGCCAGGAACTATCGCAACCTTCTTTTCAAGAGCCTTGTCAACAAGCGGTGTTATATCATCAAGCTCAGGACACTCACACCACATAAATATTCCACCTTCAGGAACAGTATAGTTGACTTTTCCTTTTGGAAAATATTTGTCAATTGCATCAAGCATCGCTTTGCATTTTTTACCATATAGCTCTCTGTTTTTTTCTATGTACTCGTCAATATTATATTTTTTCATAAATTCAACACACATCATCTGATTTAAAACAGGTGTGTGAACATCGTTTACTTGTTTTAAAATTTCAACCTTTTCCATAATTTCAGGAGCACCTATAATATAGCCCAATCTTAATCCAGGTGACAGAATTTTTGAGAATGAGCCTGCATATATAACTCTTCCTTCGTTATCAAGAGATTTTAATGTTGGTAAATCTTCACCTGAAAATCTCAAATCACCATAAGGGTTATCTTCCAATACAAGAACATCATACTCATTTGCAAGTTCAATCAGTCTTTTTCTCTTTTGGAGTGACATTGTTGTTCCTGTCGGGTTCTGGAATGTTGGAATAGTGTAGATAAACTTCACACCATCATTTTCTTTTAATGCATTTTCCAATGCATCAATATTCATTCCGTCACTCTCAACTTCAACACCGACAAGCTCACATTCATAAGTTCTGAAAGCGTTCAGGCTTCCAATAAAACTTGGACTTTCAACAATGATTTTATCACCCTTATTAATAAGAGCCTTTGCAAACAAATCAATACCCTGATTTGCGCCTGTCATAACTAAAATCTGGTCATTATCCTTAACCGCACCAACTTTTTCAGCTCTCTGTCTTGCGCAGTCCTTCATAGCGGCAAGTCCGTCAGTAGTTCCATATTGAAGAGCTCCTGTTGGGTTATTTGCCAAAATTTCCTGTGCAATCTTTGAAAGTTCTTCTCCTGGAAATAATTCTGATGCAGGGTTTCCTCCAGCCAGCGAAATAATCTGAGGGTCTGCCATTCTTTTGAACATCTCACGAATAGCTGAACCTTTCATAGGTTTTACTCTGTCAGAATAAAAGTTTTCATATTTAATCATCTAAATCAATCCTCACTTCACCTTTGCCCATGAATCCTTAAGAGCAACTGTTCTGTTAATTATAATATTATCCTTTGTTGAGTCAATGTCAACACAAAAATATCCCAATCTCAGGAACTGGAAACTGTCCCCTGCCTTAACACCCTTAAGATTTGACTCTAATTTACAATCAGAAAGAACCTCAACAGACTGTGGGTTAATATTCTCTATAAAGCTTCCGACTTTACTTTCATCAGAAGGATTTTCAACATTAAACAGTCTGTCATAAAGCTTTACTGTTGCATCAACCGCATGATGAGCACTAACCCAGTGAATTGTACCTTTAACCTTTCTTCCGTCAGGCGAATCTCCGCCTTTTGTTTCAGGGTCATAAGTACAATGAACTTCAATAACTTTGCCATTTTCGTCCTTAACACATGAGGTTGCAGTAACATAATATGCACTCTTTAATCTTACTTCTCTGCCAGGAGAGAGTCTAAAATATTTCTTTGGTGCATCTTCCATAAAGTCATCTTCTTCGATATATAAGACTTTTGAAAATTCAACTGTTCTTGTTCCCATTGATGGGTCTTCAGGATTAACTTCAACTTCAATTTGTTCTACAACGTCTTCAGGATAGTTGTCAATTATCAACTTAATCGGTCTTAAAACCGCCATTGCTCTTGGAGCTTTCTTATTCAAGTCCTCACGAACACAAGCCTCTAATAAACTAAATTCAATAACACTGTTTGCCTTTGCAACACCAATTCTGTCGCAAAAATCTCTGATTGCATCGGCAGTATATCCTCTTCTTCTCATTCCGCAAAGAGTTCCCATTCTCGGGTCGTTCCAACCTGAAACAATGCCATCTTCAACGAGCTTTAGACACTTTCTCTTACTTGTCAGAGTATAATTCAAGTTCATTCTTGCAAACTCAATCTGTCTTGATGGTTTTTCAAACCCAAGCTCTTTTAAAAACCAGTCATAAAGAGGTCTGTGGTCTTCAAATTCCAATGAACAGAGCGAATGAGTAACACCCTCGATTGTATCAGAAATAGGATGTGCAAAATCATACATCGGATACACACACCACTTATCGCCTGTTCTGTGATGGGTAGCATGTAAAATTCTGTATATTACAGGGTCGCGCATATTAAGATTTGGTGATGACATATCAATTTTAGCTCTTAACACCTTTTCCCCGTTTTCAAACTCACCCTTTGTCATTCTTTCAAACAACTCAAGATTTTCCTCGATGCTTCTGTTCTTATATGGGCTTTCCTTTCCAGGCTCAGTCAAAGTACCTCTGTATGCTCTTATTTCATCAGCACTCAAATCATCAACAAATGCCTTACCCATCTTAATAAGCTTAATTGCACATTCATATATATCATCAAAATAGTCAGATGCATACAAAATCTTGTTCCATTTAAAACCCAACCATTCGATGTCTTCCTTTATAGCATCAACATACTCAACATCTTCTTTAGTCGGATTTGTGTCATCAAGTCTTAGGTTACAT
>JAZOTJ010000115.1:0-7007 GCA_045657585.1 Clostridia bacterium | reverse complement strand
GCAAACTCCCACACAATATCATTCACTTCGATTAATTCCTGCATTTTATCATCTCCAATAATTCTCCGAACACAAATCAATCCCTTATTTTTAAGCTTTTCGGTTGATTTGGTATTATATCTTTTTTGGCAATACTCCCGCATATTTTTGACTGTTCCGCCAATCCCTGAACCATGTCCGAAAATCTGGCCGTCTCCAATATACATTTCAACATGCCCAACACCCTTTGTTCTTAAATTGTCACTGCCTCTGAAATATAGCAAATCTCCCTTTTTCATCTTACCCTCATCAGGCACTCCATTCACAATCTCAAGATTTACTTCTCTGCCCTTTGATGATTTTATCTGTGCCTCGGTATTTGCGCCGATATGTATATTAAAAAGCTTATAGTACCAATACCATACTGTTCCTGAGCAATCTCCGTATCCACTCTCAATTAATGTCCTTTTATTTATATCCTGTGAATACTGATTTTTCCCCTTTCTTGTCAGTGCTTTTTTTACTAACAGTTCTCTTTTTTCTTCATTTGTCAATTAAAACCACATCCTCAAAAATCAAAGTGTTTCCTTGCTCGTTGGATTATTCAAAATACCAAATGCAACAAATAACTCGCATATTGAAACAAGTATTGTTTCAATTATTTCTGAACAACCCGTGTCAATTACGCCCAATGCAATTAGTATTGAAAGAATCTGCATTCCAACACTTACCCATAAAACCTTACTTTTAAATCTGTTTTGCATAATCATTCTCCTTTTAAAAAATCATCATTTCCCACTTAAGAATAGTGGTGGAATTATATGAAACATACATCCATATTTCCAAACCATCATTGGAATAATTAAATGCAACATATTCTCCTGAGGAATCATCTCTCGGCATTGCCATTTTATATCCCAATACCTCTCCCCCGTTAGCATCAACTCTTTGAATATCATGAAGAATTCCATTCATCAAAACTTTGGTTGCTCCAGGAAATATATTTTTTAACACCATTCTCTTTCGAACATTCCCACTTTGTCCTGCAATTAACTCAACATTTTCTATTGCTCCTGTCTGAATAACATTGGCACTGCATGGTGCCATCTTTGTTTTTGCGAATGTACGCATATCTACTACGGTATTGTTTGATGATATTTTAGCCAATGGCACGCTGTATTGGGAATTGAAGTTTTTATAATTATCCTCTGCGAGAATTTCAATTCTGTTCATTGGAATATTACGATAAAAGCATACCCATATATCAGCATTTCCTGATTTCCTAATCTCTGCTACCTTGTCGGAAATATCATAAGGCTCGGTATCAATTGAAACCGAACTTCCATCAATCATAAATGCACTTCCGACACCTATAGTATACTTATTATTTTCCGAGTCATAATTAACCTTACAGGCATCCGGATTATATATCTCAACCCCGGGTTCAATAAATCCTTTAACTGCATCATTAAGAGATGTCAGCGGATTATTGCCCTTGTCGTATTTAAACAACGAAACGCCTTCAGTCGTAAGCTTAGAAAATGCGTAATTTATATCGTCAGCACCATAAACACTATCATCCATAAAACTATATGTAACGCTCATTTTTTCACTCCTTAATTATTAAGAGGGCATCTGAAGCAATTGTTCAACCAATTCCGTTGCAACATCATTTCCGCCAAGCTCATGGTAAGGTAAATATAGCCTTTTTACGTTTTCCTTGGCATAAATCGGACAAATGCCCTTCTTTTCATATTTATTATAACTGTCAATTATTCTGTCTCGCAAAAGAGCCTCCACTCCGTTTGCAACAGCACGATATTTGGTCTTATCATCAGAAATTGATTTCATAAATTTTCTGTGCCATACTGATGCGACAGAAACAACTCCAAGCACAAACCACTCCATCCAATTATCTGATATGAACTCTATTAAATCTGCAATCATAGCCCTCTCCCCTGCTAATTATTCATAATACTTTTTTAAAATAGGCTCTTCAAAACTGTTTGTTGTTGTCATCTTTATATCGACTCCGTTCACAATATACCTTTGCTCACTTATAAATCCGCCATATTGATAATAAACCGATAAAATATCTCCCAGCTTATAATCAACTCCGAATTTCAAATTCCTTAATGTTGCCTGAATTTTTTTAGTTTCGCTTTTTTTGAAAAGTTCATCAGTCGCTTCACTTTCATTTGTTGATGATAAAACACAATCCCAGTCATATATTCCTGACTTTTCCTCATTGTTTATGTAATGCCAAGAGCTTCGTTCTTCATCATCACCAGTATAACTTGAATACCATCCGCCATTTGCCTCAGAGAGCATATCATCAGAAAATTCAAATTCATATGCTGTTTTTGATTCTTTGGAAATTAAAATATTGTTTTCTTCAGGCAATATAAATTCAAATCTCCAGCATTTATTTATAACATCAAAAACTACCCTGTGACCTCGGTTTAACTTGTTACACAAATCAACACTCAAGGTTTCAATATCATTAGCAGAATTTCTCCAGAAATGGTTTGTCATTTTGTCAGCACCAAGCTGCTCTGGTATTATAAAATTTGGAACAGCTCTTTTCTGATTTACTGATGTAGTTTCAAGTCCGTCAGAATCTATGTTCGGAGGATTTACAAATCCTTTATCAAGACAATATAAAAGTATTGTTTCAGCATCTGTATACTCTCCATAAATTTCACTCGTCTTAAAGGGCGGTCTGACTCTTTTGGAAAGAATCCAGTTAACCGTTCTCCCACATACTGTCAACTCTTTATCTACAATTTTTCCCGTGCATATTGCCTGATGTTCTCCCTGAACAATGACAACATATTTATTGGACAGGATTATATCTGAAATTTCATCTTTCAATCTGAAATGCCCCTCATATGTTCCGACACCATTATACATAATATGCCATTGTGACGAAATGCTGTCAGTCATTATGCAAAGAAGATTAAAATCAAAATCATATATTCTTATATCTCTCATATTGCCTCCAGATATTCATTATAATGACTAATCAAAACCTGTATTCCCGTCTGGTCACCGCCCATAGAGACACTGATTTCATTTTCCCCCGGCTCACAAACAAAATTCGAAAGTGAGCAATACAAATCAAGAGTTCCTAAAATATTTCCATCTATATTGCTTGTAATCTTCCGATTTTTTATATCAACAACAATCTCTTCTCCCTTTGCCATAGATTTGTTGATGATTATTTGTTTGCCTGTGGTTTCATTCTTTAACAGAACATCACTTTCTCCTGCGCTGTCATCTTTCTTTATAATAGTTATCACAGGATAGACTCTTAAATCTCCAATGTTATTAATAGTACAACTTGATACTCTCTTACTTAAAATTGCAGGAAGATTAGTTGATGAACTGAGTAGTTTTTCTCTTTCAAACAAAATACCATCTGATGCCTCTTCATCTGTAAAATGTGGATAATCACACACCGTCTGAATAACAAAAGTCTGATACTTACTATATTTTTTCCCAAGCGTAAATGTTGAGGCATTGGCATTAATACATCTTTTAGTATCCCCTGTTTCAATAAGAAGCCTGCATTTTCTCGACAGCACTCTCATGGCATTCCTCATAACATCTTTAGCATTATCATCCAATTTTAAATCTCCCGAAATAGTAATAACTCTCTGAACATACTGTGACGAATTTTCTATACATCCATCCTCACCAATATAGGTCGCAACACTTCTTGTCAACTCAACAGGCTCTAAGCCTGAAACTGAACATACGCGAAATCCGTCAGACCCTGAGCCGAAGAGCTTAAAACTTCCAATATCATTATAAAATGTAAAAGTCATTCTTATCCCCCTATCAACATCTTCCGTTTTTCTTCTTGTTTATATATTTCCAATGCAGTCTGGGAGGGTGACTCTGCTCCGTAAATATTATAATTTGAATTATTGGTCACACTATTTCCAGAGGTTAGGATGTTCAGATCAGGCATAAGCGCAGATATTCTGTTTCCAAGCTCCAGTTCTATGCTGCTTATAGCCTCGCCCATAACAGATATAAATCCATTCTTGAACTCAATTGCAGACTTTTTACCATTTGTGAAAAAGGTATCAGGAATTGCTCCAAATCTTTCATTTAGAGTTCTGCTGAATGCATCGGACATTTCCTGGGCATACCCCGAAATCAATTTTTCACTTTCATCAGAGTATAAATTTTTTGATATTGCATCGGTCAAATCAATCTTCTTAACCCATTTTGTAATATATTCACTCAATTCATCATTTGGCTGAGCGCTTATATGATTTGCAAATGCCATTCCTTTTCCGATACTAAGTTCCGTAATCTGCTCAAAGAAATGTGCCTTCATTTGTGATGATTTGTCTTCATCCATTCCCATCCCGTCAAAAATTGCATTAACCTTTTCTTTTGCACCTATCAGGGCATTATTGTAATTCTTGAGTATCTGCAGATCCTCATCAATATTTGAAAGTCTTAACCACTCGGACTCTTTTCCATCCCCCATCTCAAAATGAACAGTTTCATATAATCCTAATCCCTCATCAAGCTTTTCTTTAACAGCATTTTGTTTGTCTAAAATATTTTTATAGCTTTTAGAATATTTTTCTTCAATTCCGCCAAGCATTTCCTCAATTTGCTTTTGTTGCTCTTCGACAACGCTCTGATTATACTTTGCAATTTCAAGAGTATATTTGTTCCATTTTTTTGAGCCTTCACTAAAATACCTATCCCTTAGAATAGCAAGCGCAGAATAGTATTCCTCATTTGATATTTCACCAAGCGCAAGCTTTGTTTTGATGTCTTCAAACTCCATATTGCGAAGATTTTTATACAGGTCAATACTGTTTTGTAAAATTCTTAACCTCTTATCCTCATAATCCGTCAGATTTCTTATTTTTTTCTGATTGATAAGTGCATCATACTCTGCTTGAAAATCAGAAATCTTTTTCGAACTGCTTATTATTCCCTGACTTGCCTGCTCTCCTTTTTTTTCAATCTCTGAAAATGCCTTTTGGGCAGTCTCTTCTATCTGTCGGAATGCTTCAGAAAAACTTTCTTTCATTTTATCTGCATTATCTTTGTATTCCATACTGTCCCTCCATTAACACATAGCACCTTCCAGCGCTGATGCAATTTCTCCATCAGCCATGCTCTCATAAAGCCTGTATTTATTTTTCATTCTTCGATAAAACATTTTTAATTCCTTGTTTTTAATTGCCTCAATGTTAATCGTTCTATATCCTATGACTTTCATAAAGGCAGTGTTTTCATCGAGGGCACTCAACAAATGGATAAAGCTCCACCAATGCAATGTGGCAGTATATAAATCAATTCCATACTGTTGCATAAAGCTTGCATAAATCAATCCCTCATCCACACCGAAATCAAATATTTTATCAGAAGCTCCACCATAGGAGCTCTCCCTTTTATTTTTGCCCATCATAAATTCCA
This sequence comes from Clostridia bacterium, assembly GCA_045657585.1. GTDB lineage: Bacteria > Bacillota > Clostridia > UBA1381 > UBA1381 > RGIG1988. The sequence goes on along the minus strand of JAZOTJ010000115.1, from coordinate 1,574 downwards.
GTAAGGCATTAACAGCGGACTCAATATCAGGCGGGAGCTCCTTAGTGTATGCATCGCATAAAAGCTTTAAAACTTTTTCTTCAAGAGAATAAGTTTCATCCTCAAGATAAACACAAATATCTATCCAGGTTCTGAAATCTGTATTTATCGGATATGTCTTATCTTCAACCTTTATGCTCTGTGGTAATGTATCATAAATCTTCATAATCTACCTTTACAAACTTACATGTTTCCCAATTGTCACTGGAAGTAGCAACTCCAAAAACAGCATCGCCATTAGCCTTCATAGTCCCTGACAATGTATATGTATTTTCATTATCTCCCTCTGCATCAGGCAAAACTGTCCAATTTCTGCAAAACGCCATTTTTTCATCTTCTTCCATTGCCAAGTCAACAACAACAATACTTACTTTTGCTTCTTCTCCTACCGTTTCAAAACGGGTAATTTCAAGAATTTTGTCATGAACTAGGTTATTCCTTGTCAAATCAAAACTGTATCTGATTGATGGAGAATACCCTATAACTTCACTTCTCTCATTTTTTTCATCAATATACTTTCGTGTATATTCAATAGGATTTTTGTTTACTGAAAATTCTGTAAATCCGGTCATTCTTACATAATCGTCACCACCACTTCCCTCTACTTTCATAAAAGCAATTATATCATTTCTTTTTATCCTTCTTTTCATATGACTTCTCCTATTCCTGCAGATATTCAAATCTGCATTTTATTTCGTATTTTAAACTATGTATATTATCATCACTAAGCGTTCCGCTCCTGATTACCTTTATACCAAGTGGCACACCGTCCTCCATACCTCCTAAATTATCGGCTGAGCGAGAAGAAAGCCAGTCGCATATTTTCTCAAGCTTTAAAAAGTTTTTTGAATTATCGCAAAAATCTGTACTCATTCTTATTAATAAAGAAAAATTATACCCCTTAATTTTTGCGCCATCTGTATAACTTCTGATTATCTCCTCATCGCCATCAGGAACAACGGACACCGAATTAACCTTGTCCCGAAGAAATCCGATGCCCATTTCATACCCCTTGATATATTCACAGTCTTTTAATAAATCAATTATATAATTAACTGTCATATATCCAGTCCTCTTTATAATTATTTCTTAAACTTTGCCAAAACTACCTTTGCTGCATTTGAAAGTGCAACTGTATATAGCTTGTCAACTGAAATGTCAGTAACTCTTCTTAAGCTTTCTCTTTGCGCTTCAACATTTGTATCTCTCTTAATATAGATAGTTAGAGCCGGAGCCTCATCACAGATATCTTGCTCAGTTTCAATCTTAACAATAGGATTTATGTAATATAATCCTGCATCAACTGCATCGCAAAGCTTGACATAATCGCCTGCCTTGACATTTCCTAAATCGCTTAAAACATCTTCAATATAAACCTCATTTTCCTTCCCTGTTTCCTCTGCAACAACCAATAATGCATCAGCATCATTCATATTGCAATACTCATATCTTTCAGGCAATTGAGCATTCAAAGGCACCCTCTTTGAAGGCACAATTCTTGTGTTGGCAATCATACCAATTTCACCTGTCATAAC
>JAZOTJ010000114.1:0-12124 GCA_045657585.1 Clostridia bacterium | reverse complement strand
TGCACAGGAGGTCGAAAATGTCAGATTTATTATTGCAGATGCTATGAAACTGTGTGAATATTTTGAATTTGATGAAGTAAAACAAATATATCTTAATTTTTCTGACCCTTGGAAGAAAAATAAGCAGGCAAAAAGACGCTTGACACACAAGAATTTTCTCGATATTTATAAAAAACTTTTAAAAGAGGGAAATCTTATCTGTTTTAAGACAGATAACAAAGCACTTTTTGAGTTTTCTCTGAACTCATTTGCTCAGGAAAACTTCAAACTTCAAAACATTACTCTTGATTTGCACAACTCCAAATTCGAGGGAAATGTTATGACAGAATATGAAACACGTTTTGCCGAACAGGGTATGCCGATCTACAGGCTCGAGGCAAAGTATATTGGCTGGAACGAATAATAATACAAAAATTTAGACCTATTATTTTTCTTGACAAATCATATTCTATGGTATATAATATAAATAGAAAAAGGCAAGACCTCAAACGGTTATGCCAAAGAAGTATTTTATTTATTGTAAAATAACACGACTTTAGCGGGGCGTGTTATTTTTTTATGGAAATTACTAATAGTAACAGAATTATCATAAAAGAAATTATGTATTCACTATCCATAGCTATCACCCCCCTTTCTTGGAGATGATGGCATAACCGCCCAGTTTTAGAAACTGCTTTTGGTCTTACCTTTTGTCAGATTTCTCTGACTCATATATTATACAACAAAATATTAAATATTTCAATATCTTATTACTAATTATTCATTATCCAATAATTCAACAATTATATCGGTATTTTCTATTAATTGCCCAAAACCATAAATAGTAGTGCTTGATATCCACGAAATTAGAGGACCGCATATTAAAATTGCAAATCCCCATCCTGCCACATCTTCGTTTGGTATCATTATAAATGCAATAATAATTGAAGCTATAATACCAATCCATGCATTAACTCTTGCCAACGCTTTTATCGTTGCACCAATATTGGCAAATAGATCCCAAGAATCATCTGATTGATTAACCTCATCTATCTCTTCTAATATCTTATCATTGTGTTCCATTATATTTAACACTCTCCCTTTATAAAATTTATTTTTTAACATTTTATCACAATTTGAGATATATGTCAATATCTCAATACGAGATAATCTATAATGTTATTATAGAGGGTGATATAAATGAGATTAAAGGACTTGCGAGAAGATTCAGATTTAAAACAGAAAGAGCTTGCAGAATATCTGCACATTAAACAAAATACATATTCTCAATATGAGAATGGTCAAAGACAAATTCCGATAGAAGTTTTGATTAAATTAGCTAAGTATTACAATGTTTCAACAGACTACATTCTCGGACTTTCTAATAAAAAATAACAAAGAGGATATTCCATCATTCTGATGGAATATCCTCTCCTAATATTACCTTTATGTCTTTTAACTCACCATTTCTTATAACTGTGAATGTTATACTGTCTCCGGGATTTTTCTTATCTCTTATTTCATTTAATTTCTTAGAAGTGTTAATTGCGATGCCGTCAGCTTTTACAATCAAATCGCCCACCTGAATTCCCGCATTTTGCGCACCGCTGTCCTCAGCAATACTGTAAACTGACAATCCGTTTTTATTCTCTGTTACGGTTATTCCAACCAATGGTCTGCCTGACACATATCCATTGTTCATTAAATCTGAAATAATTGGTTTTGCTTCTGTAATGGCAATTGCAAAACCTATTCCCTCAACCTCGGTATTTGAAAGCTTGATTGTGTTAATACCAACCACATTTCCAAATCTGTCAACTAACGCTCCGCCTGAGTTTCCGGGATTAATTGCAGCGTTTGTCTGAATAAGGTTATATGACTTATCATCAACTGTCATAGTCCTGTTCACTGCACTCACTATCCCGTCAGTAACTGTTCCGAATAATTCCTGTCCCAATGGATTTCCTATTGCGACAACCAACTCGCCCACTTCAATATTTTCAGAATCCCCCAATGTTGCAGGCACAAGTCCTGTTTTATAAATTTTTAGCACTGCCAGATCGGATTTTTCATCAGCACCTATAAGAGTTGCTTTGTATTCCTCTCCTGTATTTAAAATAACCGATATTTCAGATGCCCCCTCAACAACATGCTCATTTGTGACTATATATCCATCTGTTGTAATAATTATTCCTGACCCACTTCCCTGTTCAACCAATGTATTGTCATTAGGGTCGCTTGTGTAGTAATATCTTCTTGAAAACGGGTCATAAAATCTCTGAGGCTCAACCTTGGTTTTGTTGACAACACCAACACAGCTCGGACCGACTTTTTTAGCAATCTCGGGAATAGTCAATTCGCTCATATTGTTATTTGAAGTCGACAAATTGGAAATATCATCAGAAGAATATATAACAGAATCATTTTTATTGCTTGAATATATCCATGCACCTGTACCTATAACTCCTGCTGTCAGAACACTTGAAATAAGTGCCGAGCATATGCAAGAAACAAAAAGCATATTCCTTTTCTTTTTAGGCTTCTCTATATATACAACCATATCTGTAGTTTTTGTATAAGGAAATTTCTTCATCTCAATTCCTCCATCAACAATTTTATACTATTATCATACTACACCTTTTTTACGCTGATATTAAGAAAAAGTAAATAAGTATGATTTTTTTTATTAACAAAATGTGAATATTTGTTCTTAAATATTACATTTTGTCGCATTTTGTTGACTTTTTATTCCTGTTATGATACGCTTTTTTTGAAGTATGCTTAAATATAACAGGAGAATTATATATGAAAAAATTAATGATAATACTTTTCTCTCTCTCCTTAATAGCCACCAATGCATATGCATATGGCTTAAGTAACTGGGCAGAGGAAAGCTTTAATAATATGAGTTCATATGGCATTCTGACAGCTGATGTTGTCGGCAAAAATCTACAGGATAACATTACAAGAACCGAGTTTTGTCAGATGCTTATGAATATGTATAAATGCGACAAAAGAGTTGTTTTAACAGATAAGGATATGAATGTGTTTGATGACTCTGATAATCAGTCTGTGCTTGAGGCATACAAGGTCGGGATTGTAAGCGGAAAGGGCGAAAGACTATTCGCTGCCAATGACCCGATAACACGTCAGGAAATGGCGGTTATGCTGTCAAGAACTCTATCTATTGTTTCCCCTGAATATAACAAATATGAGGGTCAGCTAACAAAATACCATTCACAGTTTTCCGATTCATCAAAAACTGCTGAGTGGGCACTGTCCGATATGTCAGCCATTTGTGATTATGAAATCATAACAGGCAATGATTTAGGCGAAACAAAACCTCTTGACAACGCATCAAGAGAACAGGCAATCTGCATGCTTGACAGAGTATACAAAAGGTTTATTAAAAACACCTCTATACATACAGTACCAAAATTCAAAACTGTTGACAAAAAAGCTATTTTTGAGGGACAGATTTCTCTTAGCTGGCAGTCCATTGCAGGTGCAAAGGAATACTACGTCATAATAAAAACTGATAACAACGAAAATCTTGTTATGACATTGTCTGATGAAACAAGGTCAGTTAATGAGATGAATAATTCATTAAGAGGTTTTAACAACTATACTATCATTCTTGGGGTACGGAAAACAGATGAAACACAAATTTTCTCAAAACCAACAAACATTGATAAAAGAGTTTCCAAAGAAACAGAAAATGCAGATGAACCACAATTCAAACCACAATTAATAAAACCTGATATACAGGAAGAAGTAAAGGAAGAACCAGTCGAAAAGGCTCCAATCCACGAAGAAGAGCCTCCAAAATACAACAACGAATTAATACATTCAACCGACTCATCCGCTCTAAATGACAAGAAGCTAAGAGTCTTCCCTGACGGAATCGCATTTGAAACAAAAGAAGTTGCCGAAGAATATATGGTTGAAGTTGAAGTTCCCGCATGGCGACTGCACAGTGACGGAACAAAAACATCATACACTGCCTATATTGAAGTCAACAAAGAACTTGCACAGGATGTAATAAGTATTTTTACAGAAATATATAATGATGGTGCACAATTTCCAATAAAAGATGTCGGCGGATTTTGCTGGAGAAATACTTCAGGCGGAAGAGTATCTCAGCACAGTTATGGAACTTGTATTGATATAAACTATAACGAGAACTACTATGTTGAGCCTGATGGCACACCAATTACAGGCGAATTATGGTTACCTGGCGAAAATCCATTCTCAATTGCCCCTGACTCAATTGTTGTAAAGACTTTTGCAAAATATGGCTGGCTTTGGGGCGGAACTGCCTGGAGCGATAAGTATGCAAAAGACTATATGCATTTTACATATTTAGGAAATTAACAAACAGGTCATCAATCAAAAAGATTGGTGACCTGTTTTTATTCTCTTGACAAGAATTTCAGGCTATATTATAATAATCTTATATATTATTTGAGAAGGGATTAATATGAAAAACATAAGAAAAATAACCATAATAGGTATAATAGCAGTTTTTATGATTGCCATATTATTTATCTTTAAAGAGCCTGCTGCAAAAATTGCAAAATCTTTAATAAGCACAATCAAAAACCGCGATGTCCTGTACTCTGTCTACTATGAAAATAATGTCAAATACAACAGCTTATCAGAAGTGGATATCGACAAAAATGATGTTCGCGAAGTGCAGGTAACAAAGACAAGAAAAAATCTGGTAAATCACTCAAGAGGCTTTGCTCTTAGTTTTCCTATTGATGCTGAGTTTGATTTTACTGCGGCACAGGAATATATTTCAGTCAAATGCAAGGATATGAGCGCAGTTATTTCCAAAGAATATTCGACATATCCCGAGCCCGAGCAGACTAAACAATTTGTTGACGATTATCTTCACAAATATATACTTGCTCCCAAATATATCGAGCAAAACAAAATCACACTTCATAAAAATTCACTTGAAAAAATAGGTGATTTCTGGGTACAGGTTGTCGCTCTTTCAAGAACTCCGTTACCTGACAGTCCTGTAAAATATAACTCATATGTATATTGCTATATTTTCACTGACAACACAATGTTCTATCGCATTATGTTCAAGGCCCCTGAATATAACAATGAATTTATAGAAGAAGTCTACAGAACTCTTTGTTCTTTCTCAACTGATGTAAAGGTAAGAGGTACATCTGATACCTACACTGATTTTTCACCTGTTATTCCTGAATTCTGGTCTGATGAAACAAAGGAATTTTATAACGAGCTTGTAAATTCCGATACTTGCAAATGGGGACTGTATCAACCTTTATCTGTCGTAAATAATGATTTTTCTGACATATACAAAGTTGAAGATGAAATTGATGCAAAATTTGACGGACTGTTAGAATATCGTTATTATTTTGAGGATATGCCTGTTGATGGAATTAAAAAAGCATACGAGAAAGGAAAAATTGTTCAGCTGACCTTGCAGACTTCAACTGTTATGAATCAGGACCTTGACGGATACAATCCTGTCTTTGATATAATTGACGGAATGTACGACTGGCGTTTTAAGATTATGGCTCATCAAATCAAGGAAATCGGACATCCGATTTTGTTCAGGCTAAACAACGAAATGAACTCAGACTGGACAAGCTATGGCTCAAGTGCCTGTCTTGATGACCCCGAGATTTATGTTGAGCTCTGGAGAAGAATTTATAATATCTTTAAAGAAGAAGGCGTTGACAATGCAATCTGGGTATTTAACCCCAATGACGAAAGCTATCCGCCATGCGGCTACAACTCAACAATAGCCTTTTATCCCGGAAATGAGTATGTTCAGCTTTTTGGTGTTACAGGCTACAATACAGGAACATATTATGCAGTTGAAAATGGGGAAAAATGGAAAACTTTTAAGGAAATTTACGATAACATAATGAATAAGCATTATAGGATTTATGGTAAATTCCCCTGGATTATAACTGAATTTGCATCAAGCTCAGTAGGCGGAGATAAAGTTCAATGGATAAATGATATGTTTAAAGATATAAAGAGCTATCCAAATATTAAAATGGCATTCTGGTTTAACAGTGCCGATGTTGACTTAAGAGATAAAACGATGCAGACTATTGCAAGACCATATTGGTTAAATGAAACCAAAGAAACTGCAAAAGCTTTTTCTGTTGGAATTAAAAACAAATAAAAAAAACAGTCGAAAGACTGTTTTTTTATTTTCTAATAATTACGCTTGTTGAGGAGCTCCTACAGGACAAACATCAGCACATGCACCACATTCGATACAAGCAGTCTCGTCAATTACATAAGCAGTATCACCCTCTGAAATAGCGTTTACAGGACATTCTCCTGCACATGCACCACAACTGATACATTCCTCATTAATAATATATGCCATCAAAATACACCTCCTTAAAACTATTAGATTGATTATATCACAACTTTTTACATTATTCAAGATTTTTTAGCATTTCTTCGTCAATTTTTTCATTTTCTTCATTATTTTTGCCATTTTTAATAATTTTCACTTCACTGATATGGCAATCCTGATATCCGCTTTCGCGTTCATTTTCTATCTTGACCTTCAACATTCCTTTTAAAAGATTAACATATTCGACTGTTCCGACACCATACTCGGTTTCAACAACTGCTCCCTTTCTCGGTGTAACCTTCAAAAGCTCATCATAGCAATCCTGCTCATATTTTAAGCAACACATCAATCTTCCGCAAGCACCTGAAATTTTAGTCGGATTTAAGCTAAGGCTCTGTTTTTTTGCCATATTGATTGAAACGGGCTCAAAATCGCCCAAAAAATTTGAGCAACAGGTTCCGCGTCCACATATTCCAATACTGCCGACTATCTTTGTTTCATCTCTTACTCCGATTTGTCTTAATTCTATTCTTGTTTTGAATATTGTTGCTAAATCCTTTACCAACTCACGGAAATCAATTCTTCCGTCAGCAGTGAAATAAAACAAAATTTTTGATGCATCAAAAGTGTATTCAACTTCGACAAGCTTCATTTCCAACCCGTGCTCCTTTATCTTTTCAGCACAGATTTTAAAAGCTTCCTTTTCCTTTTTCTCATTACTTTCCTTAATTGCAAAATCCTTTTCATCAGCTACTCGCATAACCGTTTTCAAAGGTTTTACCACATCATCATCACTAACCTCGCGCTTTCCGAAAACAACCTTTCCCATTTCAATACCACGCGCAGTTTCAACAATAACACTGTCTCCCTCTTTAACATCTATATCAACAGGGTCAAAATAGTAAATTTTTCCAACTGCTTTAAATCTAACACCTACTATATTTGTCATCTATATTCTCCTTTAACATCGACAAATGCCGAAAATATAGTTGTTTATCAAATCAACAACATTCTAATTATATTATAAAATCAGCAATGTGTCAAGCAATTGTTATCTTATGTAATTAGTTGCTATTTTTTGTTCACGCTCAGGACGTTTTATCCCTGATTTGTCTCCTGCTTCTATACATTTTAGCATCCATGCCATATTTTTAGCTAATGTTCTCATGGTCTGCATCCCCTCAATGTCCTGCACCACTTCCTCGGGAGTGTTTCCGTGTACCATATTCCAGTATTGTGATGTCACGATAGGCATATTTGATATTGCAAAATATTTATTAAGCTGGTCAAATGCCGCTGTTGCGCCGCCTCTCCTGCAGCTTACTATTGCTGCACCGGGCTTATCTGCAAGTTTTTTTGAGTTTATATAAAAAAACCTGTCTAAAAAGGAAGTAAGACCGCCTGATGCCGCTGCATAGTGAACAGGACTTCCGAAAACAAATCCGTCTGCCTCTTCAAATTTTTCCAGTGCCTCATTCACCACATCATCCTGTATACATCTTCCGAGTTTTACACAAGCCTTGCATCCGAGACAGCCTCCAATCGGTCCTCTTCCTATATGAAAAATCTCTGATTCAATTCCGTTTCTTTCCAGTTCGCAAGCAACCTCTTTTAAGGCTGTATATGTGCATCCATTTGCCTTTGGACTTCCGTTAATAAGCAATACCTTCATAATGTCATTCCTTTCAATTTAACCTTGTTTATTCCTATGCTATCTGATACAGTCATTATGTCAGATTTTTATCTTGAAAACAACTTTATTGCACTTTGAAGGTTTATTGTTCATAAGTCCCGGGCTGTGTATATCATCGGGATATAACACCATAAAATCTCCGTCTTTTAATAAGTGCTTTGTTGTTTTACATTTATAAAAAGCATAATCTTTCTCTATGTTTTCCTCAACAAGCTCCTTTTCACACGAAATGGGTGCATAACCTATAAGCTCTTCACCCTTTACAATAATCTGAATATCAATATATTTATAGTGAATTTCTCCTATACCCTCATCTGGCTTTGTATCATATTCCTGCACCATATAAAAAAGATTATCTCCGTCAATATGATATTTACCAATATCCATCTTGCTGAAATCTGTCTTTTCAATGAATTTAAGGACATCATATATTTTTTCCAGTCCCTTATAGTTTTCAATATTTTTTATTGAATCAATAATCATATCCATTCTCCTTTTCATTTAAATATAATTGCTCATCCAATATATGTCACTTTTTAAAGTCGTGATGCACATTTATACATCACGACTTTTAGCCCAATTAAAATCTGAAATCTCTTTCATTATTTTTTATTTTCTCAAGTCTTTCCAAAACAATTTGTCTGACCTTTTCGCTCGGAATATTATTAATCTCCTTTAAAATCAGTTCATCACCGATTTTCTTTGTTTCTTCCGATGCATAATCTTCAATGTACTCTTTCAGAGTCATTAATGCATTCGGATGACAGCAATTTAAAATTTGCTGGGATTTACAAAGACTCATAAATCTGTCTCCTGTTCTTCCCTCACGATAACAAGCTGTACAGAAGCTTGGAATATAGTCCATCTTCATAAGCCAGTTAACAACCTCATCAAGAGTTCGTTTATCTGAAACATCAAATTGTTCTGATTTCTCGTTCTCAGGCTCAGGCTCAACATATCCACCGACACTTGTTCTTGAACCTCCGCTTATTTGTGAAATTCCAAGATGCAATACTCTTTCTCTGCATTCCTTTGACTCTCTTGTTGAAATAATCATACCTGTATATGGTACTGCAATTCTAAGACACGCTACAATTTTAGCAAATGTGTCATCATCAATTCCATTGTCGAATGCACTTGGGTCAATGTCATCTGCTCTCTTAATTCTAGGGACACTAATTGTATGAGGTCCTACACCATATGCAGCCTCTAAGTGTTCTGCGTGCATCAAAATCGCAGCAAATTCGTATCTGTACATTTCAAGACCGAACAAAACTCCAAGTCCCACATCGTCAATTCCACCCTGCATGGCTCTGTCCATAGCCTCAGTGTGATAAGCATAATCGTGCTTTGGTCCTGTAGGGTGCAACTTTTCGTAGCTCTCTTTATGATAGGTTTCCTGAAACAAAATATATGTCCCTATTCCTGCATCGTGAAGCTTTCTGTAGTTTTCAACTGTTGTAGCTGCAATGTTTACATTAACTCTTCTTATTGCACCATTTTTGTGCTTTATGCTATATATAGTCTTTATTGACTCAAGTATATATTCAATCGGATTGTTGACAGGGTCTTCTCCTGACTCAATTGCCAGTCTCTTATGTCCCATATCCTGCAAAGCTATAACTTCATTTTTGATTTCTTCCTGAGTAAGTTTTTTTCTTGGAATATGTTTGTTCTTTAAGTGATAGGGACAGTAAACACATCCGTTGACACAGTAGTTTGAAAGATACAAAGGTGCAAACATAACAATTCTGTTTCCATAGAAATCTTTTTTAATCTGCTCTGCCAGTTTATATATTTCTTCATTCTTTTCTTCTATTTCACAAGCTAACAAAACAGATGCTTCTCTGTGAGAAAGACCTTTTCTTTCTCTTGCTTTTTCCAGTATTTTATCAATTAGTTCTATATTATTTTTATTCTTTTGTGCATAACTGAGACTTTCTAAAACTTCATCGTGACAGATGAATTCTTCGGCCTTTGATGATTTTGGATTATACATTCTTACATCTTCTTTCAATTTATTAATGCTTTTCTATACAATTTTAGCACATTTAATATTAATTTTCAAGGGTTATTGACAAATAAAAGACGAATTTTAAAAAATCCGTCTTTTATATCTTTTCATAAATTAATATCTGAAGAATTAATTTCCAATTCAGAAATTGCTCCCCTGATCTGGTCATAAGAATAACCTTTATTAAGAAAATAGCGGATAACTCTATCCTTATTCTTCTTATCAAAATCACCCTTTATTCTTTTTTCAACCATTCCTAAAAATACGTCATAATCAAATTCGCAAAGCTCTGCAACTGCCTCTTCAATAAATTCAGGCTCAATACCCTTTGATACCAGCTCAGAATATATTCGCCTGGAGCCATATTTTTTTAAATTCTGCAAATCGTGAGCAAGTCTTTTTGCATAATCCCTGTCATTTAAAAGATTATATTCCTTTAAAAACTCTATGACTTTTTCAATATCATCTTCATTTGCTCCCGCAATTTTTAATTTTCTTTCAAGCTCTTTTGATGAATGATTCCTGTATTCTAAAAGCCTTAGTGCTTTTTCCTTGGTGCTGGAGTAATCCATTTCCTTTTTATCATATTTTCTCATCAAATCACTCCATATTACAATCTGAAATAATCAAACAACAAACCAAAATCTACTCCCGCAATAATTTTGTTATCATATTTGTTAAACAGATTGTGATAACCTGATTGTATGCTCTCCGATTGCACACCATTCTTTAATGATAAATATGCCTCAAGATAAGCTGACAGATGGTCGCAACCCCTTATAATCTGACCATCAATTGCATTAAATTTGTCATCATTATACTTCTCGTTTATTTCATCAGATGTGGTCTTTATAACCTTATTATCAATCACAATTTTAGAATCAAATTCATCCTGTGTAAAATATCTTATTTCCTCTTTCCATTCATCAGGAATGAGCGGGAATATGAATTTATCCATCTGCTCATCCTCTATATCCTTGATTAACTCATCAAGTCCCTCAACCGATGTCTTTACAGGTGACACAATATCCCTGGTCAAAACTTCGGGCAAATCATGGAATAGTGCACCAAAGAAGTTGTTTATATTTCTTTTATCGCAAGCCCCGATTTCCAATCCGCAAAGATAAGATAAAATAGCAACCACAAGCATATGCCCCATAACATATGTTTCAGGCATTCTAACAGCTCTTGACCATCTTTGCTGATAACGAAGCTTTCCTATGATAGACATAAACTCCTGTAAATCAGGATTTGTTGCAAATTTTTGAAAGCCTTCAAAGGTATTACAGGCAAGCAACCCTCTTGATACCTCAGTTTTTACCTGTTCAATTCCATATGTATGGAAATTCAGCGGATAAATAACCTTGAATTCCCAGTCAGTTGCATAATAATGGGCTGCCTTTAAAATCTGTTTTTCTTTTTTGGCATACTCAGGATTATCAAAATATTCCCTCATTCTGCCAAAAAAATCCCCATTTACACACTCTAACTTTGCTTTTAATTGCTCCATAACCCATGCATTAATCTGCGGACCTTTCTGTTTCATCAGACTATGATATACAGGTGGTTTTATATCAGTTAATATCTCTCTATGTAAAAATTCAAATATTCCGCCCTCAATCAAAAGTTTAGGATTATAATTTCCCTCTCCCTCACACTTTGCCAAAATATAGGCATAAAACATTTTGTGAGCCTGTTTATCAAGCTCTGTAAATCCGAAAGATGGTCTTATATGGTCGTTCCATCTTTGAATTGATACAGTTTCGTATATCAGCGATATCAATGATTTTCTAATCATAACTATGCCCCCTATTATTCGGAATATTCCCTGACTCTGAATTTAACACCTGTCTGTTGAGCTATTTTTCTGCACTCTTCAATTTCGTCTTTCCCTATAACATCAACAACACTCAATACAACATCATCAACATACTTCGATGCTTTTTTTGCAAAATCAAGCATTTCATAAAATCCCTCTTCGCCATAATCACAAACACAAATCTCATTATATTTTTGTGCATTTTCTGCATTAAGGCTTATTGATATGCAATCCACCAACCCCTCTAAAAGCGGTGTT
>JAZOTJ010000113.1:0-5019 GCA_045657585.1 Clostridia bacterium | reverse complement strand
ATTTTATCTGTTATAATATATTTATGAAGATTTTTAAATATAATTTCAAGCTGATTTTTTGTTAAAGTTGTCGGTGTTCCACCGCCTATATAAATATTCTCGGCATAAAACCCGCATTTTTCCAACACTTCCGCCGTTTTTTCTATTTCCTTAACCAATAACTTTACAAAATCATCTGTATATTTTCCGCTTTTTCTGATATCGGTTGATACAAATGAACAATAAAGGCAACGTGTCGGACAAAATGGTATTCCAATATATATACTTACTGAATTTTGACCTATCATAGATAAAATTCTCTTTTCATTTTCTGCAACAGTCATTGCAAGGTCAATTTTTTCAGGTTTTACAGAATATAAATTCTTTAAAATTTCTTTTATTTCTTCAGAGGAATATCCTTCTTCCCTGTATTGTCTTACAACTTTAGCAGGTCTTATCCCCGACATAACTCCCCAGGGAAGTTCTATATTTCTGATTTCTTTTGCAAGAATAATAAATGTTTTTGTTACAGCACAGGTATAATTTTTCTTGATTATTTTTTTATCAGTCTCAAGAGAAGAAAATGGAAAAAACATATCCTTTGTATAGCTTTTTCCATTAAAAATTATCTCGACATATACATTTATCATATCATTTTTATGTGAAAGGTCTGTTAAAATAATTCCATCTTCATTTTGTGCAAAGAAAATCTTTATAAAGATTTCCATATCATATTCACACGAAAATCCTCTTTGAATTAACTCCATATTATCCTCTCACATATGTATTATATCTTTTCTCATAATATATTTTTGTATCATTTCCGTGCCCTGGATGAACAATTATATCATCATCTAAAGTATATAATTTATTTATTATTGAATTTCTTAATATTTCCTCATTACCTTTTGGAAAATCCCATCTTCCGACATTTCTTAAAAACAGGGTATCTCCTGAGAATAAATCTTCCCCAATTAAATAACACATACCACCATCGGTATGACCCGGTGTTGCAATTGATTTTATTTCTAAATTTCCAATTTTTACAATAGTTCCGTCTGTCACAATTTCTTCGCAGGGTAATTCCCTTAAAATTTTATCTCCAAATAATGATAAATTAACATTAGGGTTTTGAATATTCTGATTACATTCAAAGCTTGCATAAACTTTTGCATTTAAAATCTTTCTCAGTTCGCCAAGACCTCCTATATGGTCATAGTGACAATGAGTGAGGAAAATGTGAGAAACAATGACACCCTTTTCATTAATGACTTTTAAAATATCTTCTGCCTCACATCCGGGGTCAATTATTATTCCCTTTTTGTTTTCGTCATAGACAAGATAACAATTTTCATCATTATAATAGTTTACAATTCTCTCAATTTCCATAGAATCAAACCCCTTTTATTTTTCGTCAAATAATCTTACAGGTAAAATCATATAGATATAATCATTATTCTGAGTTGGTTTAATAAAACAAGCACCTTTCGGATTTGACATTTCCATTCTTATCTCTTCATCTTCACAACAACGAAGAGCCTCTAAAAGATATCTGTGGTTAAAACCGATTTCGATGTCATCACCTATTTTTGATGCTTCAACCATATCACTTGTTTTTCCTTTACCTGTTGAACAGGTCATTTCAATTTTATCATTTGAAATAATTAATCTTACAGGAACTTTCTCATTTTTTGCCATTATATCATCATTGATAATAAGAGCAGTTCTTTCAATACTATCAGTCAAATCCTTTGTGTTTGCATTTACAACAATTGCATTAGGAGTATTGAAAATAGGTTTATAATTTATGTATTCTCCCTCTAAAAGTCTTGAGAAGAGTGTGAAATTTTCAAAGCAGAATTTAACATATCTTTTTGCAATAACAATATTTATCTTTTCTTCACTGTCATCCAATACTTTCAAAAGTTCTTTTAAAGTAAGTCCCGGAATTACAAATTTAATATCTGCTAAAGATGAATCAACAACTGATTCAATTTTTGCAATTCTGTATCCGTCTGATGATGCAACAGTTAAAACACCTGTATTGATTTCAAACAAAGAACCTGTCAAAATTGGTCTTTTTGCTTCATTTGCAGATGTTGCAAAGATAGTTTTTCTTATCATTCTTTTTAGATTTTCCTGTGAAATTTTGAAATTATAAATTTCTTCAACTTCAGGAACCTGAGGATAATCTTTTGAATTAAGACCCTGAATATTAAATTCACTCTTACCACATCTTAATAACATAACGTTATTTTCTTCATTCACTGACATTAAAACATCATCGTCAGGAAATCTTCTTATAATTTCGCCAAGCATTTTAGAGCTTATTGCAATTGTGCCAGGTTCCATAACATTTCCCTCTGATTTATATTCCACACTGATATCTAAATTATTGGCAGTCATAATAACAGAGCCATCAAGATATGCTTCAATTTTAACACATTCCAAAATAGGCATAACTGATTTTGATGCTACTGCTTTTTGAACAGTGTTAATCATCTCTGAAATAACAGATTTTTTAAATATAATTTTCATAATTAAAATCTCCTTAATTTTTCCACACCATATATTTTTAATATAGTCAGTGTGAATTTGTTACATACGTACATATATAAATAATATTTATAGTAGTATTAGTAATAGTAGAGTGGATATGATGGATAATAGTAGTTTGTAAAGTAAACAAGCGGTTTTTTTATCCAATTTATGATGTTCATAAGTTGTTGATAATTAAAAGTTATCAACAGGATAAAATTTATAAAAAATTTAATTAACACCTAATCCACCACTTATTAACATAATTATAAACATCAGTTAGGAAGAAGGTCTTTTGTGATAAAATCAATTTCTGCTTTTAGGTTGGAGTCTGTCTGAATGTTCTTCATAATTCTGTCAACACCGTGCATAACAGTTGTTCTGTCACGATTTGAAAAAACTTTTGCTATAGTCACAAAATTCATATCTGTCAATGTTTTGCACAGATACATTGCAACGTGACGCGGAAGAACAAGCTCTTTCACTCTTGATGCACCTTTTATATCCTCAACCGATAAATGATAAAATTCTGAAACTGCTTCTATGATTGCCTGAGGGGTAAGCTTTACTTCATCAGGAACAATTGATGCAAGCGCAAATTCAGCTAAATCAATATCAATTTCTTTATGTGAAATTCCTGCATAAGCAACTATTTTTGACAATGCACCTTCTAATTCACGAACATTAGAATTTACTCTTTGTGCAATGTAGTCAAATATTTCATCATCAATATCAATATTAAAACTTTCAGCTTTTTTTCTTAAAATTGCCGCTCTTGTCTCATAATCAGGTAAAACGATGTCAATAGCAAGTCCCCATTCAAATCTTGTTCTTAATCTTTCTTCCAAAGTGATAAGGTCTTTTGGTTTTCGGTCACTTGTTAAAACAATCTGTTTGTTTTTCATATGAAGTGCATTGAAAGTATGGAAAAATTCTTCCTGTGTTCCGTCTTTTCCTTCAATAAACTGAACGTCATCGACTAGAAGGACATCAACATCACGGTAATGTCTTCTGAATTCCTCCATATTTTTTTCTTTTAAGAATGTTATCATATCAATTGTGAATTGTTCGCTCGTCACATACAATACATTCATTTCAGGATTTCTTTTTAAAATTTCATTTCCGATTGCCTGCATAAGATGAGTTTTTCCCAACCCCGATTTACCATAAATGAAAAGAGGGTTATTGTTTTGTGCTGGAAAGTTAACAACATTTTCCGCAGCAGCAAATGCATAGGAATTTGATTTTCCTACGACAAAATTTTCCAATGTATATTTTTCATTGAGATTTGAATTATTTTTGTTGATAATTTTTTCTTCTGCAGCTTGCTTTTCAGGTTCTTTATAAAAATTAGGTGATTGTGTGGAATTGTTTAGTATAACATTTAATGTAACAGCTTGTCCGGTAATCTTTGATAAACATTCCTCAATAATTTTTTTGTATCTGATTATAATAAAGTTTTTCTTGGTCGGAAGAGAAACTGACAATGTGAAAAAATTATCTTCAAATGATACAACGGTCGCATCTTTTAAGTATGTATTGAATGCTACTTCAGAGTTAATGGCTTTAATTATGTATGGTTTAGCATGTTGCCAAAGCTCATTTTTTTCCATTATAAAATTTTCTCCTTTCTTTTAAAAATAGTGTGTCTTTATATTATACCATAAATTTATAAAAATTTCAATTGGTATAATGTAAGAAAAAGTGGCCATATATTTATGAAAAAATAATAGGATTGCCAAGATTTTTAATAAGTTCCTGACAGGATTTTAATTTATTTACATTTAAATCCTTTATCCAGTGAGTATCAGAGCCGATTGAAACAGTGATACCGCTTTCTTTAATAATTTTTTGTTTTTCAGGATTAGTTATAAAATCGTAATAGTAATTATAATTTCCTGAGGTATTGATTTCCCAGAAAATATTATTTTTTTTCATAATTTCTATAATATCAATACCATATCTTTCGGAAAGTGAGAAAATATCAGTGTGGGCAAAGCCTTTTGGCATATCAAATAACTTAACCCATTCCATAAATTCATAAAAATCCATAGCAACGGGAGAATCAAGACATTCAAAAAGACAGTAATCAAGATTTTTGATTGAAGAGAGAATTAAATCTCTCGGTTCAGGTCTTGTTCCTATTTCAAGACCGCACAAAACCTCAATTCTGTTTTTATATTTTCTCTTACATTCATTGATTGTTATTATATATTCAGCTATATCAGAGCCAATTGAAAACTGATGGTCACAAATTCCTATAACCTCAATCCCCTTGGACATAGCATTTTCTATTATCTCCTCACAACTGTTCTGTCCGTCATAGGAAAAGGTTGTGTGGTTGTGTAAATCAACAAACTTCATTTCTTATCACCATTTTTAATAAAATTAAGTATATGTCAATTATAACACACTTCACAATATTTTTCAATTATAATATTATAAATTAAATACATCATAGCTTATTTTGTTGACATAACAAGGATGATTTGATAAAATGTA
>JAZOTJ010000112.1:0-3007 GCA_045657585.1 Clostridia bacterium | reverse complement strand
CACAGTGAGCCAACAAATGCAGAATTAGCAAGAATTTTAAATCTTCCCGAAAAGGATATAGAGCTGGCTTATCAGCTTGGGGGTAAGGGGTTTATCCAATCTCTTGAATACGAGGCTTTTGCTGATGGCAAAATGAATTTGTCAAATGTTATCGGCGAGGAAGATCACAGAATTCTGATGATTGAGAATAAGGATTTTTTAGATAGTGCACTGGAAAAGCTAAAGGTGAATGAGCTTGAGCTAATCACAAAAAGATACTATGAAGGAAAAACACAGTCAGAAATTGCAAAACAATGGGGAGTTTCACAGATGTATGTGTCGCGACTTGAGCGGGCAACACTAAAAAAATTAAGAGATTTATATTTCAGATAAGGGATGGGAACAAATGGATTGTAATAATAAATGCGAGCATTGCAAGTATAATAAAAATATAATTAATATGCTCAAAAATGAACTTCCCACAACTGAAATTATAAATGACCTTTCAGATGTTTTCAAGATTTTTGGCGATTCGACAAGAATGAGGATTTTGTGGGTGTTGTTCAGCTCGGAAAAATGTGTTGCTGAGATATGCGATGCACTTCAAATGAGTCAGTCGGCTATCAGCCATCAGCTGAAGGTTTTGAAAGATGCAAGACTTGTGCGCTCAAGACGTGATGGAAAGAACACCTTTTATGCACTTTCTGATGAGCACGTTGAGAACATAATTGAACAGGTTTTAATTCATATTAATGAATAAAAAAGAATGCAGAATAATCTGCATTCTTTTTAATTTGATAACATTTCGTCGATAGCCTTTGCAGCAGTCTTTCCCGCACCCATTGCCGAGATGACAGTTGCGGCACCTGTTACAACATCTCCGCCTGCAAAAACAAAAGGTTTTGTTGTTTTTCCTGTTTTTTCATCGGTAACAATTCCGCCTTTTTTTGTAAGGTCAAGCCCATCTGTTGTGCTTGTTATCAGCGGATTTGGCGAAGTTCCGATTGACATTATTACAGTATCAACATCTATAATAAATTCACTGTTTTCTATTTCAACAGGTCGTCTGCGGCCTCGCTCATCAGGCTCGCCCAATTCCATTTTCACACACTTTATGCCTGTCACAAAGCCATTTTTCAAATCCCGCACATCATCAGGATTGTTATATCCCAAAATTTCAACAGGATTGGTTAAAAGCATAAATTCGATGCCCTCTTCAATGGCGTGTTCGACTTCTTCGTGTCTTGCAGGGAGTTCATCCATTGAGCGGCGGTAAACCACATATACCTTTTTTGCTCCTAATCTCAAGGCAGTTCTTGCTGCGTCCATAGCAACGTTTCCGCCTCCGACAACAGCGACATTTCCACCTTTCATAATCGGCGTGTATGAATTATCATTATATGATTTCATAAGGTTACTTCTTGTTAAAAACTCGTTTGCAGAGTACACTCCCTTTAATGATTCGCCCGGGATATTCATAAAGTTCGGCAATCCTGCACCTGAGCCGATAAATACTGCCTCATAGCCCATTTCCAAGAGCTCGTCAACTGTCAGTGTTTTTCCGATTACAACATTTGTTTCTATATTAACACCCAAAGCTTTCAGGGTTTCAATTTCTTTTGCAACAATTTTTTTTGGCAATCTGAATTCAGGAATACCATAAACCAAAACTCCGCCTGCAGTATGTAAGGCCTCATAAATTGTGACATCATAGCCTTTTTTAGCTAAATCTCCTGCACAGGTAAGTCCTGAAGGACCGGAACCGACAACACAGACCTTGTGACCATTTGTTTTTGGTTTTTCTGGAACTTCTGTTATGTTCGCGTTGTGATAGTCGGCAACAAAGCGTTCAAGTCTGCCTATCGCAACAGGTTCAAATTTAATTCCGAGTGTGCATTTGGATTCGCATTGTAATTCCTGAGGACAAACTCGTCCGCACACAGCAGGGAGTGAAGAACTTTTTGCGATTTCATCATATGCTTTATCAAAATTTCTGTCTTTTATATGAGTAATAAACTGAGGAATGTTTATATTTACGGGACAGCCATTAACACAGGGAGCATTTTTACAATTTAAACATCTGTCCGCTTCTAAAACAGCCAGTTCCTCGGTATATCCAAGAGCAACCTCATCAAAGTTTTTTGCTCTTATATGAGGCTCTTGTGTAGGCATTTCATTTCTTTTTTGTTGTATTGCCATTATCCTTCACCTCGTTTTAATAAGTTACAGGTTTCTTCATAAGAGTGACGCTCAAAATCTTTATACATAGTAGCTCTTGACATTGCATCGTCAAAGTCTATTTCATACCCGTCAAAGTCAGGGCCGTCAATGCATGCAAATTTTGTTATTCTCTCTCCGTTACGGTTTAAGGTAAGTCTGCATCCACCGCACATTCCTGTTCCGTCAATCATAACAGGGTTCATAGAAACTGTTACAGGGACACTAAACTCTTTTGCAGTTTCAACAACGAATTTCATCATCACAAGAGGGCCTATTGCAATAATTTCATCAAATTTTTCGCCATTTTCAAGTAATGTTTTAAGCGGCATTGTGACATTTCCTTTTTCGCCATAACTTCCGTCATCGGTAACGGTTATAAGCTTATCGCTGAATTTCGAAAATTCGTCTTCTAAAATAACCAAATCCTTATTTCTAAAGCCAATGATGCTTGTAACCTTTGCTCCGAGGGAGAAAAGCTCACTTGCAACAGGCATCGCAATTGCACAACCGACACCTCCGCCGACAACACAAACATTCTTTAATCCCTCTGTTTTTGTCGGATTTCCCAAAGGTCCGACAAAGTCTGGTATATAGTCTCCTTCATTTTTTGAGTTTAATCGAAGAGTTCCTGCACCAACAAGCTGAAATATTATTTTTACTGTCCCCACTTCCTTATCGCAACCTGCAATTGTTAAAGGAATACGCTCTGCATCGTCATCAGAACGAAGAATTATAAACTGACCTGCCTTTGCTTTTCTCGCAACTAATGGCGCTTCAATTTCCATCTGGGTAACAGTAGGATTTAATA
>JAZOTJ010000111.1:0-2341 GCA_045657585.1 Clostridia bacterium | reverse complement strand
ACGACCCGTCCGCAGACCCCAAAGCAGAACTCAAAGTCGGCGATGAACTTAACCTTATCATCATGAAAACCAACGATGTGGAAGGCTTCACAATGCTTTCCAAAAAACGTTATGATGCTATTGCAGCATGGGACAAAGTTGTTTCTGCTGAAGGCACAGACGAAATTCTTGAAGGTGTTGTTACAGAAGTTGTACGCGGTGGCGTTATCGTTGTTTCCAACAACGCTCGTCTTTTCATCCCTGCATCTCTTGCAACTGCAAGCCGTAACGACAAGCTTGAAGACCTTGTTAAGAAAACAGTTAAGTTCAAAGTTATTGAAGTTAACAAACAGAGAAGAAGAGCAGTTGGCTCTATCCGCGCTGTACTTAAAGATGAAAGAAAAGCTGCAGAAGAAAAATTCTGGGCTGAAGCAACAGAAGGCGAAGTTCGTAAGGGCGTAGTTAAATCTCTTATGAAATTCGGTGCTTTCGTTGACATCGGTGGCGTTGATGGTATGATTCACGTTTCCGAACTTTCATGGAACAGAATTAAAGATCCTTCAGAAGTTGTTTCTGTTGGTGACGAGGTTGAAGTTACAATCAAATCTCTCAACCCCGAAAAGAAACAGATTGCTCTCGGTTACAAAAAACTTGAGGACAATCCTTGGGAAATCTTCAAAGCAAAATATGCAGTTGATTCTGTAGCAGAAGTTGAAATTGCTAACTTCACAGATTTCGGCGCATTTGCTCACATCGTTCCCGGTGTTGATGGTCTTATTCATATTTCACAGATTGCTAACAAGCATGTTGCAAAACCTGCTGATGTTCTTAAAATCGGTGATAAAGTTGAAGCTAAGATTACAGAAATCGATGAGGAAAGAAAGAGAGTTAGCCTTTCAATCCGTGCACTTCTTCCCGTTGAAGAAGCAGAAGAAGCAGTTGAAGCTCCCGCTGAAGAAGTTGCTTCTGAAGAATAATTAATTTATAAATTAATTTGTGCCGTCCACCCTTAATGAGTGGACGGTTTTTATGAAAAGGGGTGTAGATATGTATTGTGATAATTGCCATAGGCAAAGTCCGGATAATTTCGTGAATTGTCCATACTGTTCTGCGCCCTTAAAAAATAATAAACGCAAGAAACCCCAGAAATTCACAAAGAAAAAGGAACGAAGAAAGCCTGTTTCCTTTAAAACTGCAGTAATAATTACTGTGGCAGTAGCCTTTGTTTTAGCAGTCAGTGCCGTTGTTACAGGCGCAATTACGGGCTCCAAGCCTGATAAGGTTATTAAAACAATGGTAACTGCAATTGAGACTAATGATGCCGAACTTTATTATTCTCTTTATGATGAACAAATTAAAGCATATAATAAAGAGAATTTTTATTTCGGTGATGAAGAAACCTTTGATGCTATGACAAAGGATTTGCACGATAGCAGAGAGTTTTATTCTTCAAAATGTGGGGATGATTTTGTTCTCGAATATAAAATTGTTGAGGTGCGTTACCTGAACAATGAAGAGCTGGAACTACATAATGATTCATTATTAAACCTTTATGGTTACCGCGACCTTCCTGAAAAAACTGCCATATTAAGCTTTGATATAGTGGCAAAAGGGGATAATGGAACATATAAAAGTGAGTATGCCCGTTTCTTCTGTTCGCAGATAAATGGTAAATGGTATAAATTGCTTCTGCCCACAACAGTTGCAGAAGAAGAAACTAATTAAACGACGGTAGAGTGAAATCTGCCGTCGTTTTTTGTCGTTTTTTGAAAAAATAATTCTATTTAAGAAATATTTTGTATTTTACACAAAAAAATAACAAAAAATAAAAAAATATTTGACAAAATGCCAAAAGAGTGGTATAGTGTATCATAAGAGCAGAATAATGAGTTAGTCGGGGTGGTTTGTTGAGTTCGCAGTTTTGCAAGGATTATAAATCTTTGAGTAATGAAGAACTTGTCAAATTTTCCCAAAACGGCGATGAAAATGCGGCATCTGTTCTCTCTGCCCGTTTTCTTAATACTCGAGGTGCAGGGGTAAGCGTTTCGTACCTTGATTCCGATGATTTTGTTCAAGAGGGTATGATAGGCTTTTTAAAAGCTGTCAAAACCTATGATTTTTCCCGTGGCGTTCCATTTGAAGCGTATGCTTTCAAGTGTATGCAAAATAGCATCAACACTGCTGCAGGGGTGTCAAGGATTGAAATTCCTGTTGGTATGAGTTCTGAAATGCCTGAACCAACAGATACCGATGAAGACCCGTTAAAACTTTTGTTAGATGGTGAGCATCTCAACGAAGTTTTGAGCGCTTGTGAGACCACACTTTCTGATGTGGAAAAAACAGTTGTGTTTTTCAGAGCAGG
>JAZOTJ010000110.1:0-3215 GCA_045657585.1 Clostridia bacterium | reverse complement strand
TAAAAATTTCTGCAATAAAATAGCCTGATACCATAATTATTTCAGCAACAACCCCGCTTATGATACGCGATATAATTGTGTTTAATTTGCAGGAAAGAACTTTATAAATATAGTAAGTCGAAACTGCCATAAGTCCTTTGATTATAAAGGTCGGTAGTGCATAAATGATATACCCTGAAACAATATCTGCCAAAGCAGAACCGATAGCGGCAGACATGAATCCATAATACGGGGGCAAGAGCCAACCACACATCAATACAACAGAGTCGCCGATATTAAAATAGCCTTGTGCTGAAAATGGTATCTGTATTATGTAGGTTGCAACAAATACAAGCGCTGCCAGAATTGAAGAAAGTACAATGTTTTTGGTTGTTGAATTTCTCATTTTTTATCCACTCCTCTAACTAAAATACCGAAAAAGCCCTTAAAATAAGGGCTTTTTAACATTATTTTATTCCCATTCAATTGTACCAACAGGCTTTGGAGTCAAATCCAAAAGAACTCTGTTAATTCCCTCAACCTCATTAGTAATACGGTTTGTTATTTTATGAAGAACTGCGTAAGGAATTTCTTCAATTGTTGCAGTCATAGCATCAGTAGTGTTGACAGCTCTGATAATTGCAGGCCATCCTTCATATCTCTTGTCATTTTTCACGCCGACACTTTTCATATCAGGGACAGCAATAAAGTATTGCCAAACGGTTTTTGCCAAACCACACTTATCAAATTCATCTCTCAAAATTGCGTCTGCCTCACGAAGTGCATGGAGTCTGTCACGGGTGATTGCTCCAAGACATCTTACGCCAAGACCGGGTCCTGGGAATGGTTGACGGTCAACCATAGATTCAGGCAATCCAAGTGCCTTTCCAACAACTCTTACTTCGTCTTTATAAAGGAGCTTGATTGGTTCAACAAGCTCAAATTTCATATCTTCAGGCAGGCCTCCGACATTGTGGTGAGCCTTAACTCCGTCACTTTCCAAAATATCAGGATAGATTGTTCCTTGTGCTAAGAATTCAATATCGTCAAGCTTTCTTGCTTCTTCATCGAATACAACGATAAATTCGTTTCCGATTATCTTACGCTTTTTTTCAGGCTCTGATACATTTTCAAGTAATGACAAAAATCTGTCTGTTGCATCAATATAGATGAGATTAGCATCCAGTTGATTTTTGAAGATTTCAATAACCTGTTCGCTTTCGCCTTTTCTCATAAGTCCGTGGTTAACGTGCACGCAAACTAATTGCTTGCCAATTGCCTTAATCAGAAGAGCAGCAACAACTGACGAATCAACTCCGCCTGAAAGTGCTAAAAGTACTTTCTTATTTCCGACCTGTGCCTGAATCTCGGCCACTTGCTCGGTAATAAACTTGTCAGCTTGTTCCTTTGTTTGAATACGCTCCATTGTATCCGGTCTTTTGTCTGTAGTCATTAAAAATCTCTCCTTTATATAATTATTTTAAAATAACAAAACCATAACTTGATATAATCTGAAAGAATTTAGCTAATCGTTCATAGAGAGGCTCAACATCATCTCCGAACTTTTCTTTGAAAAGCCTGCCTATTTCGATGATGTTTCTTTTGCCATCAATAAGCTGAAATACATTACTGCCAAATTCATCAAGATGAATATAGCTAATTTTTGGTTTTTTAAATAGCTTTTGAAAAATTCTATTAAAAATGCCCTTGTTCTCAACACAGATTGTGACGATGCCATTTTCATCCGACTCCCAACAAATTGAATCGGATATAACAGGGCATTTTTCAAGATAATTTTCACTTATTGTATTCTTTTTTTTCATTTGCTTTTTTTAATGAGTGAGAATTTAAGAACACTCAATACAATCAATGCGAAAACAACAAGTGATGCAATTGTTGAAACGACAGGTGAAAAGTTCAGATATTTTGAAATATCTATAACCTTATCAATTCCGAAAATTGCAAATATTGCAAGCAATAAGCCGATAATTCCCTCACCTGCAATCATACCTGAGCAGAAGAGAATACCATCGTTTGTAATTGTTTTTTTCTTTTCCTCGTCGTGTTTTGATTTATCCACTGCAAGACGAATAAGTCCGCCAACCATAATGCAAGCATTAAGATGAACAGGAAGATATACACCGATTGCAAAAGGAAGAACAGGAATTCCAACAACCTCAACGCATATAGCAATAAATACTCCGACAAATACCAATCCCCAAGGAAGATTTCCTGACATAACGCCCTCAGTAATCATCTTCATAAGAGTTGCCTGTGGAGCAGCAAGTTCTTCTGAACCAAAGCCCCATGCAGTATTTAAAAGATATAAAGTTCCACCGATTGCAAGCGCAGCTGCAATAACACCAAAAATCTCACCGATTTGTTGTTTTTTTGGAGTTGAGCCCAATATATAACCTGTTTTCAAATCTTGTGAAGTATCACCTGAAATTGCGGCAACTATGCAGATTATTGAACCGATAGCAATAGCTGCTGTCATACCCTCAACTGCAGAAGCACCTGTTGCCTTAAGAATAAGTGTTGTCACCAACAATGTTGCGATTGACATACCTGATACAGGGTTGTTACTGCTTCCTACAAGACCAACCATTCTTGAAGAAACGGTTGCGAAGAAAAATCCAAATACAACAACAATAATTGCTCCAATAAATGATACAGGAATAGCAGGAATTAACCATACTAATAAAGTAAGAACTATTATAGCAGCAATAACAATTTTAAGATTTATATCTTTCTCGGTTCTTGATGAACCTGAAGGTCCTGAACCTGCCATACTCTTTAGAGCACCCTTAAAAGTTCCGACAATAGTAGGAAGAGATTTAATAAGGCTAATAATTCCACCAGCTGCGAGTGCTCCTGCACCGATATATCTGATATATGAGCCCCATATTCCGCTTGCTCCGCCTTCTTCAAAAATCTGACCGATTGTCTGAACTCCGGGAGCAATTGTTGCATCATAGCCGAAAAGAACAATTAAAGGAATGATAACCAACCAGCTCAAAACTCCGCCGGCAAACATATATGAAGAAATTCTCGGACCGCAGATGTAGCCAACACTCATTACAGCTGGATAAATTTGTGTTCCGATTTCGCCTGCGAAGCCTTTTACTCTAAAAGCAACTTCGCCAGGGACAGCTCTTAGCCCGTCAATAATAAACTTAAATATAGCAGCAAGTCCCATGCCTGCAAACACAGTTGATGCTTTTGCACCACCATCT
>JAZOTJ010000109.1:0-15841 GCA_045657585.1 Clostridia bacterium | reverse complement strand
GCAGAACTGATTATAAATATTGCATCAATGAATGATAAGGTTACTAAAAGAGATTTTATAAAAACACTCATAAAATCACATTCCGCAACAAATATATGCGGATATGCCCTTGCATCTTCAGGCTCATCAGAATCAACAACCGACCTTATTTTCTCAGGGCTTTCACTAATCGCACAAAACGGAAAGATATTGGCAGAAAATGATAAAACTATTACCAATAGCTCATTACTTATAAACGATATGGATATTGGCAAAATCAAGGCTGACAGACAAAGGAACAAAACTTTTGCAGATTGTATTTCAACCTATTCAACAATTGAAAAGCCAAGATATATTACAATAGAAGCCGATAATTTTGGAAGCGATGCAGCGCTTTATAATATTTCAAAGCATCCATTTGTTCCCGATAACAATTCAGAATGTCTTGAAAGATGCCTTGATATTTTCAGAATGCAGGTTTTGGCACTTTCAAAAAGAATTAAAATAACAGGTGCAAAAATGATTGTGGGTGTTTCAGGCGGACTTGATTCAACTCTTGCACTTTTGGTTGCAGCACAGACCGCAATAGAACTCAAAAGACCTTTAACCGATGTTGTTGGTATAACAATGCCTTGCTTTGGCACATCCAGTCGTACTCATTCAAACTCACTCGAATTAATGAATGCTCTTGGAATTTGTAATAAAGAAATAAATATAAAAGATGCTTGTATAAAGCATTTTGAGGATATAGGACACGATATAAATGTTCACGACCTCACATATGAAAATACTCAGGCAAGAGAAAGAACGCAAGTGTTGATGGATTATGCAGGAAAGGTTGGCGGACTTGTTGTAGGAACAGGAGATTTGAGTGAGCTGGCACTTGGCTGGTGTACCTATAACGGCGACCATATGAGTATGTACTCCGTAAACTGCGGAGTTCCAAAAACTCTTATTCCTTATATCATTGTAAGCATTGTCAAAACAAATATCTTCCCGAAAGCATCAGATGTGTTAAAGGATATTGTCGATACTCCGATAAGCCCTGAATTATTACCGCCTGATGATAAAGGAAATATATCACAGGCAACAGAGGATATTGTCGGACCTTATGAGCTCCACGATTTCTTCCTTTATTATATCTTAAGATTCGGCTTTGAGCCTGCAAAGGTGTATTACCTTGCACAGCTTGCATTTAAAAATGTATATGATAATGAAACAATATTAAAATGGCTTAAAAACTTCTATAAAAGATTTTTCACTCAGCAATTCAAGCGTAGTTGTTTGCCTGACGGAGTCAAAATCGGAAGTGTTGGTATTTCGCCAAGGGGAGATTTGAAGATGCCATCTGATGCATCTTCAAAAATATGGCTTGATGAAATAGAAAAAATAGTGTAAGAAATAAAGGATGTAAAAACTTGTTTTTACATCCTTTATTGTATTGACATTTATGTAAAATTAAAGTATAATTATTCGTAGTCGTAATTATAATCGGGGTGTAGCGCAGTTGGTAGCGCACACGTCTGGGGGGCGTGGTGCCGCAGGTTCAAGTCCTGTCACTCCGACCACGTCGGAATGGACTTTGCTCCATTCCGATTTTTATATGTAATAAATTAATTGATTGGAGAATAAATATGCAGGTTTTTAATATAACATTAAATCAGATGTTGGTTTTATTCGGATTTATGGCAATAGGTTTTATATTTAATAAAACAAAGCTTTTGCCAGAAAATACTTCCAAGGTGCTTTCTAAATTAGAAACATACCTTTTACTTCCTTGTCTCACTTTTCAGATTTTTTACAGAAACTGTACTCTCGAAAACCTCTTAAACACAAGCAAATATCTGATTTACGGAACAGTAATTCTTTTAATATCTTTTGTAATCTCTTTACTGATATCCCGCTTTTTCTCAAAAGATGATTATACAAAGAACGTGTATGTATATTCATTTACAATTCCTAATCTTGGATTTATGGGAAATGCTCTCGTTTTAGGAGTGTTTGGAGAAGATGCTTTATTTCAGTATATGATGTTTTATATACCATATCAGGTATATATTTTCACATACGGAGTATATTCATTAATCCCAAGAGAAGCCGGAGCAAAATTCAGCTTGAAAAGTCTGGCAAATCCTACTCTGATAGCTCTTTTGATAGGTGCTATATTCGGAGTGGCAAACATTCCTCTCCCTGAATTTTTGACTACAGGAATTGCATCTGCATCAAATTGTATGTCACCGCTTGCAATGATTATCGCAGGGTTTGTGGTAGGTGGTTATTCACTAAAAAAACTCGCAAGCGATTATAAAATTTACATAGCATCTGCAATCCGCCTGATTATTATGCCATTGATTTTTGTTTTATCTTTAAAAGCTCTGAACACAGATTATGGAATTGTAAGAGCTGCTTTATGTGCTTCAGCTCTTCCGTTCGGACTGAACACAATCGTGTTCCCTGAGGCTTACGGCGGAGATACAACCGCAGGTGCAAGTATGGCTTTAATATCGCATTTGATATCTGTTATCACGCTTCCGCTGATATTTGGATTACTATTATAAATACTTGACAAAGACTTTGAAAAACGCTAGAATATGGACATTAATTTAACAAGAAAATCATACCAAGGAGCTGACTTGAAAATGCTTAGTAAAATAATAAATGACAGAAAACTTCCAAAGCTTGAATCAAGAGAAAAAATGCTTGATATCCTTTTGAGGGAAGAGTACGGATATATGCCTCCAAAACCTGATAAAGTCGAGTGGGAAATTGAAGATAAAATAATTAGTAATTTCTGTGCAGGAAAAGCTTATTCACAAAAAATCACACTTACAGCGTATTGGAATGACAAGAAATTCTCATTCCCTTTTTATGCAGCAATTCCTACAAAAGAAGGTAAACACCCATTTTTTGTCTGTATAAATTCCAAAACCAGTATTTCAGATACATATATGCCGCTTGAAGAAATAATAGATAACGGATTTGCTATTTTGTCATTCTGGTTTACCGATGTCACTTCTGACGATGGCGATTTTACCAACGGACTTGCAGGAGTTTTATATGAGAATGGCGAGCGTGGCGACAGCGATGCAGGAAAGATTGCAATGTGGGCATGGGCAGCACAAAGAGTAATGGATTATGCACAAACCCTTGACAATCTCGATAAAAATGCTTCTGTAGTTTGCGGACATTCAAGAAGAGGAAAAACTGCTTTGTTGGCGGCAGCAACAGATGAAAGATTTAAGTTTGCATATTCAAACAACTCAGGATGTGGCGGTGCTTCACTTGCAAGAGAAAACACCGGTGAAACAATCAAGGATATTTGTTTCCATTTCCCTTACTGGTTCTGCAAAAATTATCAGAAATACGTATCAAATGAATATGCAATGCCATTTGACCAACACTATTTGCTTGCTTCAATTGCACCGCGTTTTGTTTATGTTGCAAGCGCTTTGCAGGATGACTGGGCTGATCCATGTTCAGAAATGCTTTCATGCAAAGCCGCATCTTCTGCATATGACGAGTATTCGTTAACAGGCTTTGTGTGCGAAGACAGACTTCCCGAGGTGGGAGATGTTTATCACGACGGACACATCGGCTATCATCTCAGAAATGGTACACATTATATCAGCCGAGAAGACTATCAAAAAGTTATTCAATTTGTTAAAAAACATAATAATGATTAAAAGGGAGTGAATATATGTATATAAATCCTGTAGTGAGCAACGACAAATTGCTGACTATGCTCAAAAGAGTAAAAGAAGCAAAAACAGATTTGCATCAATTTGCAATGTACCATAATGGCGAAAAATTGGTAGAATTTGCTATTTATCCCTATACCACTTCCGACAAAAGAAGAGTGAATTCTGTCAGCAAGACATTTGTTTCAACAGCAGTCGGCTTGTGCTATGACCGCGGTTGGCTAAAACCAGAAGATAAACTCATTTCATTCTTCCCTGAAGAAATAACAAAAAATGCTGATGAAAAAATCAAGAAACTGACTCTTCATGAAATGCTGACTATGACTACAGGAGTAGAAGATGTTATAACACTTCTTACACAGTCAGATGACCCTATAAGAACTTATTTCACTCACGAATTTAAAGAAATTTCCAAAGATTTTCAGTATAACAATTCAGCTACCTTTATGCTTTCTGCAGTGGTTACTCAGCTTTCAGGCTACACTGTACTTGATTTTCTGAAAAAAAATGTATTTTCAGTTCTTGGAATTACAAATGTAAGCTGGCCATCTATACATGGAATTACCGAAGGCTGTGCAGGACTCAGAGTATCCGCTGACGACATTGCCCGCCATATGCAGATTTATCTTGGCAAGGGAATGTACCAGGGCAAACGTATTCTTTCTGAAGAATGGGTAAATATGGCGTCAAGCTATCATATCAGTACCGAAGGTGCAGGTTTAAAATGGTGGGAAAATGGTTACGGATATCAGATATGGCTTGATAAGCCTGAAGGTTTCCGTGCATCAGGTGCACTCGGACAATATGGTCATGTATTCCCTTCTATAAATGCAGTATTAGGTATCGAAAGCAGAGTCGGAGTTCACGATCCAACACAGGATGCTTACTATGATTTCTGCTCTGATTTCAAGGGCGAATCAACAGTAACATTGCAGGAACTCGAAGAATATATGAATAGTTTATATTTGCCATCAGATGGAGATGTATCAGCTTTTACAGGTTTTGATAAAATGTATAATCTTGACACTAATGATATAGGTATTACACTCCTCTCTTTAAAACACAATGATAATGTTGTAGAATGTGAATTCTCAGAGGGTGAACATGTCCAGACAATGCGTTTTGGAATAGGTCACTGGGAGGAAAACAAGATTTTTACTCATAATTTCAGACCTGAATTATGTTATCTGACTCTTCAAAGGCGTGAAATTGTACATTTTGATGCATCTTGTAAGCTTGATGATAACAACAATCTGGAAGTTATACTCAGATTCAGAGATTGTGCGTTCTGCTACAAAATGACAATTTCTGCCGATGACAAAATACAGATATCTTTTGATACAACAGCCGAATATTTAACACCTGGAGCTGTATCTTTATCGGGAACTAAACTGTAAGGAGTCTTTTGATGCGTTCTAATTTACATACTCACAGTGTATATTGTGACGGAAAAAACACACCTGAGGAGATTGTTCTGTCTGCAATTGAAAAGGGCTTTAATTCAGTAGGATTTTCAAGTCATGGATATACCTCTTTTGATTTGAGATACTGTATGAAGGAAACAGACAAATATATAGCCGAAATCAACAGATTGAAAAAACAATACGCCAACGAAATTCAAATATATCTTGGCATAGAAGAAGATGCTTTTTCATGGTGTAACAGAAATGATTTTGAATACATTATAGGTTCTTCACACTATTTTCATATTGGGGAAAAATATTATCCTATCGACTCAAATTATGATTATTTTAAAAAATGTCTTGAAGTTTTTGATTATGATATCATACATCTTGCAAATGTATATTATCAGTCTTTTTGCGACTATATAAAAAGAAGAAAGCCTGATATAATTGGTCACTTCGACCTCATTACCAAGTTTGACAAGATTGATATTGAGAGATTTTTCAATAATGAAGACTATAATCGTCTTGCAGAAAAATATGCAAAAGAAGCAGCAAAATACGGATGTATATTTGAATTAAACACAGGAGTTATTTCAAGAGGATACCGTGATTTCCCTCATCCGAGCGAAAACCTTTTATATGTGATCAAAGAGAACGGAGGAATGGTTACTCTTTCTTCAGATTGTCATGATATTAAAAATCTTGATGCTAAATTTGATGAAACAAAAAAACAACTTCGAGATATCGGTTTTGATTATATTTATGTACTTTATAACAATGAATTTACAAAAGATTATTTATAAAAAATTCCGTCACTTTAAAGTGACGGAATTTTTTATTCTTGTTTTGTAACAAAATAATATGAATTTTCAAGCATTGTGTTCTTTCCTACTTCCCACAACACCTTTGCATCAAACAAATAACAATCAGCATTTCCGATTTTTCCGGTTTTGTAACTATCCTCAGGCAAGACATCAAGAAGCATTATATATGTCTGCTGATATTTCTGAGCAGTAAAATTATGTCCTCTAACATTCATCTTAAAACTGTTTCCATCATAATCTATTATTTCAAATTTAGCCGTAGTGTCAGCTATAAACATATCTCCAACCAATGCCTCAACTCCATGCATTGAAGTCATACTTTTTACTCCGCATCCGAGCATAAGTATTTTCCCGGTTAATTTCGGCAATTTTGTAATAGGCGAATTAGGACCGACAAGAGTTGTATTAAGCTCATGATTGCTTGTCAGATACTCTTTGTCTTTTCCTCATACAGTGCAGGAATGTGTCGGATGCATACTTCTTTTAACATCAGGATATTTCATAAATGCATTCGGCAAATAATCAACACATGAAGGTGTACTTCTTACATCAAAAACAAGAGTTTGAATACAAGGACTATAAGAAAGCGTGAAAAATACTATATTCCCTGATTTTCCAGCTACTGCTGTCAAAGCGTCAAAAACAGTTTTTTGCTCTCTCCTCAAGCTCTCCGATAGATTTAAAGGAGGAATGAATAAGAACACTGTCCCATTCCTTAACTCCCAATTCTTTTAAATTGTTTTTTATGTCTTCTGAATTAAACATATTCACCTCATTTTTTTATGGGTTATAACATATTCAAATCATAGTGTTAACATAAAATAATTCCTTTTCTATTGATATTTTTTAAACTATATGTTATACTGATATATAATAATTTATAAAGGAGGATGTTATGCTAAAAAATATAAACGATACCGTAATTTCTGCAATAAATAAAATCAGTCGTTTGGGAAATCGTGCATATATCGGCGGAAACACCGTGCGAGAGCTTATGATGAATGACACCTCCTCAGTTTATATTATTATCACTGATTCATCGCAGAAGAAAATTAAAACATTGTTCAGAAGAGTAACAGACTGCACCACCAAGAAGAACTGCTTAAGAGTCATTGAAAATCAGGTCGTGATTGAAATATACTGCGTTCCTGAAAACACCGATTTTGAAACATTTTTATCAGACACTCTCTCAAGCTTTGACTTTACAATAAACTCCATGGCATATTCATTGGAAGATGGGATAATCGACAAATTCAGCGGTCTTGATGATTTTAACAATAAATCAATCCGTTTCATTCAGCCAACCGAGCAGATGCTTGCCGAAAAACCAATAAGAATGATAAGAGCTGTCAGATATTGTGCACAGTTAGGCTTTTCAATAGAGGACTCAACTGCTCAGCTTATAAAAAAATGTTCAATGCTTATAAAAAGAGCATTAAATGATAAAATCAGAGAAGATCTTGATAAAATCCTCTTATCAAATCAGCCACAGGAAATTATCGGGCTTCACGACCTTGGTCTTATGCACTATATACTCCCCGAAGTCGATGTCTGCTTTTCATCGCCGCAAAGAAACAAGTATCACATATATAATGTCGGAGAACACATCGTCCATGCAGTTAAAAATTCTCCAAACGACTTAATAATCCGCTGGGCTGCTCTTTTGCACGATATAGGAAAGCCCATTTCAAAAAGTATAGATTCAAACGGGATTATTCATTTTTACGGGCATCATCGTCACAGTGCGCAATTGGCTTCTGAAATACTGAGAAAATATAAGTTTGACAACCAGCAGCAAAAAGATATCCTTGTTCTGATAGAAAATCATGATGTAAGAATTGACACAACTCTTATTGGCGTCAAAAAAATGATGAGCAGAACAGGTCCGAAACTTTTTTCAATGCTTTTGCAATTACAGGAAGCTGACAACAAAGCAAAAAACCAGAAGTACTTACGCGAAAAACTAAACAAAATAAATGAAGTCAGACAGCTTTCTTTAAAGGTTATTGCAGAACGCCAGCCATATCGGGTGTCCGACCTTGTAATAACCAGCAAAGACTTAGCAGCTCTGGGAATTAAAACAGGTCACGAAGTTATTGATACACTGCAGATGCTCCTAGATGAGGTATTGATTAATCCGGACCTTAACACGAAAGAATATTTGATTTCACAATCAAAAAAATACAGAAACAGAAAAAGAAGCCGAAAATAAATTCGGCTTCTTAATTTTATCCTTCCATGTGTCTTCCTAAAAATCCTGCAGCAGATTCTGCAAGCTTTGACTCAACTTCACTCATCTGTTCCCCGTCATTCATAACAAATATAACAGAACCAATTGTGTCTCCCTCTGATACTATAGGAACAACAACTCCTGCACTGTACTTTTCAACTCCGTCTGCAATTGACAAAGAATCTGTTGTATTATTTGATTTGAATGCCGACTTGTTACTCATAACATTTTCAATTTCTCTTGAAACTCTCTTTTCAATCAATTCCTTTTTAGGAATTCCTGATACAGCTATGATACTGTCACGGTCGGTTATGCAAGTACCCTTTCCTGTTGTTTTTGCCAAAGTTTCTGCATAATTGATTGCAAAGTCACCCAATTCTCCGATTGGTGAATATTTTTTAAATATTACCTCTCCGTCTTTTTCGGTAAATATTTCCAGCGGGTCTCCCTCGCGGATTCTCATTGTTCTTCTTATTTCCTTTGGTATAACAACACGACCTAAATCGTCTATTCTTCTTACAATTCCTGTTGCTTTCATAAAAAAACTCCTTTTTTGCATTGATTTAACAATATTATTGTTTGCAAAAAAAGAGTTTTTATGTAATTTATTTTTGGAATTTAATGTTATTTGTATTTTTACATTGTTATGCAACTTACAAAAAATCAACACATTAAAATTTATTTTATTATTTTAAATATTACAATAATTGATCTAAAACTATTGATTTAGGAAAGCTTTTGTGATATAATCATATGATAAAGAAAATAGGGGTGATATTATGCAAAAAAGACTTAACATCTTCTGCGGACATTACGGAAGCGGAAAAACAGAGGTATCACTTAATTTTGCCATTAAACTTGCAAAAGAAGGAAAAAAAGTTTCCATTGTTGATATGGATATTGTAAATCCTTATTTTCGCACCGCTGATGCAAAAAACATTTTAAAAGAATATGGAATTGAGCTTATTGCATCTGAATTTGCAAACTCAAATCTTGATATTCCGACTATCCCTCAAGAAGTCAAAAAATGTTTTTATGATAAAGACAGAGAAATTGTTTTTGATGTCGGCGGAGATGATGACGGTGCTTATGCATTGGGACAATTTAAGTCATTTTTTGAAAATGAAGACTATAATATGCATTTTGTGGTCAACACAAAAAGACCATTGTGTTCAACAAGCGATGAGCTATATGAGATGGCAAAGAACATTGAATCGGCATCAAGGCTTAAATTTACAGATATTGTAAACAACACAAATGTCGGAAAACTAACAGACGAAAACACGCTATTATCAGATTATAATGAAATAGTTTCATTGTCTGAAAAACTGGATATTCCGGTAAGTATGCACTGCGGACTTGAGAATTCCCTTGCAAACTTGCCTTGCGAATTAAATAAATTCCCAATGGAAATTTTTATAAAAATGCCTTGGGAAATATAATGTGCAAATAAATCAAGAAAGGATTGATACATAGTGAATAAAGTAACATTTCGCGAAGAGAGATGTAAGGGTTGCGAGCTTTGTGTAAATGCCTGTCCTAAAAAAATTATTGCTATTGCAAAGGACAGACTTAATGCAAAAGGCTTTAGTCCTGCAATCATTACTGATCAGGAAAAATGTATCGGTTGTGCTTTTTGTGCAACTGTGTGCCCTGATGTTGTTATAACAGTCGAGAAAGATGTATGAAAAGGAAGTGAAAATAATGAGTGAAAAGGTATTAATGAAAGGAAATGAGGCTATCGGCGAAGCTGCTATCCGTTCAGGTTGCAGACATTTCTTCGGCTATCCGATAACTCCTCAGACAGAGCTTTCAGCTTATATGGCAAAGAAAATGCCAAAAATCGGCGGCGTATTTTTACAGGCAGAAAGTGAAGTTGCCGCAATCAATATGGTATATGGTGCTGCAGGTGCAGGTGCAAGAACTATGACAAGTTCATCAAGCCCCGGTATCAGCTTAAAAGCAGAAGGAATTTCTTACATAGCAGGTGCAGACTTGCCTTGCGTTATTGTTGACATAGTAAGAGGCGGTCCTGGTCTTGGCGGAATTCAACCTGCTCAGTCAGACTATTTCCAGGCAACAAAAGGTGGCGGACACGGCGACTATCACTTAATCGTTTTTGCTCCTAATTCAGTTCAGGAAATCGTATCTTTGACTGCAGATGCATTCAACAAAGCAGACGAATACAGAGTTCCGGTTATGATTTTGGGTGACGGAACTTTAGGTCAGATGATGGAGCCTGTTGATTTCGATTCAGTTCCTGCTCCTTGTGAGGCAGACAAGTCATGGGCTACTGTAGGAACAGACCTGAAGAGAGAACACAATATTGTTAATTCTCTATATCTTTCACCTGACAAGCTTGAACAAACAATTATAGAACGTCAGGCAAGATATGATATCATCAAGGAAAAAGAGCAGCGTTGGGAGGCTCATGATATTGAAGATGCTGACATCATTGTAACTGCTTACGGAACAACAAGCAGAGTTGTTGAAACTGCAGTTAAAATGGTAAGAGAAGAAGGTTTGAAGGTTGGAGTTATCAGACCAATCACTCTTTGGCCATTCCCTGAAATGATTTTTGCAAAAGCAGCTGAAACTGCAAAAGCATTCTTATCAGTTGAAATGAGTATGGGACAAATGGTTGAGGATGTAAAGTTGGCAGTCGATGGAAAAGCTCCTGTTCACTTCTTCGGAAGAACAGGCGGAATTATCCCGACACCTGCAGAAATTGCAGATGAAATCAGAAAAATTGCAGGAGGTTTAAAATAATGGCTATTGTATTTGAAAAACCACATGCACTGACTGATGCACCATTCCATTATTGCCCAGGTTGTACTCACGGTATCTGCCACAGATTAGTTGCAGAAGTTTTGGATGAGCTTGGCATTGAGGGAAAAACTATAGGTGTTGCACCGGTTGGTTGTGCAGTTATGGCATATGATTACTTTAACTGTGATATGCAAGAGGCGGCTCACGGTCGCGCTCCTGCTGTTGCAACAGGAATTAAAAGAGTACATCCTGATAAGGTTGTATTCACATATCAGGGCGATGGCGACCTTGCTGCTATCGGTACTGCCGAAACAGTCCATTCAGCTGCAAGAGGCGAGAACATCACAATAATATTTATCAACAATACTATCTATGGTATGACAGGCGGTCAGATGGCACCTACAACTCTTCCCGGACAAGTTACTCAGACCTCTCCATATGGTCGTGATGTAAAGACTCAGGGAAATCCTATCAGAGTTTCAGAAATGCTTGCAACTCTTGACGGACCAAGCTATATTGCAAGAGTCGCTCTAGACACTGTTCCAAACATTAAAAAGGCAAAAGCTGCAATCAAAAAAGCTTTCCAGAATCAAATTGAAGGTAAAGGTTTCTCACTGGTTGAAGTATTGTCAACTTGTCCTACTAACTGGGGACTTTCTCCTGTTGAGGCAATTAAAAGACTTCAAAACGATATGATTCCTCATTATCCTTTGGGAGTATTTAAAGATATTGACGAGGAGGCAAAGAACAATGACTGATAACATTATAATCGCAGGATTTGGCGGTCAGGGTATTCTTTTTGCTGGAAAAATCCTGGCATATGCAGCATTATTAAAAGGAAAACAACTTTCCTGGCTTCCATCATACGGACCTGAGATGAGAGGTGGAACTGCTAACTGTCACGTTATTATTTCTGACGAACCTGTAGGCTCCCCTATCATAACAAATCCTAACATACTTATCAGTATGAATAAGCCATCTTTGGAAAAGTTTGAAAATGATGTTGTTGAAGGCGGAACTATTATTTATGATAAGTCTCTTATCGACCGCGAAGTTGAAAGAACTGATGTTAGAGTATCTGCTGTTGAAGCAACAGGTATTGCAACCAAAGAAGCAAAATCTAATATGGCTAATATGATTATGTTGGGCGCTTTATTAAAAGCAACAAATATATTTACATTAGATGAAATTCGTGCAGGTGTTTCAAAAGCTGTTCCTCCTACAAAGCAGGAAATGGTAGATTATAACATGAAACTCATTGAAAGAGGATATAATCTATAATATATAATAATGAAAGGATTGTGTTTTTAATGGCTGCAACAAAAAAGAAAAAAGAGCTGACATATAAGGACAAACCCGTTTATAGAAAAGGTAATAAGCTATACTATGGCGACCTTAGCGAACCTCTTATATTAGCTTTGGAAATACTCGAAACAAAAAAAGTTGGCGATGTTGATGTTGCAACAAAGGTTAAATTCAGCATTCAGGACAACACTGTCAGCGAGCTTGGCACCGGAACCGATTTCAGAGTTGGTGAAAGAGATGATTTATATAAAGCATTTGACATCGGCTCATGGTGGTTACAGGATGCACTGAACTCAATGAAATAAGTATTAAAACAACTCATTCTAAAAGAATGGGTTGTTTTTTTAATTTATTTTAAAATACTATTGCGATTTGTTCTGTTTTTGTGTATAATAGATAATGGAATATAATTTACAAAGGAGATTTTTAAAATGTTAGAATTCAATAAAGTAAAGAGTGCTGACCCTGAATTATATGAGGCAATCAGCAACGAACTTTCAAGACAACAAAACAAAATTGAGCTTATTGCATCTGAAAACTTCGTTTCAGAAGCAGTTATGGAAGCAATGGGAACTCCGTTGACAAATAAATATGCAGAAGGTTATCCTGGAAAAAGATACTATGGCGGATGCGAACACGTTGACGTTGCAGAAAATCTTGCAATTGAGAGAGCAAAGAAATTGTTTGGTGCAGAGTATGCAAACGTTCAGCCACATTCAGGCGCACAGGCTAATATGGCAGTATTCTTCGCATTGTTAACACCTGGTGACACTGTTTTGTCAATGAGCCTTGCTCATGGCGGACATTTAAGCCATGGCAGCCCTGTTAACATGTCAGGAAAATACTTTAATATTGTACCTTACGGTGTTAGTGAAGATACAAATACAATTGATTATGATGAAATAGAAAAGTTAGCAAAAGAATGTAAGCCAAAATTGATTTTGGCAGGTGCATCTGCTTATCCAAGAACTATTGATTTTGAAAGATTTGCAAAAATTGCAAAAGAGGTCGGAGCTTATCTTATGGTTGATATGGCTCACATTGCAGGGCTTGTTGCAGCAGGCTTACATCCAAATCCAGTTCCATATGCAGATGTTGTCACGACAACAACTCATAAAACACTAAGAGGCCCAAGAGGCGGTCTTATTCTTTCAAAAGATGCAGAATTTGGTCTACAGTTCAATAAAGCTGTCTTCCCTGGAATTCAAGGCGGTCCATTGATGCACGTAATTGCTTCTAAGGCTTTGTGTTTTAAAGAAGCATTAGAAGATGACTTCAAAAAATATCAGACTCAGATAGTTAAAA
Source organism: Clostridia bacterium (assembly GCA_045657585.1). GTDB lineage: Bacteria > Bacillota > Clostridia > UBA1381 > UBA1381 > RGIG1988. The sequence continues at coordinate 2,325 of JAZOTJ010000109.1, read as the reverse complement.
ATGCAAAAGCATTATCAGAGGCTCTCGTTAATGAAGGCTTTAAACTTGTTTCAGGAGGGACAGATAATCATCTTATGCTTATTGACCTTACCGAAATGGGCGTTACAGGCAAAGAAGCAGAACATATGTTAGATGAGGTTGGTATAACAGTTAACAAAAATGCCATACCATTTGACAAGCAAAGTCCATTTGTGACAAGTGGTATCAGAATTGGTACTCCTGCAACAACCTCAAGAGGTTTTGTTGAGGAAGATATGAAGGAAATTGCAAGATTAATCAAGCTTACCATAACTGATTTTGATAATTCACAGGAACAAATCAGAAAAGGCGTAAAGGCTCTTTGCGATAAGCATCCTTTATATGCATAATGAAAAAGTTTTTAAGAAAAATTGTTCTCTTAATCAGACGAATATTTGCAGATGAAATAACAGTCTATTCTGCACAAGCTTCATTTTATATTATAATATCGGTATTTCCCTTTGTAATGCTATTGATGTCCTTGGTGGGATTTATTGTCCCCATTTCAAGTGAGACTGTCATTGGCTGGATAAATACAATATGCCCTGAAGCAATCAGACCGACTGTTGTTTCATTAGCTAACGAACTATTTGAAAAATCAATTTCCCTGATTTCAGTTACCGCTCTGACTGCAATCTGGTCTGCATCCCGAGGTATTGCAGCCCTGGAACGTGGAGTTAAAAGAGTATACAGGACCAGGAAGAATCCGAATTTTATTATAGACGGACTGATGTCTATAATATATACTCTTATGTTTATGGCTTTGATTTTTGTCACCCTTATTCTACAGGTATTCGGAACACTGATTGGCGAACTGATTGATAAAGTCGTACATTTTTCTTTAGCTGATGCCATTTTGATTAAAGGAATTTTTTCCTTTGCTCTTATGACATTAGTGTTTCAGTTGATGTATTACTTCTTTAACAAACGACAAACAAAATTTAACAAACATCTTTCAGGAGCTGCATTTTCAGCGCTTGGATGGATACTGTTTTCTAACTTTTATTCAATTTACATTGAAAACATCGCAAACTATTCTTATATATACGGAAGTCTGACTGCTATTGTTTTGTTGATGCTATGGTTATATTTCTGTGTTATCATATTCTTAATCGGCGCAGAAATAAACAAGCTTGTATATCACAACAACAAATTTGAAAGAGGTGTAACAAATGAATAAGAAAATCGGATTTATTGGTGGCGGAAATATGGGTAGTGCCATTATTGGCGGAATTATATCTTCTAAGTTTTCAGATGCCTCGAATATTTTGGTTTATGATAAAAATTCTGAAGTTTTAAAAAATTTAAATAAAACTTATGGTATAAACCCTGATTGCACTCTTTCTGATATCATAAATGCTGATATTATATTCCTGGCAGTAAAACCCAATATAATATATTCAGTAATCGAGGATATAAAGGGGACAGTAAATAAAAATGCAGTTATCGTTTCAATTGCCGCAGGACAATCAATAAAAAAGCTAACAGAAGCCTTTGAAAATTCTTCTTTAAAATTAGTTCGTGTTATGCCAAATACACCCGCATTAGTCAACGAGGGAATGTCAGCAGTTTCATTAAATGATATAATGCAGAAAAACGAAAATAAAGAAGAAGTCGAAATTGTTATGGATATACTAAAAAGCTTTGGTAAAGCTGAAATAGTTCCTGAAACACTTATGGACACTGTAACAGGTGTCAGTGGCTCTTCCCCTGCATATATCTTTATGTTGATTGAGGCAATGGCTGATGCCGCAGTTATGGGTGGAATGCCAAGAAATCAAGCATATACTTTTGCAGCACAGTCCGTTCTCGGCTCTGCAAAAATGGTATTGGAACTTGACAAACATCCAGGCGAACTCAAGGATATGGTTTGCTCACCGGGAGGTACAACTATAGAAGCTGTAAAGATTTTAGAAAATGACGGTTTCAGAAGTTCAGTTATGAATGCAATTGATGCCTGCATAAAGAAATCAAAAAGTCTATAAAAAATTCAGCGGTTATAAATTAACCGCTGAAAATTATATGTGCCTGTAGCTCAGTTGGATAGAGCAATAGCCTCCGACGCTATGTGTCGTGCGTTCGAATCGCATCAGGCATACCATAGTTTTCATTCTTAACTAATATGTAGAATTGAAAAAACTCGTTTCAAAAGAAACGATTTTTTTCTGGCTCCTCGTGTTGGGCTTGAACCAACGACATCATGATTAACAGTCATGCGCTCTACCGACTGAGCTAACGAGGAATATCTTTTTTTAAAGAGTATATGCAAGAAATCCGACTTCTATTCGGATTTCTTGCTTTGTTCCG
>JAZOTJ010000108.1:0-7713 GCA_045657585.1 Clostridia bacterium | reverse complement strand
GGCAAAACAAGACCTTGCACATATGTATATAAATTTCCTGTGCGAGCCTGAGGTTGCGCTGGCAAATGCCGAGTATATAGGCTATTCAACACCAAATTCTGCTGCATATGAAAAAATAAGTGATGAAATTAAAAACGATGGTATTTCATATCCTGATGATGCATATCTTAATGGAAAAACAACTGTATATAAAAATTTATCCGATGAGGCAAATAAGCTTATGCAGGATTTGTGGACCGAGATGAAATCGGGCAATAAGTATTAAAATTGCATTGATTTTTGGTAACATTGTCGACAGATTTAGTATTGACAATAATGCCATAAGGTAGTATAATAAATAATGATATCTTAAATGGAAAGGGCGAGATTATATGAAAAAGATAATTTCTTTAGCGCTTTCATTGGCGGTTTTTGCAAGTATGACAGTTTCATATGCTGCAACAACACCATTGAAAACAGCTTTGAGCGGATATTTTACAAGAGCAGGATTGCCTGTTGACCTGGATGATGTCAGAGATATTCCTGTTGCAACGGATATTTCAGTTAGTAATGATGGAGGCGCAACATGGAGTGATAATCCTGTTGTAGTAGAGTTGGTAAACGCAGCTACAACTAATATAGGCTTTGAAGCCGATATTGATATGAGCACAGTAAAGGCTATTTTTGCAGCTTGTAAGGCTGCAGGTGATTCGGTTGTTGCCGATAATCCATCTTTGGCAGATGAATATGCTTCATGTTACGTTACAGGTGAATTTGTAATTAATATTGATATTCCAAAGACAGGATTCACTTTGAACTCAAAAGCAACATCTGATACAGCTATGAAAGGCTTTGCATCAAAAGAAGCAGGAAAAGATTTTAATCAGATTTTTGAAGAAGTTGATGCAAGAACAAAAACATCACTAAATGCTGAATACGATAGATTAACAATTAAGGTAAAGGTTAAGGATGGAGTTGGCGTTGATGAATTGGCTGGCAATTTATCAGATCTTAAGCTTACATATACAGGTAACAAGGTTGCATCTTCACCTGCTGCAACATACACAGTAAGAGGAAGTGTTACAGGAAGCACTGATATTAAATCAACTGCAGGTGATATCGGACATATAGAATACACATTCAGCCAGAAAGATGGAGAAGCTAATGTTTTAACTTATCGTGACCCGGCTGATGATATAAGTGCTACTGTTATCACTAAGAAATCTCAGGACGGCGGAGATCCTTATGACGGACCTAACGGCGGCGGCGGTGGTGGAGGCGGCTCAAGCACCTCTAGTACTGTAACACTTGAAATTGACTTTGGTACAGATGAAGCAAATAAGAAAATGAAGTATAATTCAGGAGCTATTGTTAAGACTGAAGAATTGCCAGTTCCTGAGGCAGAAGAAGGTAAAAAGTTCAAAGGTTACTTCTATGATGAGGAATGCACACAGCCTGTAAGAGGTGATTTTGAAATTACAAGAGATACAATTATCTATGCTAAGTGGGAAGAGTCTGCTGACGTATCAATAGAAGGTACAGACGGAACTCAGTCATTCCCTAAGGGCGAAACAATAAAGACTGAAGATATAGAAATTCCATTTAACGAAGGAAAGATATTTGGCGGATTCTACTATGACGAAGAATTTACAAAGCCTGTTGGTGATAATTTTGAAGTTACAGATGATGTAAATCTTTATATTAAGTGGATTGAGAATAAAGTCCTAGATGATAGTAAGCATGATGCTTATGTTATAGGATATCCTATGGAAGACGGGGTTGAATTGGTAATGCCTACAGGCAACATTACAAGAGAAGAGGTTGCAACTGTATTCTATCGTCTGTTGAAGAAGGATGTAAGAGATTCATTGTTTACAGATGAACACAACTTCAATGACGTTATGAAGGAAAGATGGTCAAATAAGGCTATTGCAACAATGGCAAACGGCGGATATTTGAAGGGTTATGAACATGGCGGATTTGAGCCATCAGATAATATTACAAGAGCTGAGTTTGTAACAATAGCTGCAAGATTGTTAGGATTCAATGCAGATGCTCCTACAGCATCAACCCGTTTGAAAGATACAAAGGGTCACTGGGCAGAAGAATATATCAACTATGTAACATCTATCAGATTGATTAATGGTTATGAAGATGATACATTCAGACCTGACAGATCAATCACAAGAGCAGAAGTTATGAAGATTGTTAACTCAATGCTTAACCGTTTAGTAAACGAAGAAGGTCTAGTAGAAGATGCTAAGCGTTGGACAGATAATTCTGCTAGTGCATGGTATTACTATGATGTAATTGAAGCAACTAATTCACACGCTTTCTCAAGAACAGAAAACACAAAGTATGAAAAGTGGGCTGCTGTTTTAGAAAATAAGGTTTTAGTTGAAAAGGCTGAAATGGAAGATGCATAATAATTAAAACTAATAAGGCTGTCTTGCCACAGGTAAGACAGCCTTTTAATTTTTTTGTTTTTCTATTGCGTTTTTAAAAGTTTTATTATATAATTATAAAAAAGAAATAAATGGAGATTTTTCATATGAGCAAAAGACAGACAAGAAGCGAAGCAAGAATTGAAGCTTTTAAATTAATATTTCAGACAGAGGTCAATAATGAAGACATTGACTTTTTGTTTGAGCATATGCTTTCAGAGACTCCCAAGAGTGCTGATAATATTGAATATATCAAAACTGCAGTGCTTGGAGTTATTGATAAGAAAGAAGAGCTTGATGAGGATATAAAAAATAATCTTGTAAGCGGATGGAAAATTGATAGAATAACAAAGGTATCACTGGCAGTTTTGAGACTTGCAATCTTTGAGATAAAATATATTGATGATGTGCCTACTAATGTGGCAATAAATGAGGCAGTTGAAATTGAGAAGAAATTTGACAACCCTGACAATTCTGCATTCGTTAATGGCGTTTTGGCAGGATTTATTAAGAAATTATGATTTATCTGGGATTTGACACAAGTAATTACACAACCTCGGTTGCCTGTTGCGGAGACGCCATATTAAATGTGAGAAAGATTCTGGAAGTCAAAAATGGCGAAAGAGGATTAAGACAAAGCGATGCTCTTTTTCAACATGTGAAGCAATTGCCTGATTTGTTTGAAGAGCTTTCAAAAAAAATAGATACTAAAAAAATAGCAGGCATAGGAGTGAGCACAAGACCGAGGAGTGTTGATGGCTCATATATGCCTGTTTTTCTTGCGGGAGAAAGTTTTGCAAAAGTTTGTGCTGATGCACTTGGTGTACCCATTTATTCCTTTTCTCATCAGGAAGGTCATATTATGGCAGGTATATATTCTTGTAAAAATTATACACTTTTAGAAAAACCGTTTATCAGTGTGCATTTATCAGGCGGAACTTGTGAATTTCTTCTGACAAAATATGAAAACAGACATTTTGTATCTGATATAATAGGTGGCACAAAAGATATCAGTGCAGGTCAATTGATTGACAGGGTTGGAGTGACACTTGGTTTGAAATTTCCTTGCGGAAAGGAACTTGAAAGAATTTCAGAAAAATCAGATAATATTATAAAATTGCCTGTAAATACAGATAAAGGATATATAAATTTTTCGGGGATTGAAACAAAAACACTTTCATTGACGGATAAGTATAAGAAAGAGGATTTGGCATATAGCCTGTTTTTGTCAATTTCAAAAGCGCTTGAAAAATCAATTAATTATTGTATAAAAGAACATAATATAAGTAATGTGTTGATTGTTGGAGGAGTCAGTGCAAATAGCATAATAAAAGAAAATTTGTGTAAAAATCTATGTGCCGAGGTCGATTTTGCCTCAGTTGAGCTTTCAACGGACAATGCACTTGGAATTGCACTCTTGTGCGAAAGGAACAGTTAATGGAACAGATTATCGCTACCGTTTCACAACTGAACGGATTTATCAAAAAAACCTTTGAAGCAAATCCTGTTTTTTCTGATATATGGATAAAAGGTGAAATTTCAAATTTTAAAAAACATTATTCGGGGCATCTTTATCTTACCCTAAAGGATGATGGAGGTGTTTTGAAGGCGGTAATGTTTAAATCGAGTACGTTTTCGCTGAACTTCACTCCGTCAGATGGAATGAAGGTGCTTGCACACGGAAGAGTGTCGGTATATGAGGCGAGCGGTGCATATCAGTTATATATTGATGAAATGCTGCCTGACGGAGTTGGGGAGTTATATATAGCATATGAGAAACTCAAAAAAAAGCTGGAAGCAGAGGGCTTGTTTGATGAAGAGCATAAAAAACCTATCCCACAATATCCGTCTGTAATCGGGGTTGTTACTGCATCAACAGGTGCGGCGGTAAGAGATATTATAAACGTTTTAACAAGACGATATCCATATGCTGAAATTTTGATATATCCTGCACAGGTTCAGGGAGTGGGTGCGGCTGAAAGTATATGCAAGGGAATAGAGTATTTTAATAAGGAAAAGCTCTGTGACACGATAATTGTTGGCAGAGGTGGAGGCTCTATTGAGGACTTGTGGGCTTTTAATGAAGAAATAGTTGCATACTCAATTTACAATTCCGAAATTCCTATAATTTCAGCAGTTGGACATGAAGTTGATTTTACAATTTCAGATTTTGTTGCAGATTTGCGGGCACCGACCCCATCGGCTGCTGCTGAAATTGCAGTTCCATCTCAGGATGAACTGAAAAGAAAGATAAATGATTTTCAATATACCTTAAAAGCACTTCTTGAATCAAATATAAAAAGTAAAAAGTTAAGATTAAATTCTGTTAAATTGATTTCTCCGAAAGATATAGTTGAAAACTATTTTTTGAGGCTTGACAATACAACAAAGGTAATTATCAGCCGTATGGAGCAGATAATTTTTGCAAGAAAAGAAAAGTATGTTGGCATTTTGGGACGTCTTGATGCTCTTAGTCCTCTTAAGGTCTTGAAAAGAGGATTTGCAGTGCCTTTGGATGATGAGGAGAATGTTATAAAATCGGTCAGGGAGCTTGATAAAAAGAAAAACTTTGTCTTAAAACTTGCTGACGGATATAGAAATTGTATGGTTACAGATAAAAAGGAAATAGGTGAATGATATGGCTAAGGATTTTGAAGGCTCAATTAAAGAGTTAGAGGAAATAGCAGAAAAACTCTCAGATGGTGAAGTATCACTTGATGAGGCTATTAAATTATTTGAAAATGGTATGAAGTTATCAAAAAACTGTCAGAAGATGCTCGAAGATGCAGAAAAGAAGGTTAATATACTTCTTGAAAAAGACGGGGAAATCAAGAAACAACCATTTGAGAGCGAGGAAGAATAATGGTCGGATTTTTAAACATTTTTGAAAATTCAATACTTTGGACTGCTATAATAGGCTGGTTTACAGCACAGGTTCTGAAAGTCATATTTGTTTGTATAAAACATAAAAGACTTGATTTTCGCAGATTTGTTGGCTCGGGCGGAATGCCAAGCTCACACTCATCAACTGTTATGGCATTGTCAACAGCAACTGGTTTGACAGAAGGTTTTTCAAGCACAGTTTTTGCAGTCAGTCTTGTTTTGGCTATGGTTGTTATGTATGATGCGGCAGGTGTCAGACGGGCAGCAGGTCAACAGGCAAAAATACTTAATAAAATAGTTGATGACTGGGGAAAAGCAAGTCCTGCTGATACTGAAAAGAAACTCAAAGAGCTTTTGGGACATACGCCTGTTGAAGTGTTTGCAGGAGCCATATTGGGAATTGTAATAGCTCTGATAAGACATTTTTAAAAAAATCTGGATAAAGTTGAAATATTTTTGGCAAATATTTTCGCACATATTAATAGCATATCAGTGCAAAATAAGAGTGTAATCAAAATTGATGGTTACATTAAATTAAAAAACAGACGGGATTAAAAGCCCAAAAAATTATGGAGGAAAGTATTATGTCAAAGAACAAGATTGTAGTTCCAGAAGCTAAAAAGGCTATGGAAAACTTCAAGATGGAAGCAGCAAACGAAGTAGGAGTTAACCTTAAGCAAGGTTATAATGGTGATTTAACATCAAGACAGGCCGGCTCAATCGGTGGTCAGATGGTTAATAACATATGTCCTGTACGAACCGTATTTTTCACCCGAAACAACCGTACTCTTGATGGTCATGTGCATAAAATCGGGTATGAGTATAGGATAGTTATTTAAACGATTTACGCATAGTATTCAAAGCTATGCGTAATTTTTTTTGAAAAATTTCATTTTTGTTGTTGTATTTTACTTAAAATTATGATACAATAATTACAACAGATATTAAAGGAGGTTTTTATATGCCAAATATCAGACCTGTTTCAGATTTAAGAAACTACGCAGAAGTGTTAAAAGAAATTTCATTTGAAGAGCCTGTATTTCTTACTAAAAACGGCAGAGGTCGTTATGCCATTGTCGATATGGAAGAATACGAAAAAACAAAAGCTATTATTAAGCTTATGGGCAAACTTGCCGAAGCTGAAAAATCAGCAAAAGAAAACGGATGGTTATCTAATGACGATGTAAAAGCTGCTTTGGGGGTATAATGATGAAAATACGAGTTACCCCTACCGCATTAAATGACTTAAAAGAAATTAAGTCTTATATCGAAAATGATTTGTCGAATCCCATAGCTGCAAACAATGTAATCAAGCGTATCATTGAAGATTATAGCCGTTTGGAAATTTCTCCCCATATGGGACCGTCATTATCGACAAAAGTCCCTTTTGATACAGATTACCGCTTTATCGTAAGTGGGAATTATCTTGTATTCTACAAAGCCGATAATGAATATGTTTCTATCTATCGAGTGCTTTATGGGCGAAGAGATTATCTTAAAATCATTTTTGATGACATAGAATTGAATGACGAAGAATAATAAAATCCCTCAAGGAGATGTTACGTTTCCTGAGGGATTTAACATTTCTATTTATTCTTTGCACTATGACACTTTTTATATATAAGATTGGTCATCTTGTTTTTTTCTTTTTCAGTAATTATACCTTTTTCAAACAGAATTTTATTAAAATAGCTGAGCCATATTTCATTAGCATTTATATTCAGTTGGACACGCCTCCCTTATGGGATATTGTGTTCAACACAGTAAATTTTATACATAAAGTCAAAGATCTATTGTCAGATGAATTTTCGTAGTTATTAATTAAAAGGTTTTTTATGGATAGTTTCAATATATAATCTCCTTAGATAACATAAATAATTGTGGCGTATTTATGTACAAATGTTACCTGCATATATGCTTACATATATATTAGGTAATCAGCTTTATGAAAAATCGTCTATAAAGCCTTATATATCAATGTCTTTTCGACTTCTTAATATTTTTATTTTTAGTAATTTGCTACTGATTATTTTGAAAAATAGTCAGTAATTCTTGCTTTGATTTCAGAAACGATAGTCTCTAAATCAGCTTTTTTAAAGTATTCAATCTTGTGATGCTTTTTAAAGTTATAAGTTTTGTTATTTGCCTGTTCTTCGCTTAAACCAATTAACATCAGTAAATTTTTCATTTGTCGGGAAGTAAAGATATAATCTTTTCTTGTCATCAAAAAGCTATTGATACTTAAAAATTGACGTTCCTGTTTTTTCTTCTTTAGGTCATTCAAATAGATTTCAGCCATATGTTGATTAAACTTGTGCTGCACATTTTCAAATTCCTGTGCCGCCTTATCTAATCTATCAAACCAAATCTTTAAAAATTCAGTTTCGATATCGCCACGCATACGCAA
>JAZOTJ010000107.1:0-23206 GCA_045657585.1 Clostridia bacterium | reverse complement strand
ATTTTTTCAAAGTTAAGACAACTTTCATTTATATAGGTCGGATATTTTTTCTTCATTCCAATCGGAGTGACTCCGCCTCTTATATACCCTGTCAGACCAAGTAATTCCTTGACATGAATTAACTCGATTTTTTTGTCTCCTGATGAGGCTGCAAGTTTTTTTAAATCAAGCTCACAATTAACAGGGATACATGCAACCAAAACTCCCGTCTTATCTCCTCTTGCAACCAAAGTTTTAAAAGACCTTTGTGGCTCAATTCCTGTTTTTTGCGCTATCTCCATCCCAAAATCTGAACCGATTTCTCCACTACATTCATATTCAATTGCTTCAAATTCAGCTCCAACTGCCTGCAAGTGTCTCATTGCATTAGTCACAATCGGTTTCTTTTTTGCCATTTTAAAACTCCTTATTACTTTAACTCTACAATTGTTACTCCGTTTTCACCCTCGCCAAATGTTCCTAAACGATATCCCTTTACATACTTGTGTTTTTTCAGCATCTGATGAATTCCGTTTTTCAAGACACCTGTACCTTTTCCGTGAATAAGAGTAACATTTGTAATTGATGCAAGATAGCAATCATCCAGAAACTTCTCTGTATTCATAAGCGCTTCATCTAACGTCTGACCTCTTAAATCAATTGATGTAGACACTTCCTTCGATTTTGATTCTAACCTTGTTGTTGTTTTTGAATATTTCTGAGCAAGTTCCTTTGCTGTCTTATCCTCAATTCTCTTAAGATTTGAAATATGCACCTCAAGCTTTATAATACCTGCCTGAACTATTACCATTCCATTTTTATCAGGCAACTTTGAAACACTTGCCTCCTGGTCGCTCATAGTCACAATTTTTACAGCATCGCCGATTTTTAAATCCTTTGGAGGTTCATAATAAACCTTTCTTGGCTTTGCTGAGCGTTCCATCGCCTTATCTATATTATCTTCTTTTTCTTTTAGCTTTTCTCTTGATTTCTTTATTTTATCCTGAGAGTTTTTGCCCTCAACCTTCATTTTCTCAAGTTCTTTTATAATGCTATTAGCTTCATCACGCGCATCTGATACTATTAACTTTGCCTCTCGTCTGGCTTCCTCTAAAATTTTTGATTTGTTCTCTTTTAATTTAATCCTCTCGTCCTCGAGTTGTTTTCTTAAATCTTTTATTTCCTTTTTCATTCTCTTGGCATATTCCATTTCAGAATGAGCTTTAGCACGAGATTGTTCCAAATCGGTTATAACATCTTCAAACTTGATATTCTCCTCAGATAAAAGCTCATTAGCCCTGTCGATTATAACATCATCAAGACCAAGTCTTTTTGAGATTGCAAATGCATTTGATTTTCCCGGAACTCCAATCATAAGTCTGTAAGTAGGCTTTAGAGTCTCTACATCAAACTCACACGATGCATTTTCGACATTATCAGTTGACAGAGCATATAGCTTTAATTCACTGTAATGCGTTGTTGCAGCAGTTTTGACCTTAAATGTTTTCAGATATTCCAAAACCGAAATTGCCAATGCTGCACCCTCAGTCGGGTCTGTTCCTGCTCCTAATTCATCAAACAATGCTAATGAATTATCATCAACCTTTTTAATAATATCCACAATATTTACCATATGCGAAGAAAAGGTTGAAAGACTTTGTTCAATACTTTGTTCATCTCCGATATCTGCAAAAACATCCGAAAAAACTGCAGCTTTACTGTTATCTGAAACAGGTAAATGCAGCCCTGCTGCCGCCATAACTGAAAAAAGTCCTAAAGTCTTTAGCGTTACAGTCTTACCGCCTGTGTTTGGTCCTGTTATAACCAATGTATCAAAGTCTTTACCAAGATATATGTCATTTGCCACCACTGATTTTTTATCAATCAGCGGATGTCTTGCTTTTATAAACTCAATTTCTCCGATATTATTTAAAATCGGTTCTCTTCCATCATAGTCAATTGATAATTTTCCTTTGCAGAATATAAAATCTATTTCAGATATAACTTCATAATTTTCCTGTATTTGCAAATTATGCTCTGATACTTCAACTGTCAGCTCTGATAAAATCTTCTCAATTTCCTGTTCTTCCTGATTTTCCAAAGCTCTTATTTCGTTATTTGCCGAAACAACTCCCATAGGCTCAATGAAAAGAGTTGAGCCGCTTGCAGAGGTATCGTGCACAATTCCGTTGACTTCCTGTTTATACTCTGATTTGACAGGTATAACATATCTGTCAGAACGAACTGTTACGATAGGTTCTTGCAAGAATTTCTTGTAGTGTTCTGAGTGAAGCATAGTATTTAAGGTATCTTTGATTTTCGCATTAAGATTCTTTTTCTTTCTTCTAAGAGCTGATAATGCAGGAGATGCATCATCTGCAATCTCTGTTTCGGAAATAACAACTGAATTTATTTTATCCTCTAAAGCTTTTATAGCCGTAAGTTGTTGTGATAACCCGCTGATTATTCCCAAATCTGCACCTGTGTCATTCAAATATGTCTTCATTCTTCTTGCAACATATAAAACTCTTGTTATATCCAAAAGCTCCCTTTGATTTAAAACTGCTCCAATCTGAGTTCTTTTAATTAATGCACTGACATCCTTAACCGACAAATTCACAGGTGGATTTCCCTGTCTTAAGATAGCCATAACAGCTTCAGAGGTCTCTCTTTGTGCAATCTTTGCCTCATCAAAAGAAAGCATATCCATTTTTCTGATTTTTTCAACAACCTTCTCTGACTCTGTGTATGCACATAATTTATTTAAAATTTTATCAAATTCAATCGTCCTAAAAACTCTTTTCACAAAAATTCCCCTTATAAAAACTATCATTTTATCATCTGCTTTATTCCTACTTATTATAACACATTTACATCTAAAAGTAAAGTGATACAAAAAAAGAAAACGCTTTTTTACAAAGCGTTTTCAATCAATTAAATATCAAACCAGACAAATGGTTTATCAACAGCCTTTTTGCTTACTTCCAATATACCCATTATATCAATTGTTTCTTCATGCGCAACAGTCACTTCACCTGTTCTGAAGAATCTGATTAAGTCATTGATAAATAAATCAAAGAAATTAGATTTAACCTGATACCTTATTGCATTGTTCTGTTCATCTATTGCATTCATCACAAAACCATCGTTACAATTTCTATGATACATATGAGCATATCTTCCGTCTTCAAATTCGATTATCATTTCAGGATGAACTTCATCACCTAAAAACATAAGTCTTTTTGCTCTTGATTGCATAAGCATAATGATTGGCTCAATCTGATGAATAAGATAATTGGAGAACACACCATGACCTTCACTGAATAGTTTGAAAATCTTTGATCTGTCTATGTCTTTATATTCATCTGAAAATCTTAATGCTGAAGAAGAATAACATTTTGTTCCATACTCGTCAGCCATTTTAAATAATTTTATAGCTGTTTTCTTATCAGGGGCAAATGTTTTATCAACATATGTAAGTTTTCCTGACTTTAATGGAAGGTCTGCTAGCTCTTCGTGCATTTCAGGGTTGTCAGGTGATAACACAATAAGGCAGTCACTCTTTTCTATAACCTCTTCAATTGTAGGCAAAAGCTCAACATTATACTTTTCTGACCACTCTTTATTAGTCATACCACTAGGGCTATCTATCTTTGCATAGGCATAGCACACTTCAAACTCACCATCTGAAATAGTTTTAATCTTTTCAGGATAGTTATTTGCATGCCATTCGTCAAGATAATAATCCACGAAGCCAACCTTCTTCATTATAGCTCAACCTCCTTGTGGAGCTCTGCTGAACGATAGATCGCATCCATCAATTGTGATGTCAAGATGTTCTTGTCAATATGTGAAGCAAGCTTTTTGCCAGTCTTTATGCAATCAATAAATTCATTGATTTCATTTTCAAAATGTCTAACAGACGATGCCTTAAACTCTGTCTTTGAAAGCATATCACCCTCTGTGCTGTAAAATGTGAAATCACCGCCATACATAAGACGAATGCCACCCTTATCACCCATAAAGTCAATAAACATTTCAGGGACATCAATGTTTTGTGCCCATGCACCATTGAAGGTGATAACAGGTCCTTCACTTCTTACAACACCTGTGACACTCTCTTCAACATCATATGTACCATCTGCAACAGGAGGTCCTGCCCACATATCCTTATATACATAATCATTTATTGGGCTTCCGAGTTTTGAGAACATTTCTGCTGAAACGGTCTTTGCCTTAGGGTCATTACAGCAATACATAACGATATCAAGGAAATGTACTCCCCAGTCAATCAAAACACCACCGCCGGCAATTTCCTTTGTTGTGAATGGTCCACCAAGTCCCGGAATGCTCCTGTGATTCCTGAAGCTTATATAAACATGGTAAATATCTCCAAGCTTACCGCTGTCAATAATCTTCTTGATTCTGTTTACATTATCATTAAATCTGTTAACAACACCAATATTTAAAACCTTTCCTGTTTCGTGCTGAATCTTTTGCATTTCCAATGCTTCTGCGTATGTACGTGCTGCAGGCTTTTCACAAAGAACATTTTTTCCTGCTTTTAGAGCAGCAATTGTTATTTCTGAGTGCGATTTATTTGGTGTACATATTGAAATTGCCTCAACTTCAGGATCGTTCAATACATCATGGTAATCCTCAACTGCGATACCACAACCGTATTTCTCCACTGCCGCCTCTGCTCTTTCTAAGATAATGTCGCAGAAATATTTGATTTCTGCCTCCTGATTTTTCATGTATGCAGGAATATGTGCTGAATTAGCAATTGTTCCGCATCCTATGACTGCCACTTTCATTTTTCTTACCTCCATTTATTTTATTATTTGCATATAATAGCCTTTAAATAATCATAAGCTGTCTTAATATCCTTATCAGGATTTTCGCCAACTTCTCTTTCAATAGTTAAGAAACCTTTATAGCCTATTTCCTCAAGTGCTTTTAAGTAATTATCAAAATCAACCTCGCCTGTTCCCAATGGTACTTCTTCAAAGAATTTCTGATCAGCTATTTCCTTTGGAATCGGGTGAACAACCTGATAAATATACTCAGGATTTGATTCTAACAATTTAACTCCGTCTTTAGCATGTGTGTGAACTATATAGTCCTTAAGAGTATAAACAGCCTGAACAGGATCATCACCCGTAACCATTTTAAAGTTTGCAGGGTCAAGATTAACTGCAACACCTTTTGAGTCTAAAGAATCTAAAAATTCCTTTAAAGTCACTGCTCTTTCAGGTCCTGTTTCAATAGCAAAATGAGCCTGCATACTGTCTGCATATCTTGAAAGCTCAAAACAAGCCTCCTGCATAATCTTATATCTGTCATTACTTTTATCAGACGGAACAACACCTATATGAGTTGTTACAATATTTGTTCCTAGATCCTTTGCAAGGTCAATAATTCTCTTTGATTTTTCAATCAATTCAGGATTTTTGTCCTTGTTGCCAAATCCCATGCCTAAATCTCCACACAAAGCCGAAAAAACCAAACCGCTGTCATTCACTTCTTTTTTAAGATTAATTCTGTCCTCTTTTGATAAATTCTCAGGCGAATTTTCACCCTTTGTCGCATACATCTGAATACCATTTGCGCCCATTTTAGCGGCTTTTTTTATAGCCTCGCTTCTTTCGCATCTGAATGATTCCAGGATTACGCCTATCGGAAAATTATACATTTTCTTCACCTCTTATTATTTATTATTATGTATTTGTTTTTCTGCCTCCATAGCAACTTTGAAGCTCGAGAAAACCTCATCAATTGTCGGGAAAGCAGGAACGTCCTTTTCAATCATATCTACAAGATAGTCAAACTGAGTATCGGTTGGTTTACGCTCTGAAACCATATTGATTGTTTTATAGCTTTTATCCTTAAGACAATAATACTCAATCAAATCTCCTTCTTCAATATGAGATATTCTGTCCTTTTGATAGGTAATTTTGATACTACCCAATGGACCGACAAATTCTTTTAAGTTGTCCGATGAAATTGTTTTCGTCCAGCCTGCCTCATAAAAAGCAATCGAGCCATCCTCAAGCCTGACAGTTACAATCTCATAATTATTTTTCCCCTCTGGTACATCTTCATCAGTTCTCATACCTATACCTGAAACAGATACTACCTTTGATTTTGTAAACCATTGCATAATATCTATATAGTGAACGCCACAGTCAACAATAGGAGATGTTTCTTTAATTAAGGTTAAATATCTGTCCCAATTCATAGTGTGATGATTTTGTGACATTCTCATTATAATCGGACTGCCGATAGCACCTTCGTGTATCATTTGTGCAACCTTTTTATATGTTGCATTATGTCTTAATATATGACCTACCAACACCTTGACATCAGGATTATCTTTTACAAGTCTGTAAAATTCTTCACCCTCTTCAACAGATGATGCAATTGGTTTTTCACATATAACATGCTTTTTATATTTAATACAAAGCTTTAAAAGTTCCAGATGTGATGACGGATATGTTGCTATTATAACAATATCAACATCATCTCTTGAAATACATTTTTCGGCATCTGCTTCAACCGACTTTGCTCCGTATTTTGCAACAAATTCATTTGCATTTTCCAAATCAGTATCACAAGCGCAAACAAAATTCACATTATCTTTATAGTAAATATGTTTCATATGAACTTTTCCCATTTGTCCGCATCCGATTATTGCAACATTGTAAACCTTCATAAAGTATCTCCTTATCTTTTTCCTGTCTTCATTGTATGTTAAAACAAAAAAGAAAGCAAGATATAAATCCGCTTTCTTATAATCTAAAATCCGTTATTTGTTTCTTGTAATCTGTTGGTGAAATATTCATTATTCTCTTGAACGCCTGATAAAATGTGTGGGCTGAACTAAAGCTTAAATATTCCGCGATTTCTTCCATTTTCAAGTCAGTAGTCTCAAGCAAGTCAATTGCTCCCATTATTTTTTTTCTTATAAGATATTCCTTTACTGTAATCCCCATTTTTTCTTTGAATAAATGAGATATATAATCCTCACTATATGCAAGCCTTTTAGAAATCTGTCTGACAGTTTTTAAACTCATATATTCTCTATCTACAAATTTCAATATGTTATAAAAAGTCTGATTTGTAGATGTATTACTATAATTTTTCTTTAACTTTTCCTTCAGATTATATAATCTTGCCAATGTAATAAAAATCTGAGTAAGATAAGAGTTTACCATAATATCACTATTATTATCTCTTACATAAAGTTCATTGACAATTAACTCAGACAAACTTTTAATGTTTCCGTCATCCTTAACATAGAAAAACTTTTCAACATTTAATTCATTAAAATCTTTTATTTCTTCATAATCTTTGTTCAGGTCAATTCCAATACAGATAAATCTGAGATTTTCGTTTTTATCAGCAACTATACTATGCTTTACACCTTTTTTTATAAAATGAATATCACCGCCCTGTACAATCCTGCAATAATCTGCCGAATTTACCTCAGCTTTTCCGGATATAAAATATGTGATTTCATCACAAACCTGATTATGTTCCTTAATTTCGCTACCTCGTCTAATTGACAATTCATTAACCTGCACCACTGCACCGACAGGCAACAGGTAATGATTTGCATAGAAATTATTACCAAATTCATAAATTCTGGTATTTTCGTTCATTTTCTTACCCCACTATCCACTCTGACTCCACTTACAACCCTGTTAACTCCACACAAATCTTTCACAATTTTTATATCACAAAAATCCTTTTCCATAAGCTTTTTAACATCTTCCGACTGGTCAAATCCAACTTCAAACGCAAGCATACCACCGTCATTCAAAAGCTTTGGAGCTAATTTAGTTATTCTCTCATAATATAAAAGTCCCGTTTCCCCACCATCTAATGCTAAACCCGGTTCAAAATTTTTAACATCTTTTTGCAAATCAAGAATATCACTACTCTTAATATATGGCGGATTTGACACTACTAAATCAAACTTTCCGTATGGCTCATAATTAAATATATCAGCCTCACAAAAGCTCACTCTATCCGAAACCTCATTCGACAAGGCATTCTTTTTTGCAATTTCCAATGCATTTTTTGAAATGTCTATCGCCTTAACATATGCTTTTTGATTGAATTTGGCTATGCTGATTGCGATACATCCCGAGCCTGTTCCAATATCAAGACAAGTTATTCCATTACCCTTAAAATGCTCAAGGATATGTTCTACCAAAACTTCAGTATCCTGTCTTGGAATCAAAACATTTTCATCAACATAAAATTCAAGTCCCATAAATTCCTGAGATTTTAAAATGTATTGTAAAGGCTCATTATTGACTCTTCTGTTAACATATTCATCTATCGTTTGAATATCACAAGAGCTTATCTTTTTATCCCTTGACAACACCAAATCTGTAGGCGAGAGCTTTAGTACATATCGAAAAATCAGATGTGCCTCAAAATACGGATTATCGTTGCCACCTTCCTTTAGGATATTGATTACTCTTGAAAGTTCCTCGCCGATTACCACTTATCTGCCTCCCTGTCTTCAGGTATAACCGCTGTCATTGAACGAATTGCAACCTCTATTTGCTCATCATCAGGCTCTCTTGTTGTTAGTCTTTGAAGCCATAGTCCAGGTTTTGTAAAGAATTTTACACAAGCGGATTTACTTCTTCCTGCTAATTTAATAACTTCATATGAAAGTCCCGCAACAACAGGCAACAACACAATTCTTGACAGTAGTTTTAAAAGGATTTGTATAATCTTTGCATATTGGTTAAATTTTGGCAAGAAGAAAAATAATATTATACTGATAACCATTACAAAAAGTAAGAAATTTGTTCCGCATCTTGGATGAAAACGGGTATGCTTTTTCACATTTTCAACTGTCAATTCCTCTCCGTTTTCATAACAGGCTATTGTCTTATGTTCTGCACCGTGATATTCAAATACCCTTTTTATATCCTTCATTTGAGCTACAAGCGCCATATATCCAAGGAAAATAACGAGTCTGAAAACACCCTCAAAAACGCTTGTTAAGTTTTCAAGCTTTGGAAATATTGAAGTAATAATATCAGACAAAAGCGATGGTAATAAAATAAACAGCCCAACACTCAAAACAATAGAAAGGGCAATAGCAACATAAATAACTATGTCCTTGATTTTATCTCCAAACTTTTCCTCAAGCCATTTATCAAACTTACTATCAGTTTCTTCTTCAACCTCAAGGTCAATAAATTCTGCCGAGAACATCAGAGCTTTCATTCCGACAACAAGACTGTCAATAAAATTGACACATCCTCTGATTATCGGAAGTTTAAAAAACTTTCCTCTTTTTTTAGATGAATTTTCATGTTCCTCAACAACGATTTCTCCATCAGGCTTTCTCACTGCATAAGCAGTTTTAAACGGACCTCTCATCATAACGCCCTCTAAAATAGCCTGACCTCCTATTGAAGTTATATGTTCTTTTTTCTCACTCATTATTATACCCCTCACATTCTTAACAACATATCAGACAGTTACAAAATCTGCACAAAAACCACGACAGACAAAGAGATGGACAAACACTGCAAAACGGTGAATTTGTCTGAAAAACAACATCACGGTAATTCTGGGAATTCCGACCAAAACCTGATGTAGCAGACTGATATTCAGGGTTAGTCGGGTCCATCTCAATTGCTTTATTGATATATTCCATTCCCTGAGCATACCAGCCCTTATTCATATAAACAATTCCCATAAGATAATTCCATTCCGCATTATGAGGAAGCTTTTCAAGCATAATTTCCGCTTCCTGCAATCGTCTTACGGTTATCAGTCTTCTTACAGTTTCAAAGCTTATTGTTGAATAGTTATAATTTTGTCCGTAACCACTGTAATATCCACCACCATAGCCTGACGTTGTTGTATTTTTATTGGTAAGCATATCATATGCCTCATTTATCTGTTTCATTTTCTCACTTGCCATATCAGCCATTGGTGTGTTTACATATCTGTCAGGATGATATTTTTTGACAAGTGCTCTGTATTTCTTTTTTATTGTTTCCTCATCGTCATCAGGACTGACGCCAAGAACCTCATATGGATTCATTCTTTTCCTCCGTTTTCTTAAATATCGCCTCCTGCATTGAAGGCAAACCTGCATACAAAATATTTCTTATTAATGTATCATTTCTTTTAATATCTAATAAATCATATGCATTTGCAATATTGGCTAAAGTGTATGTCATTGAATTATATATATTATTTTTCAATTCATCGAAGCTTTTATAATTTGCTTCCAACAATGGATTATAGCTTTTTTTCTTTATGTCCTTTGGCATATCGTCATATGCATCAGCAATATAAATCCATCGTCCGATATTATATCCCATCCAGGAAAGTACCTTTTTAGTGTTTTCATCCTCAATAAATTCGGGAATAAATATTGTTTCAAGCACTTTGCCAAAACAATCAGCAACTCTGTCAATTTCATTGCATTTATTATTCTCAAGCTCCGAAAGCTTTTTAAGATTTTCCTGAATCTCTGACGAGATTTTAGGATATTTTTTTATGACCTTTTGTGCTGATCGTTTTGCAATCAACTCAATACCTTTATACTTCCCGTCGTCATTCACATCATCGCATACCTTTAAATATACGAGCAGTATATTCATATCTGATGCAAAATCCATTACCTTATTCATTTTTATTTCTCTATGCTTTTTAAATGGGTGAATAACACATTTTGCATTATTTTCATATTGAGGTTCTTCGTCATATATAGCAGAAAGCAAAACCAGAAGAAATGTCAGATCATTATTTAGTCCAAGCCTCATAATCTGTGATTTTTTGCCAATAGCCTTACATAAGCCACAATAATATGCCGAATATAAATTCTTATCCTCATCCCTAACAGATGCGCAAGATATATTCACATATCCAAACATAACAGCCTCCAAATGCATACAATACTACATTTTATAGTATAACTCTTTTTCCTGCCAATATCAAGTAAAATAACTACAATACATAAAAATTTATTTTTTATTCATAAAATTTGTCAAATTACAGACACTAAATTATATAACCCGTGTATGAAAGGAATTTAATATGAAAAATAAATTATCAAAGCAGGAATATAAAAAAATTGTGGAGAAAAAATCCCCGCCATCAAAAGTATTTAAAAATTGTATAAAAGCATTTTTAATAGGCGGAACAATCTGCCTCATAGGTCAATGCTTTTTAAGTTTTTATAAGACATTCAATATGTCAGAAGAACTGACAGGTGCTGCCACCTCTGTAACAATGATTTTTATAGGTGTATTGCTGACAGGTCTTGACATTTACCATAAAATCGCAAAACACGCAGGTGCAGGAACTTTAGTCCCTATAACAGGCTTTGCAAACGCTGTTTCCTCCCCTGCAATCGAAGCTAAAACCGAAGGCTTTGTTTTGGGAGTTGGAGCAAAAATTTTCACTATTGCAGGTCCTGTTATTCTCTATGGAACTCTAGCCTCATTTATTGCGGGAATAATATTTTTGTTTATGAAATAAATACATTCTAATTATAAGAAAAACGAATAAAAAAAACACATTATCTATCAGATAATGTGTTTTTTGGCGACTCGGATGGGGCTCGAACCCACGACCTCTAGCGTGACAGGCTAGCGTTCTAACCAACTGAACTACCGAGCCAAACAACTTTTATATAATAACATAGTTTTTGTAATTTGTCAATAGCTTTTATAAATTTAATACACACATATATCTGAATAAATGTCTATATTATGGAAAAAATATTAATATAATTTATATAAGGTGGGATTTTTATGTCAATAAGAACAGACTTAGCGCTTGAAGCTAAAGAAATATATTCAGAAAACGCAAAGGAAAAGGAAGAAATCAATGGAGTTGATGTCAAAATCACAAAAAATGAAGGCATCACAACAACAAAAATAAAAATAACAAATGATAATGGTGTAAAAGCTCTTGGAAAGCCAGTCGGAACATATGTCACAATCGAAGCACCCGACATAAAATACAGTGTGGAAGTATATGAAGACGCATGCAGACTTTTAGCACAGGAAATAAAAAATCTTGCAAAAATTGAATCTGACACAAAAACACTTGTGGTTGGTCTTGGCAACAAAAGAATTACACCTGATGCGTTAGGGCCTGATGTTGTATCAAAGCTTATGGTGACAAATCATATGAAAGAGCAACTCAAAGACTATTTAAATGATGACATAACATCTGTTTGTGCCATTGCTCCGGGAGTATTAGGCACAACAGGTATGGAAACTGCTCAGATTATAAAAGGTGTTATTGAGCAGGTAAAGCCTGACCTTGTGATTGCAGTTGATGCCCTAGCGTCTCGAAGTCTTGACAGAATAAGCACAACTATTCAATTATCTGATACAGGCATCAATCCAGGTGCAGGGGTAGAAAACTCAAGAGCCAAGCTTGATGAAAACACATTAGGTGTCAAAGTCCTTGCAATCGGTGTTCCGACAGTGGTTGATGCCAAAACAATTGCAAGTGATTCTATTGATATGGCGATGAATGATATCAACAAAGATGTTCTGGGCGATGAGAAGAAAAATCAGCTTATCAAAGAGGCTCTTTCAAAGAACATTGGATCATTGATGGTTACTCCGAAGGACATAGATTCTGTCATTGAAAAGACTTCAAAAACGGTTGCAAATGGTATCAATCTTGCTCTTCACAAAAACTTAACATTTGAAGACATAGAAAGCTTCGTGGGATAGTTGACATATTTAAAATTTAGATGTAAAATAATAGGAACGAATTATTTTAAGGAGATTATCAAATTGGAAACAATAAAAATAAATGACAACATTTCTCTTAATTATATTGAAATGAAAAAGCTTAAGACAAATGTAGTCGGGGTATATTTAAGACGACCATTAAAAGAAGATGAAGCATCAAAAAATGCAGTGCTTTCTTATGTTTTAAAAAGTGGTTGTAAAATGCTTCCGACAACATTGGAAATAACCAGACACCTGCAGGATTTATACGGAGCAACACTCAATTCCGGAGTAATAAAAAGCGGAGATAATCAGGCGATATTCTTTGATGCAGAAACAATTTCTGATAAATATGCACCACAGAACGAGAAACTTACAAATGAACTGTTAAAACTTTTATTAAATGTTATTTTCAAGCCATTAACAGATAATAATTCATTCAAAAAAGACATTGTTTTGCGCGAAAAAAAGACAGTTAATGATAAAATTGATTCTCTTATAAACGATAAAAGAGCGTATGCGAAAATGCGTTGCAATGAAGAAGTTTGTAATGGTGATGTGTATGCATTAACAAGATTCGGAACAAAAAAAGCTCTTGACGAAATAAACGAAGTAAATCTATATTCACATTATGAAAACATTATCTCCTCATCACAGATTGACATTTTCATTTCAGGCGAGGCTGTAATAGATGAGGCAAAAAAATTAATAAGTGATTTTGTTAAAAATATTGAATTTAAAAAGCCCGATGAGATTAAAACTAATAAAATTTCAAAATCAAATAATGTCAAGAATATAAAAGACTCTCTTGATGTCACACAAGGTAAGCTTTCAATCGGCTTTACAACAGGAATTAATGCCTCTGATAAGGATTTTCCTGCATTGGTTGTTGCAAACAGTATTTTTGGTGCAGGCACACATTCAAAGCTGTTTAATAATGTAAGAGAAAAACTGAGTCTTGCATATTATGCATCAAGCAGTCTTAATAAATTCAAAGGACTTATGTTTGTTGATGCAGGCATTGAATTTTCAAATTTCAACAAAGCATATAAAGAGACAATTGCTCAATTGAATGCATTAAAAAATGGTGAAATCTCCGATGAGGAAATATCTTCTTCAAAAAATGCTATTATAAACAGTTTGAACACTTATTATGATGACCAGAGATATATGCAGATGTATGCTATTGATTGTATCTATCTTGGAATTAATTGTGATATTGAAAAATACAAAAAGGATATATTGGCTATTACCATTGAAGATGTTATGAGAGTTGTTCCTGACATATGTGAGAATACAGTATATTTCCTTGCCGGTAAAAACGAATAGAAAGGAAACAATAAAATGGATATGATTTGCAATAAAAATGTTAAAACCGGTGAAATACTTTATCATAAAAAGCACAAAAGCGGTCTTAATATATACATTATGCCAAGAAAAGACTATAGCTCAAGCTATGCAATTTTTGGCACAAAATATGGTTCAGTGGACTCTGAATTTATTGTTCCGGGAGAAGATTCCCCAACAAAAGTTCCTGACGGTATTGCACACTATCTTGAGCACAAGCTCTTTGACCAGCCTGACGGAACAAATGTTTTTGACAGCTTTTCAAAATTAGGTGGTAACGCCAATGCTTTTACAAGCTTTAATATGACAGCTTATCTTTTTTCATCAACATCTAATTTTTCGGAAAACTTAAAAGTGTTGATGGATTATGTTCAAAAGCCATACTTCACAAAGGAAAGTGTGCAAAAAGAGCAGGGAATTATCGGACAGGAAATAAATATGTATGATGACAATGCAGATTGGAGAGTATTCTTTAATCTTTTATCTTGCCTGTATCAGAATAACCCTGTTAAATTAGATATTGCAGGAACAATTGACTCTATCTCAAAAATTGACGAAAACCTCCTGTATAAATGCTATAATACTTTCTATAATTTATCAAATATGACTTTGTTTGTAACAGGCGATTTTGATGCAGAAGAAATATATAATGTCATCGACTCATCTATTATAAATAACAATCCCTTTTATGAAGAAATCAAGAGAATTTATCCTGATGAACCAAAAGAAATTGCATTAAAAAAGAAGGAAGTAAATCTCTCTGTTTCAATGCCTATGTTTATGATAGGATTTAAGGATAATGACTGCGGTTATGGTGGAGAAAAGCTTTTAAAGAAATCAATCGAAACAGAAATTTTAATAAAAATGATTTTCTCAAAAAGCTCTCCGTTATATGAAAAACTATACAACGAAGAGTTAATCACCCCTCCATTTGCAGCAGATTACACCCCTCAGATTGATTATGGCTATACGGCTATTGAGGGTCAGTCAACAAACCCCTCAAAGGTATATGTTGAAAGCATAAATTATATTGATGAGCTTCACAAGAATGGCTTATCTGAGGATGACTTTATAAGAGCAAAAAAAGTTGTCTGGGGAAAATATATCCGTTCTTACAACAATATTGAGGATTTTGCGCATCAATTCCTGCAGGACAGCTTTATGGATATCGACTATTTCAGATATTATGATGTCTATAAAACAATAACCTTTGAAGATGTCAAGAAAAGATTCAGTGAACACTTTGACAAAAACTACAGTGCAATATCTATTGTAAATCCAATTGAATAACAAAAAGCAGTCAGTTAACTGACTCCTTTTTCTAATTCAACAAAGTCCAAAGGATTTTTTGGAACATTATCATATCTTATTTCAAAATGACAATGAGGGCCCGTACTGTTCCCTGTGTTTCCCACCAATGCGATAACATCGCCCTTTTTAACTAAATCTCCGACAGATACTTTTATTTCACTGCAGTGAGCATAGTATGTCACATATCCGTTTTTATGGTCAAGCTTTACCAAAAGACCATATGTTCCGCAATTACCTGTAAAAATAACCTCTCCATCATCCGCAGCAGCAACAGGTGTTCCGACTGCATTTGCTATATCAATTCCTCCGTGCAATCTCCCCCACCTTTGTCCGTAACCTGATGTGAATGTTCCATCTAAGGGTTTGATAAAACTGCCTGTCCCAACTCCATTAAAAACCTCTTCTACAACTTCACATACACTCTCTTCAATTAAAATTTCAGGCAAGTCCGCCTCTTCAATGCATTCATAACCTCCAACACCAAGACTATGCATCAAAAAAATTATTAGAACAGATATTGATAATATTGTCGTTGTGCTTTTTGTCTTTTTTAACATATATGTTCCTCTTTTAACAGATTATATAATATATTATATTCGCACAATGCAATAATTATTACAAACTTGTTAAATGAAAGCACATAAAAAAATCCTGCAAAAGCAGGATTTTTAAAATTATCTGTTCAAAATAAGCTTTGTCAATTCAACAGGATTAACAATTTCTCCATCTTTATAAACACGCATATTTCCTGATGCGATTTCATCAATCAAAATAACCTCGTCATTGTTGTATCCGAATTCAAACTTGATATCCCATAAGTCAAGTCCGATTGACTTCAAATCATCAGCAACTATCTTTGTGATTTTAAGAGTCTGTTCTTTCATGCTCTCAAACATTTCAGGACTCATAACACCTAACGTTGCAAGTCCTTCAGATGTTACCAACGGATCACCCTTTTCATCATTTTTAAATGTGCATTCAACATATCCGCCTTCCAAAACTGTGCCGTCTTCTATATATTCACCATATCTTCTGATAAAGCTGCCTGTTGCAACCAATCTGCAGATAACTTCAAGTCCGTGACCAAAAACCTTTCCAGGAAGCACTTCCATTGTTGCATTATCAATATCAGCGCTTACATAATGTGTCTTTATTCCTGCTTCTTTGAGCATATCGAAATAATAAACAGATGTTCTTAAATTTGCTTTACCTATTCCTTCAATTGTCAATCCAACTGAATTTTCACCAGGGTCAAACACTCCGTCTTTACCTGTGCAATCATCTTTGAACTTTAACATAACATTTCCGTTATCAAGCTCGTAAACATCTTTTGTCTTTCCTTCGTAAACCTTTTTCATTGAACAACTCTCCTTATATAAAATTTATATTGCCAACTGTTTAGTAAGTCTGATTAAATCAGCAGATATACTCTTTTTCATTTCCAGACCATCTTCAATGCTTACGTCTGTTATGCTATTATCTTGCATACAAACAATTCTGTCAGATTTTCCGTCTATAAGCATTTCAACTGCATATGCTCCCATTCTGCTTGCAATAACTCTATCTTTAACTGTCGGACTTCCGCCTCTTTGAACATGACCTAAAATTGTTGCTCTTGTTTCAATGTCTGTAGCTTTTTCAATTTTCTTTGCCATTTCAATAACTCCGCCGATACCCTCAGCGACAATAACAATGTAGTGTTTCTTACCTCTTAGCTTGCCCTTTTCAATAACGCCTATAACATCTTTTTCAAAGTCATATTCCAGCTCAGGAATCAAAACAACCTCTGCACCGCAGGCAATACTTGCTTCAACCGCAATATAACCTGCATTTCTTCCCATAACTTCTACTACAGAGCATCTGTCATGTGAAGATGATGTATCTCTTAGTTTATCAACAGCTGAAACAACTGTGTTAAGACAAGTGTCATATCCAATTGTATATTCACTACAAGCTATATCATTATCAATTGTTCCGGGAATTGTAACAGTTGGAAGACCTGCTCTTGACAAATCTCTTGCACCTCTGAATGAACCATCTCCGCCAATAACAATAAGTCCATCAATCCCATTTTTCTTTGCGACTTCAACGCCTTTCATAACGCCTGCAGGTTCTTTGAACTCAAGACATCTTGCTGTCTGCAAAATTGTACCACCCTTTTGCAGAGTTTCGCCTACGCTTCTTGCATCCATTTTTATAAAATCACTGTTTATAAGGCCATTGTAGCCTCTTCTAATTCCATATACTTCAATATCATTATAAATAGCTGTTCTTGCAACTGCACGAATAGCAGCATTCATACCCGGTGCATCTCCGCCACTCGTCAACACACCAATCCTTTTGATTTCTGACACTTTTATACCTCCCAACCATAAAAATTTTCTACATTTCAAATTCTAAAATTAAATCCTGTGCAGCAAAAAGTTCAGCGGCAGGAACCATAATTTCAAAACAAGCCCCATCTTCTTCTGAAGCATTATTGCCTTGTCTTACTCTTGAAATAATACTGTTATTATCAAGAATCTCTTTGATTTTTACTATCTCCTGTGACTTCTGCGCAACATAAACAACAGTCCACATAAATATAAATCTCCTATTTTAAAGACTCAAATCCATAAATTTTAAATCAATATACATTATCTCTACTATTGTATACTAATTCTTTGAAAAAATCAATAATAATTTTGACAAAAAATGTAAGTGTATAACTTCATTTTTTAGTGATTTTACTTCACAATAACATTTTCGTCTCCAAAATTCTCTTTTAAAGTACTGATTGCTTCGTCTGTAGGATTAATTCTCATATCCAAAGGTGCAGTTAATCTCTCCTTTGTATTTTTAAAATAAAGACAAACAGGAGTATCTCCCTTATATCCTGATATGCAATTAATATATTGCTTTAAAACTTCTTGTGTCCTCTCAGGTAATCTTATATATACCGTAGTTTGTGCTTTTGGCGGATTTACCATATCCAGAAGAACTGCCTTTTCAACCAACAGCTTTGGTTCCTCATCTTCCCTCAGACTGACTCTTGCATCAATCATAACAATGTTTTCCTCCTGCAAAACATTTGAGTATTGTGTCAATACTTTAGGGAAAACAAGTGCTTCAATCACACCATATGCATCCTCTAATTTTAAAATTGCCATTTGTGAATTACTTCTTGTTGTCTTATTTTTTCTATTCTCAATAACAGCACAAATCCTGACAAACTGACCATCCTTTATTCCATCATCCCTTACAACATAAAGATTTTCGTCATTTTTTTCAACAGCACTTAAAATGCTCTGGATATTATACGCGGTCAGTTGCTTTATCTTATCTTCATACTCCTCCATAGGATTTCCTGAAATGTACATTCCTATTGATTGTTTTTCCATTTTCAAAATAGTTTTTTTATCAAATTCTTCAATTTGGGGATATTCCATTTCAAAGGAAATCTGAGCTTCATCAAACAGAGTCAACTGACCTGACAGATTATCTTTCTTTCTCGATGCTTCAGCATCAATTATATCCTCATAAATCTCCATCAGCTGTGAGCGTTTAACATTGAAGGAATCAAATGCACCACACATGATAAGACCCTCAATTGCCCTTTTATTTATATCCTTTCCTGTCATTCTTTCAATAAAATTACCAAAATATGAAAACTCGCCATTTTGTTCTCTTTCAATAACCAGCTTCTGAATAAATCCGCGACCCACATTTTTAACAGCTGACAATCCAAATCTGATTGAATTACCCTCAACCGTAAAGGTATCCTTACTCTTATTTATATTAGGCGGACATATTTCTATCCCCATTGTCTTTGCATTAATAATATATTCATTTACTTTATCAGTGTCATCAACACTGGAAATCAATGATGCCATAAATTCAACAGGATAAAAGGTTTTTAAATAGGCGGTCTGATATGTTACATAAGCATAAGCTGCTGCATGAGATTTATTAAATGCATAGTTTGCAAATTCATAAATTTCATCGAAAATAGAAATGGCAGTTTCTTCATCTATTCCTCTGTTTATACATCCGTCAATTATCTGATTTCCATTGTCATCTTTTTTACCATATATAAAGTTTTGTCTTTCAATTTCCATTTGTGCCATCTTCTTTTTAGAGATAACACGCCTCATCAGGTCAGCTCCGCCAAGAGAATAGCCAGCAAGAACACGAACAATCTCCATAACCTGTTCCTGATAAACCATACAACCATATGTTACATTTAATATGTTCTCTAAAAACTTATGTTTGTATTCAATTTTTTCAGGGTTATTCTTGTTATAAATGTATTTTGGAATTGAATCCATAGGTCCCGGACGATAAAGAGAAATTCCTGCAATCAAATCTTCTAAATTATCAGGTTTTAATTCCTGCATAAATGATTTCATTCCCGCACTTTCAAGCTGGAACACTCCATCAGTATTACCTGAAGAAATTGTATCAAAAACCTCTTTTATTCCATAATCTATATTATCCATATCAACACGGATACCACGGGTAGATTCAATTATTTTGACAGCATTTTCAATGATTGTAAGATTACGAAGACCCAAAAAGTCCATCTTTAAAAGTCCAAGCTCTTCAACTGTATCCTTAACAAACTGAGTTGTGACAGTGTCTTCATTAACCTGCAACGGAATATAATCAACTGTAGGCTCCTGTGTTATAACAACTCCTGCAGCATGAGTTGATTTGTGTCGTGGCAAACCCTCAAGAGTTTTTGCAGTATCAATCAATCTCTTTATTTTAATATCACTATCATACATTCCCTTTAGTTCTGAACTTATTGATAATGCTTTATCAATTGTTATTTTTAAATCATTCGGTATCGCTTTTGCAACCTTATCAACCTCTGCATATGGAATGTTCAGTGCTCTTCCCACATCACGGACAACTAATTTTGCCTTTAGTGTACCAAAAGTGATTATCTGTGAAACCTTGTCCTCTCCATATTTTTCGACAACATAATCATACACCTTTTTTCTGCCATCAGGTGCAAAGTCTGTATCAATATCAGGCATTGACACTCTTTCAGGATTTAAAAATCTCTCAAAAATTAAATTATATTTTATAGGGTCAATGCTTGTTATTCCAAGTGTGTATGCGACAAGACTGCCTGCAGCAGAGCCTCTTCCAGGTCCAACCATTACATCATTTTGTCTTGCAAAGTGGATAAAGTCCCATACAATCAGAAAATAGTCAACAAACCCCATTGATTTTATGACATTTAGTTCATATTCAAGTCTTTCCTTTAATTCATCGGTAATGGTTTCATATTTTTTATTCAATCCTGCATAACATAATTCACATAAATATTCATAAGCTTCTTTTCCATCAGGAACATCATATGACGGAAGATGTCTCGTTTTAAAATCAAATGTAACATTACATCTTTTTGCAATTTCCACTGTATTTGTCAAAGCCTCAGGAACATATGAAAACAGTTGTTCCATTTCCTCTGGGGATTTTAAATAGAAGTTATCCGTTTCAAACTTCATTCTGTCAGGGTCATCAACAGTCCTGTCCATCTGAATGCACATCAAAACATCCTGTGCCTCGGCATCCTCTCTTTTTACATAGTGCACATCATTAGTTGCAACAAGACCAACTCCCAGTTCCTTTGCAAGCTTTATTAAAAGCGGATTAATCTGCTTTTGCTCCTTTAATCCATGGTCCTGAATTTCAATAAAGTAGTTTTCTTTTCCGAATATATCTATATGTTTTTGTGCCGACTCTCTTGCCCCCTCATAATCATCATTTAAAAGTTTTTTCGGCACTTCTCCCGCGATACAGGCAGAAAGAGCTATTATACCCTCACTGTTTTCTCTCAACAAATCAATATCAACTCTTGGTTTATAATAAAAACCATCTGTAAAACCTGCCGACACTACTTTAATAAGATTTTTATATCCGATATTATTCTCCGCAAGCAATATAAGATGTGAATACTTTGAATCATATTCATATGTTTTATCAAACCTTGTTCTTGGTGCAACATAAACTTCACAACCTATAACAGGCTTAATTCCCTGTTTATTTGCCTCTTTATAAAAATCTATAACGCCATACATTGCGCCATGGTCTGTTATGGATATATACTCCATTCCCAATTCTTTTGCACGCGAAACAAGGTCGGTGATACGCGATGCACCGTCCAATAACGAATATTCAGTATGAGTATGTAAGTGAGCAAATTGTATCATACTCTTTTTCCTCTCAATTAATTATTTATCTTCAGTCTGTCTTATTTCTTCAGCTATTTCAACAATCCTGTTGAGTCTATGGTTTACTCCTGATTTTCCGATTGGATTATCAAGCCGTTCTCCCAGTTGCTTTAGACTGTCCTCTGGATATAAGATTCTGACCTTGGCAATCTCCTGCAAAACCTCAGGTAATTTTTCAATTCCAATAGTTTTTTTAATTGTTTCTATTGCCGCAAGATGCCTTTTATAAGCATCTGCAACCTTGTCCATATTTGCATTCTCACAGTTCATCTGCCTGTTAATTGAATTTCTGACATCTTTTTCAACAAATATGTTATATATTTCAAGCGCTGATGCGGAATCTCCAATTATTCCCAAAATATCAGCAATTGAAGTGTATTCCTTAACATAAACAACATAAAATCCTTTTCTGATTGTTATTTTTGATGCTACTCCAAGCTTATTTAAAATATGACAAAGCCTGTCTGCCTCAGATTCGTGTTTTGCATCAAATTCAAGATGATAGCTTTTTTTAGGGTCTGTTATTGAGCCTCCGCCTAAAAAAGCACCTCGAACATAAGCCATTTGACAACAATCAAATAAATTATACTCATCTTCAAAAAGCATTAACAGGTCAGACAGATTGTCAATCATTGCACTGTCAGAAATATACATTTCATAAAGTCTGCTTTTGTCTTTGTATTCATATGAAGTCTCAATTCCTGTGGTTTTGAAAATTAACTTTTTCAAGCATTCTATAACTGCTTCATTCTCGGTTGAGAGTATAATGCCATCTTCTCTGAATCTGCCCATATATCTGACCATTGCAGAAAGCTCGGCACGATTACACATCTCACATTCATTTTCAATGCAAGATATTCTTTTTTTAACATCTGATGAAAATGACATTTTTATCTTCCTTTCCTACTATCTTCCGATTATTTTCACTTCAGGCTCAAGCATAACACCAAATTTTTCAAAAACTGTATCTTGAATATGTTTTATTAAATCCAAAACATCCTGTGCTTTAGCATTATCATAGTTAATCACAAATCCTGAATGAAGTTCCGATACTTTAGCTCCACCGATGCTATATCCTTTCAGGCCGCTGTCCTCAATCAATTTTGCTGCAAAATAACCCTCAGGTCTTTTAAATGTGCTTCCTGCACTCGGATAACTCAAAGGCTGCTTTTCTGTTCTTCTTTTCGTGTATTCCTTCATTGCATCAAGAATCTGAGTCTTATCTCCTTTTTTTAGCGACAAAACACAAGAAATAATTATATCATCCTTATGGGTAAATATACTCTTTCTATATCCTAATTCAAGTTCACTGTTTGGCAGAGTCTTTATCTCGCCATCTGAGTTTATAAAGGTTACCTCTTTTAAGACATCTTTCATTTCAGTTCCGTAAGCACCCGCATTCATATAAACAGCACCACCTATACTCCCCGGAATTCCTGAAATCGCCTCCATACCTGTTAAGGAATGAGATGCTGCAACATTTGAAACCTTTGAAAGCAGTGCTCCTGCCTCAACAAAGATTTCTTCATCAACTACCTCTATATTACCCATAGAGTTTGATATTTTTATAACTGCACCGCCAATTCCCAAATCACTTACAAG
>JAZOTJ010000106.1:0-2864 GCA_045657585.1 Clostridia bacterium | reverse complement strand
CCTTGTAAAAATGATAAAGTGCTTGATATGTGCAGCGCCCCGGGAGGCAAGACAACTCACATTGCAGAGCTTATGAAAAATGAGGGAATGGTAGTTGCCTGTGATATCCACGAACATAAAATAGAGTTAATCAGACAAAATGCCGAAAGAATGGGACTTACTATAATAAAGCCTCAGTTAATGGATGCCACAAAACTTAATAATGATTTTATTGATAACTTCGATAAGGTGTTGGCAGATGTTCCATGTTCAGGCTATGGGATTATAAAAAGAAAGCCTGATATAAAGTGGAAAAATGAAGATATCAGCAGTTTATGTGCTATTTCAAAAGAAATTTTGACAAATGCATCTAAATATGTTAAAATTGGTGGAGAGTTGGTTTTTTCAACTTGCACAATAAATAGAGAAGAAAATGAAGAAAGCTTTAGAAAGTTTTTATCTGAGAATAAAAACTTTGAGGCTGTTGATATAAGCGATATGCTTCCGTTAGAGTTGAGACATTCAACAACGAAGGATGGATATGTGACATTTTATCCTAATGTTGATGGAATTGACGGATTTTTTATATCAAAAGTGAAAAGGTGTAGCTGATGATAGATTTAAGGAGTATGGAATATGGTGAGCTGGAGGCTTTTATATTAGAGCTCGGCGAACCAAAATTCAGAGCAAAACAGATTTTTTCCTGGCTGATGCAGGGTGTCGATGATGTATCTGAAATGACCAATATTTCAAAAAAAACCAGAGAATTGATTTTGGAAAAGGCATATATATCGAAGCTGAAAATCAGAGAAAAATATATTTCAAAGCTTGATGGAACAGTTAAATATTTGTTTGAACTTGACGATGGTAACTGTATTGAAACTGTTGTTATGCGATATAACCACGGATTGAGTGTATGCATTTCATCTCAGGTTGGCTGCAGAATGGGTTGTGGTTTTTGTGCATCAACAATAGGTGGACTATACAGAAGTCTTTCAGCGGGTGAAATTTTAAATCAGGTTATCTATGCTCAAAAGGACATCGGAGAAAGAATAAAAAATATTGTTATGATGGGAATTGGCGAACCATTGGATAACTATGATAATGTGATAAAGTTTTTGCATAATGTCAATCATCCCGATGGACTAAATATCGGATACAGACACATATCTTTGTCAACTTGTGGTTTGGTTGATAAGATAAGGATGCTGGCAAATGAAAATCTGCCGATTACTTTATCAGTTTCTCTGCATGCTCCAAATAATGAAATAAGAGATAAGATTATGCCTGTTAATAAAAAATACAGGATAGAAGAATTGATAAAGGCTTGTAAAGATTATATTAAAATAACAAACAGAAGAATAAGCTTTGAATATTCATTGATTTCGGGAGTTAATGACAGTGAAGAAAATGCATATGAGCTTGCAAAACTTTTAAAAGGTATGCTTTGTCATATCAATTTAATTCCTGTTAATCATGTTGAGGAAAGAGATTTTTATAAAGGTGATGCTACAAGCATAAAAAGATTTACTAATAAACTTATAAGTCTAGGAATGAATGCAACAGTACGCCGTGAATTGGGTAGTGACATAAGTGCTTCTTGCGGGCAATTGCGCAAAAAAGTACTTTAATATAAAAAAATGCTTGAAACGAGGTGATGTGAATGGGATTTGCTGCGAAAACTGATATAGGAAAGCATAAGAAGAATAACGAGGACAACTATTTTAAATATCAGAATGAAAAGGTTACAGGCGGAATGGTTGCTGACGGAATGGGCGGACACAACTCCGGTGAGGTTGCAAGTAAAATGATGTGCACGATTGTCAAGCAATGCATTATTTCTGAATATGATCCAAGCATGGACTATATGGAAATGGCAGAGCTTATACGAGCTGCATTTGCTGAGGCAAATCTTGAAATTTATCGAGCTTCATCAATAAAAGAAAATGAGGGAATGGGAACCACGGCTACATTGGCATTTATATATGACGGGAAATTGATTACTGCTCATGTTGGCGACAGCAGATGCTATAAAATTACGAAAGATAAAATAGATCAGATTACAACAGACCATTCCTATGTTAATGAGCTTGTATCAAGTGGTAAAATATCTAAAGATGCAGCAAGAGAGCATCCGAACAGAAATCTTATAACAAGAGCAGTAGGAACAGATATTTCTGTAAAGGTTGATATGGATATAAAGACATATATGGGAGAAACTGTTTTAATCTGCAGTGATGGATTATCTACTATGATTTCTGATGAACAGATATTTGATACGATAAATTCATATGAAGAAATTGAAGAAGCAGTTGATAAAATGATTGAGTTAGCAAATAAAAAAGGTGGTAGCGACAATATCACTGTTATAGCGTTTAATAACTGAAAGGAGTAGCCGAAATGGACGGTTTAAATTTAGTTGGTAAGGTAATTAATGAAAGATACGAATTACAGGAGATTATTGGCAGCGGTGGAATGGCTGTTGTTTACAAGGGCTTTGACCGATTGATGAACAGATTTGTTGCATTTAAGCTCATCAAGGAGTCGTTGAAATCTGATGAGGAAATGGTTGAAAAGTTCAATACTGAGGCTAAAGCATCTGCAGGTCTTTCTCACAGTAACATTGTAACAATTTACGATGTGGGACAATATGAAGGTCTCGGATTTATTGTTATGGAATACATAGACGGAAAAACATTGAAGGAATACATAAATGAGAATAAACCTGTTAAATGGCAGACTGCCTGCGAAATTGCAATTCAGATTGCAGATGCATTGTCGGTAGCTCACGAGCATGGAATAGTTCATCGTGATATCAAGCCTCATAATATTTTGATAAGCGGTGATAATGTTGCAAAGGTTGCTGATTTTGGTATTGCGAGTGC
>JAZOTJ010000105.1:0-13100 GCA_045657585.1 Clostridia bacterium | reverse complement strand
ATAACATACATATAATAAACAAAACATTATATTTTTTTGTATATTATAATGTATTTGACTTTTACTTTTTTAGTGGTATAATTATTTTGAGGTGAAAACTTATATGAAACAATATAATGTGACCGGTATGAGTTGTGCTGCCTGCTCAGCGAGAGTTGAAAAAGCAGTTAAAAAAGTTAACGGAGTAAGCTCTTGTTCTGTAAATTTGCTTACAAATTCTATGGTTGTTGATGGCAATTTTTCAGATGATGATATCATTGATGCAGTAATTGCGAGCGGTTATAATGCATCAATCAAAGGAGAACAGCCAAAGATCAAGGAAACATCAGGCACTAAATCAATAATCAAAAGATTAGTTATTTCAACCATTATACTGATTGTATTGATGTATTTTTCTATGGGAAATATGATGTTTGGATTAAAATTACCGGCTTATTTTGCAAACAATCCATTGGCAAACGGATTAATTCAATTGCTTTTATCATTATCAATAATCATAATCAATAACAAGTTTTTTGTAAGTGGTTATAAAAGCATTATCAATAAATCACCAAATATGGATGCATTGGTTTCTCTCGGTTCAGGTGCATCATTTATATATAGCACCTACTCTCTGTTCCAGATGTCAAATTCATATATAAACAATAATTCAGATTTTGCACATTCTTTTTTGCACGAATTCTATTTTGAGTCCGCTGCAATGATTTTGGTTCTGATTACTGTTGGAAAGCTTTTGGAGGAATATTCAAAAGGAAAAACAACAAATGCATTAAAAAGTCTTATGGACTTAAAACCAAAAACTGCAATTATTATAGAAGACGGAGTTGAAAAACAAATCCCTGCAGGCAAATTAAAGATTGATGACATATTTATTATAAAACCAGGAGCAAGGATTCCTGCAGATGGTATCGTTATTGAAGGTTTTTCAGCAGTCAATGAGTCGGCACTTACAGGAGAAAGCATCCCTGTTGATAAGGATGTCGGAGATAATGTATCAGCTGCAACTATAAATCATTCAGGTTATTTAAAATGCAAAGCAACGAAGGTCGGAGAAAATACTACGCTTTCGCAGATAATCAATATGGTCAGCGATGCTGCAGCATCAAAGGCACCTATTACAAAAGTAGCTGATAGAGTTTCAGGCATATTTGTTCCGATTGTAATTTCAATTGCAGTAATTACAACAATTATATGGTTATTATCCGGATTCTCAATAGGTTTTGCTCTTTCAAGGGGCATCTCTGTTTTGGTTATAAGCTGTCCTTGTTCTCTAGGTCTTGCGACACCTGTTGCAATTATGGTTGGAAGTGGAATTGGCGCAAAAAACGGTATCTTATTTAAAAATGCCACATCATTAGAAAATGCAGGAAAATTAAAAAATATAGCTCTTGACAAAACAGGTACAATTACAACCGGAAAACCATTTGTTACAGATATCCTGACATTTGGACAAAATGAAAAAGATTTTCTAAAGCTTATATATTCTCTGGAAAAAATGAGTGAGCACCCATTAGCACTAGCAATTTGTGAAAAAGCCAAAGCTGATTCTCTTACATCATATGATATAACTAATTTTGAGGTTCATACAGGAAGTGGAGTCAGTGCAAGGATTAATAATGAAATCATTTATGGAGGAAATCTGAAATTCATTGAAACAAAAATAAAAGTTAATGATGATGAAAAACTGAAAGCGCTGGAATATTCAAAAAGCGGAAAAACACCTCTATTCTTCTCAAATGACGAAGAACTGATTGGTATCGTTGCAATTGCCGACAAAGTTAAAGAAGACAGCAAAAAAGCTATCACAGCATTAAAGAAGATGGGCTTAAAAGTAATAATGCTCACAGGCGATAATAATGAAACTGCAATGGCAGTTAAAAAAGAAACAGGTGTTGACGAAGTAATTGCAGATGTTCTTCCTCAGGACAAAGCAAAGGCTATTCTTGCCCTTAAAAACGAAGGCAAAACCGCAATGGTCGGAGATGGAATTAATGATGCTCCGGCTCTTGTGTCTGCTGATATAGGCATAGCAATAGGAGCAGGGACCGATATCGCAATTGAATCAGCTGATATTGTTTTAATGAAGGACAGTCTTACAGATGTAGTAAATGCAATTCGATTAGGCAGAAAAACATTAAAAAATATTCACGAAAACTTGTTCTGGGCATTTATTTATAACACAATCGGAATTCCAATTGCAGCAGGAGTTTTGATTCCTTTATTTAATATCAGACTAAATCCTATGATTGCGGCAGCTGCTATGAGCTTATCAAGCTTTTGTGTAGTTACAAATGCATTGAGAATTAATATGTTTAAAACCATAAATAAAAAGGAGAAAAAAACCATGGAAACAAAAATCAAAATTGAAGGTATGATGTGTGTTCACTGTGAAGGAAGAGTTAAGTCTGCCTTGGAATCAATTGATGGAGTTATTGAGGCAATTCCTGACCACAAATCAAATAGTGCAACTATAAAACACTCAAAAGAAATATCAATAGACATTTTCAAAAAAACAGTTGAAGACCAGGGCTATAAAGTTTTGGATTAAAAAACATCCCTTGCTTTTTGCAAGGGATGTTTTTTTATTCTTTTAATGATAATTCAAGTGCCTGTGCCAACTGGTCAGGACATGAAGTGTTTTTCCCGCCACAATCAGTCCCTTTTAAGCGTCTGATAACCTCATTTATTTCCATGCCCTCAACAAGTTTTGAAATACCCTGAGTATTACCGTTGCATCCACCCAGAAAAGAAACATTTTTTAAAATACCATCTTCAACCTCAAAAGTAATCTGTCTTGAACAGACTCCTCTTGTAGTATACGTATATTTACCCATATCTGCACTCCTTAATTATTCAACAACTACGCCCTTTTGAAGCATAATGTTAGCATATATAGCAGTTTCACCTGTTGCAATTACAGCATAGGCTTTCTTTGCGCGTTCATAAAACTCGAATCTTTCAACTTCAGCAAACGCCTTATCTCCTCTTTCATCAACTTCAGAAACAAGTTTCTTATAAACATCCCAAATTGGTGTCTTTGCATTATCTCCCGGCATAACCTGCATTAATGACACAGGATTTTCAACATATGTGTCAAGAGGAAACACCTTTAGTATTGCCTCAAGAATTTCAGGCACACCATGTCCGTCAGCTCTTATAACTATTGCATCCTTTCCTATTGTTTCACTTGGAAAATTTCCGTCTGCAATAACAATTGTATCACTGTGTCCCATTTCACACAATACCTTCAATAATTCAGGTGATAATATTGATGGAATTCCTTTTAACATAACAATCGTCCTCCACATAAATAATTTTTGTGCAAAAATCAAATGCACTATATATAGCATCTATTTACATAAAGAGATGCTATTTAATTTCAGTCACATTTATAATTCAAGTAACTCAGAAAAATCATATATATAGCTATCAGTAATGGCTTTCATATCATCAACGTATTCAAAAGAAGACTCATCAAAAACTCCGCATACCTTCATCCCCGCCGATTTAGCAGTTTTGCATGCATTATAATTATCATCAAGAAAAAGTATTTTTTCAATCGGTTTACCAATCTTCTCTGAAGCTTTCACATATATCATCGGATCTGCCTTCGTTGCAGAAAAATCATCACAAGACCATACATTAGAAAAAATTTCATATATCCCTAATCTCTTAAGACAAACATCCAGCATTGAATGAGGACTTGCTGTCAATATATTTAAATCTGCTCCGGCATCCTTTAGCTTTTTCAAGGTTTCTATAACATTTTTCTTAGCAATGATACGATATTTATACTCTTCAAACGCATATGTGTTCATTAGTGAAACAATTTCCTCAACAGGCATTTTCACTCCCAAATTTTTAAAATAAATTGCTGTACCCTTATAACCCAAAGGTGTAATAATCTTAACTATATCACTGTCATAAGAAATATTATTTTCTCTTAAAATTTTCAACATTGTTGATATAAATGCAGGCATCGAATCAACCAATGTACCATCAAAATCAAACAAATATGTATTATATATCATACAAAGTTCTCCCAACACCCATATTAATATATGGATTATATCACAAATTACTCAAATAGTCAATCTTAACACAAAAAAAAACGAAACCTCACTAATTTTATGTTCATTCATAAAAAAATCATAATAATCTTCATTTGTTGTCTTGTCTTTGATGCATAAGATATTATCAAAGACCTATGTTTTTCGCTATACATCAGATAAAGTATATACGCAACAATAATCAAAAGAATTGCAAGGAATGATGCAATATTATTCCCCAATCAAAATCGTCAATTGCGGAATAATGAACATACAAAGTCTCGCCTGTGCGGTTTTTAAGGGATACTAATTCTCCGTGAGGGTTGTTGATGATATCTATAACAAATTTCCCGCTTTACTTATCATAAACAAATAGCTGTGTATCAAGTTTTTTTGCCATTTCGTTATATTTTTTATTTATGGTATCAACATTAATGATACAGTATAGCTCGGCTACAGTTTTACCATCTGCACGAACAGTAACTGCACTTCGTACCACACTCTCACCAGGCTTTGAATAACTGTATGTTCTCCCTAAATGCCTTCTTCAGCAAAAGAGATTTTTCCATATATTATAGCTTTCGCCGTCTGCATACAGTTTTGCGTCAAATTGTGACATAGTAACAAGGTTTTCTCTGTCTGACTTAATCTGAAGTATCAGGTCTTCCTTAATTTGCTTGGTCTGAATGTGAAGCATTTCATACACTTCATTTTCAGCTTCTATGTAGAAAAAACTCACAACAGACAAAAATACTGCAATTACCATATAAAATATATTAGTATTTCTTTTTTTATTCCTTCCGTATGTTATTGCCATATATATTCTTTCCTGTTTATAATATAACAAAACTCTATTGTATATATTATACTACATATAACTATAGATTGCAAACAGTTCTTTATAATTTATATTTTCAAAAAAAACTGAGCAGACCTCTGCTTTAAAGGTCTGCTCAGTTTAAAACAATTTATTTCATAACATTTTTGATGTATTCATCTACATCAACAACATTACCTGTAAGTCTTGAATGTTCTGCTGCAAAACAAATCATATGATTTTCGGCAGAAACTGAAATCTCACTCAATCCCTCTTTTCCTATTTCTCCTGTAATGTATTTATACAAGTCAATCGCTATATCAACATCGCCATAATGATTTGGATTAATTTTATAGCAGATTTGTTTATAGTCTATATTGTAGGTTTCTGTTGTCCTGTCGGCAAAATTGAAAATTTCAATTTTTTGATCCAATAAACTTCCATAAAGCTCACCATCCGTTCCAAACACACGGATGCGTCTATCTCCTTTATTAAATGCATTCATGTTGAATGAAACAGTCGCTCCATCCTCAAACTCCATATTTACAACCTGATGGTCAACAACATTATTATTTGATCTGAATACACATTTTCCATACTTTGTATTATGTAATAATTCATATAAATCTTCTTCAGTTGGCTTTTGTTTTCCAATTGCTCTGTTTCTCATCCAATCAAATTCGTTTGGCCCCAAAGCATATACCTTTTCTGCATTGTAATAACATGTATCTGCATGAGGACAATTGTCATAACAATACTCAGGCGCGCCCTCAGGTGCATTATCATTATTAAAGAATCCGAGTGAGCCAAATGAATGTACTCTTGTACACTTTTTGCCTATCATCCACTGAAGCATATCAAGGTCATGGCAACATTTTTGCAACAACATAAAGCTGCTTTCGTCTTTATTACTCCAATCTCCGCGAACAAAGCTATGAGACTGGTGAATGTTTCCAACACCCTCATTTGCTTCAATTGTCATAACTCTACCAACTTTACCTGTATCAATAAGCTCCTTTACCTTTCTGTAGAAAGAATCATATCTCAATGAATGGCAAACAAGTATTTTTACACCCTTCTTTTCTGCAGCGTCAGCAATCTCGTAGCATTCTTTAGCTGTACTAGTAACAGGCTTTTCAAGCAACAAATCATATCCCTTTTCTATAGCGGCCATAGTTGGAGCATAGTGGTCACGGTCCATTGTTGTAACTACAACAACATCAGCAAATTTCTCCTTATACAAAACATCTTCCCATGTGTAAAAGCACATATCTTCAGGAACATTTAAAAAATTACGAATGTACTCTCTCTTGTGGTCAATAGGCTCTGCTATTGCAACAACTTCAAATTGTTCAGGAAGAGCCTTGAAAATTTTAGAAAAATTAGTTCCTCTTCCGCCGCAACCAACAATGATCACTTTCAGTTTTCTCATAAAAATCACCTCATAATTGTAAAATCACTTTACTTTTTTATTTTATTGTGATATAATTATATCACATCAAAATCATATATCAATATAATTTCAGACATATTTTATTAGAAATCAGACATTCTCGAGGTGAAACAATGAGAATATATTATAAATTTCAACCTAACATGCAAATAACAGGATTTTACACAATGTTTCAATGCGAAAGACAACCCGGATATGCATTTAAAGGCGAGACGCACGATTTTTGGGAATGTGTATATGTTCAGGATGGTAAAATTCGTGTCACAAGTGACGAGAGAATATACAACCTGAAAAAAGGACAGATTGTGTTTCACAAACCTGACGAACTGCACAAATATAATGTTGTCGGGAATGAAAAAGCAAACTTGTTTATTTTTACATACGAATGTTTCGGAAAATTCTCTTCTTTTTTTGAAAACAAAGTTCTGGAACTTGATCGTGACCAGATGCAAATAATTGAAGATTTATTTTTATATATGAAGTCAATTGGTATTAAACTACCACTTCCGGATAACTGCGATGTTTTGAAAATGCTCCAGTCAAAGCCCGTAGAATATCAGACAATTGCTACATATTTTCATAGTCTTTTTTTAAGTCTATACCATACAAGTAAATCAAGTAAGGAATCAAATTCAGAAAGTGCTAAAAATTTCAAACATGCAATACAATATATGAGAGATAATATAGATAAAAATATTACTATTGATGAACTTGCAGAGCATTGCTGTATCAGCCCTACAGGAATTAAGAACCTGTTTTATAAATACTCAGGACTTGGAGTACATAAATATTTTTTAAAACTTAAAATCAGTACTGCAACTCAACTTCTTGAAAAAGGCAAAAGCGTTAGCGATGTTGCAGAAATTCTTGGTTTTTCAAGTCAGGCTTATTTTTCTGCGGCGTACAAGCGTGAAACAGGCAAAAATCCATCTAAAGTATAAATGCTACAGAAAGGTACAATTAATGAAACCATTATTAAGCACAGTTTTTCCCGGACTGCCAATTGAAATCAGCAAAAATTTTACAGCTGAATCAGTTAAAATTTCAAAAAGGTACAGAAGTGTTGAGCTTATAATAAATGAAGATATTACTGATATTGAAATGGACAAGTTAGAAAATGCCATAAAAGATTTATACAATCTTTCCACTGTTCATATCAGAAAATCGGATGAAAAGCAAAAAAACATTTCTTCTTCTGATGCGCAA
This sequence comes from Clostridia bacterium, assembly GCA_045657585.1. Classification (GTDB taxonomy): domain Bacteria; phylum Bacillota; class Clostridia; order UBA1381; family UBA1381; genus RGIG1988. The sequence goes on along the minus strand of JAZOTJ010000105.1, from coordinate 5,575 downwards.
AAATATAACGAAGAGTTTTATAAGGAAATAAAAAAATCTGTTGATACAGAAAATAAAGACGAATTAAATCAAACAAAAGAAGCACAAATCAAGGAAATGATTTATGGCAGAACAATAAGAGATTATCTATGCCCTATTTCATCAATTGACGAAGACAGTCAGTTTGTATGCTTTCAGGGCGACATATTCGGAATTGAAACAAGAGAAATAAAAAGCAAAAAAAATGATAAAGAATATACCTTAATAGCAATAGACGTAACCGATTATAATGACTCAATCTCTGCCCAGCTTTTCATAGAGAAAAAGGAAAAGAACGAAGATATAATTAAAGCTGTTTGTGAAAGATTAAAAAAGGGATTAAATGTCATTGTAAAAGGAAAGGCTCAATACAGTGAATATGCCAAAGAAGTTACCGTTAGTATAAATTCAATAGCAGAGGGATTTGTGCCTGATGCAAAAACAGATAATGCACCTGTAAAAAGAGTGGAGCTTCATATGCACACTCAGATGTCAGCAATGGATGCAGTGTCATCTGCAAAGGATTTGATTAACAGAGCTGTATCCTGGGGACATAAGGCGATTGCTCTTACCGACCACGGTGTTGTTCAGGCATTTCCTGATGCAATGAAAGCATCTGACAATAACGAAAAAATAAAGGTTTTATATGGTGTTGAAGGATATCTGATTGATGATTCTCTAAAAGTTACCTATGATTTAAAAGAAGGTAACACTAAAAGCTCTTTTGTTGTTTTTGACCTCGAAACAACAGGTCTTAACAAAAATACCTGTTCTATAACTGAAATTGGTGCTGTGAAAATAGAAAACGGCGAAATAGTAGACAGATTTTCAACATTTGTAAATCCAAAAACTCCAATTCCTCAAAAAATTGTTGATTTGACAGGAATAACTGACGAAATGGTAAAAAATGCACCAGCTATTGAAGATATTTTACCAAAATTTTTAGAATTTTGTAAAGGCAGTATTTTAGTTGCTCACAATGCTATATTTGATATTGGTTTTATAAGAAAATTCTCCAATGATTTGAATATAAAATTTGATTTTCCATATCTTGATACTCTTATGCTTGCAAGATGTCTTTTTACTGACCTTGCCAATCACAGACTAAACACTTTATCAAAGCATTTGAATATTTTATTGGAAAATCATCACAGAGCTGTTGATGATGCAAAAGCTACTGCTGATATTTTTATAGAAATGCTGAAAATTTTAGATAAAATGAATTTATCAGAATTAAAAGAGTTAAATACCTCATTTGATTTATCACAGGCTGTAAAAAAAGGAAAGGCCTATCACATAATCATTCTGGCTAAGAATGAAACAGGCATAAGAAATTTATATGAACTCATAACTGCATCACATCTTAAATATTTCAACAGAACACCAAGAATTCCCAAAAGTTTATTGGCTGAAAAAAGAGATGGATTAATTTTAGGTTCTGCCTGCGAAGCAGGAGAATTGATGAGAGCTATTGTAGCTGACAATGACGAGGAAGTTTTAAAAAACATTGTGGATTTCTATGACTACCTTGAAATTCAACCGCTTGGAAACAATCAGTATATGAAATATGATGATGAGTTTGAAAATATTTCAACTGATGAAGATTTACAAAAACTAAACGAAAAAATTGTAGAGCTTGGAGAAAAATATAACAAGCCTGTATGTGCAACCTGTGATGTTCACTTTCTTGACCCTGAGGGTGCTAATTACAGAAAAATTCTGATGCACTATAAAGGTTTTAAGGATGCCGATAACCAGGCTCCGCTTTATTTCAGAACAACGGAAGAAATGCTCGAGGAATTTTCATATCTCGGAGAAGAAAAAGCATATGAAGTTGTTGTAACTAACACAAATATGATTGCTGATATGATTGATAATGTCAGACCAATTCCAAAGAAAAAGTGTCCTCCTGAGATAGATGGTGCGCAAGAAGATATCATAAATGACTCATATGAAAAAGCAAAAGCAATTTATGGCGACCCACTCCCTGAAGAGGTTCAAAAAAGACTTGACAAAGAATTATATTCAATTACAACATACGGTTTCTCGGTTATGTATAAAATAGCTCAGGAGCTTGTAAGAAAATCATTATCTGACGGATATCTTGTCGGTTCAAGAGGCTCCGTCGGCTCGTCTTTTGTCGCGTTCTTATCAGACATAACAGAGGTTAATTCTCTGCCAGCACACTACATTTGCCCCAATTGCAAAAATGTTGAATTCATAGGCAGTGAAACAGGTATTTCAGGTTGTGATTTGCCTGACAAAAACTGTCCTTTGTGCAACACAAAATATAACAAAGACGGACACGATATCCCTTTTGAAACATTCTTAGGTTTTAAGGGCGACAAAGAACCTGATATTGACCTTAATTTTTCAGGAATTTATCAACCGACAATACATAGTTACACTGAAACCTATTTTGCTGAAGGATTTGTGTTCAGGGCAGGAACAATCGGAACAGTTGCAGAAAAAACAGCTTTTGGATATGTAAAAAAATATTCTGAAGAAAAAAATATCAAAATACGAAATGCTGAAATGAAAAGACTTGCCGCTGGTTGTGTTGGAGTAAAAAGAACAAGCGGACAGCATCCAGGCGGAATTATTGTTGTACCACACAAAAATAATATTCACGAATTTTGTCCTGTCCAGCACCCTGCTGACGATGTTAATTCTGATATTATAACAACCCATTTCGATTATCACTCAATTGACCAGAACCTTTTAAAATTAGACGAGCTTGGTCACGATGATCCGACAGTAATCAAGATGCTTCAGGACTTAACAGGTCTTGACCCACAGACAATTCCGCTTGATGACCCAGAAACACTTAGTTTATTCACTTCAACAGATGCTTTAAAACTTCTGGATGGTGCGGACATAGGAACTCAATTAGGAACATATGGCGTACCAGAATTCGGAACAAAATTTGTTCGTCAGATGCTTGAAGATACAAAACCCAAAACATTTTCAGAGCTTGTCAGAATTTCAGGACTCTCCCACGGAACTGACGTTTGGTTAGGAAATGCTCAGACTCTTATACAACAGGGTATAACAGACCTTTCCCACTCAATTTGTGCAAGAGACGATATTATGATTTATCTTATCTCTATGGGCGTTGATGCAGGTCATTCATTTAAAATAATGGAAAGTGTCCGAAAAGGTAAAGGTCTTACTCCTGAAAATGAAGAAGAAATGAAAGCAGCAAATGTACCTCAATGGTACATTGACTCGTGCAAAAAAATCAAGTATATGTTCCCTAAAGCTCATGCAGTTGCATATGTTACAATGGCATTTAGAGTAGCATACTACAAGGTTAATTTCCCAAAAGCCTTCTATATTGCTTATTTTTCAGTAAGAGCAGGTGATTTTGATGCAGAAACAATGGCAAAAGGTCTTGATGTTGCAAAGAACGCATTAGAAGAACTAAACGAAAAGAAGAAAAACAACACAATTTCTCCAAAGGAAGAAAATGTTATTCCAATTCTTGAAATAGCTATTGAAATGTATTCAAGAGGAATTTCTTTCGTTCCGATTGATTTATACAAATCAGATGCTGTTAATTTTCTCCCATGTGATGAGGGTATCATTCCGCCTCTTAATGCTTTGGGCGGTATGGGAGACAATGCTGCAAAAAGTATTGTTGAAGCAAGAAAAGACGGTCCTTTCAAGACAATTGATGACCTGAAACAAAGAACAACTGTCACAAAAACGATAATAGAATTAATGCAAAAAAATCATTATTTAGATGGTATTCCTGAATCAAATCAGGTTACACTTTTTGACATTTAAAAAACAGGCGTAAGCCTGTTTTTTATTTGGAATAAACTTCTTTTTTCAGCACTCCGATATATTTTAAATTTCTGTAATTCTCATTATAGTCAAGACCATAGCCTACTGCAAACTCATCAGGAATAACCTTGCCCTGATATTCAACCGCTACATCTGCAACTCTTCTATCCGGCTTATCAAGCATAGTACAAATTCTGCAAGTCTTTGGCTTTCTTTCAGAAAGTACCTCTTTTAACTTATATAGAGTATTTCCGCTGTCAATTATATCTTCAATAATCAAAATATTTTTACCCTCTATATCACACTCAACATCTTGCTTTATATTAATAAATCCACTCGAAGAAGTGCCTGCGCCATAGCTTGAAACTCTCATAAATTCAATGGATACAGGCATATCAAGCTTTCTGATAAGGTCAGATGCAAAAATAAGACTTCCCTTTAATATAATAATAACTGTCAGTTCTTCCCCATTATAATCTCTATTAATTTTATCTGACAAATTATTGATAATTTCTTTTATTTCTTCTTCTGAAACCAAAATTCGTTCAACATCTTTATGTAATTCTTTTTTCATAGCCACCTCCAAAATGATTACCACACTAACTAAAATATAGCATATGAAATTTTAAATGTCAATAATTAAACAAAAAACTTGACATATAATATTTATAGTGATATAATTATCTAAACCGTTGAGAAAGAGTAAGTAGGGTTTATCACTTTTATCAAAGAGAGTTGCAGATGGTGTGATTGCAACATAAAATATAAACTTGAATGGACTTTCGAGGGCAATCGGAAAGAAATTTTATTTTTAGTATGTGCGCCGGAGCCAGACTCTCCGTTAATAAAGGTCAGCATATGATTGTATGCATTAAGTGGACGTTTTTCGTCAAGCAGGGTGGCACCGCAGGATTATCTCCTGTCCCAGCATCTTTGGGACAGGATTTTTTTAATTTCTATCCCAAGAATGTATTTTTTTCAGAAAGGGGACATTAAAATGTCAAACAAGGAAATTCCTTACAAAATTTATCTCTCAGAGGATGAAATGCCAAAGGCATGGTATAATCTCAGAGCTGATATGAAAAATAAACCTGCTCCGTTATTGAGCTCAAAAACTTTAAAACCAATAACTGCAGAAGAATTATCAGGAGTATTTTGTGACGAATTAATCAAACAAGAATTGGATGAGGTAACACCTTATTTTGAAATCCCTGAAGAAATAAGAGATTTTTATAAGATGTTTCGTCCTTCTCCTTTGATCAGAGCATATTGTCTTGAGAAAAAGCTCGGAACTCCTGCAAAAATCTATTATAAATTTGAAGGTAATAACACAAGTGGAAGTCATAAGCTGAATTCTGCAGTAGCTCAGGCATACTATGCAAAAAAACAGGGCTTAAAAGGTGTTACAACTGAAACTGGTGCAGGTCAATGGGGCACTGCTCTATCTATGGCTTGCTCGTACTTTGACCTGGAATGCAAGGTGTTTATGGTTAAATGCTCATATGAACAAAAGCCTTTCAGACGTGAGGTTATGAGAACATATGGAGCATCTGTTACCCCATCTCCATCTATGGATACTGAAATTGGAAGAGAAATTTTAAAGAAATTCCCAGGAACAAACGGAAGTTTGGGTTGTGCAATTTCAGAAGCTGTTGAAGTTGCAACAAATACAGAGGGATACAGATATGTTTTGGGAAGTGTTTTAAATCAGGTATTACTACATCAGACAGTTATAGGACTTGAAACAAAGACAGCCCTTGATAAATAC
>JAZOTJ010000104.1:0-14695 GCA_045657585.1 Clostridia bacterium | reverse complement strand
GTTTCAAAAACTCTTTTTCCCTGAGCATTTAAGAATATCAGCCTCACATTGAAATTGTATCCAAATTCTGCCCTTTGTATAAGCTTTGCATCAGAAACATATTGATATATCTCTTTTATTTCATCAGGATTTTTAAACTCCACCTTCTCTTCCTGTCGATAATCAAACTCAAGTTCAACTTTTAAGATGTCCTCAGGCTTATATATTTCATCAAACAGTCCCCATTCGGTTAAAAGTGCAGTAGTTCTTTGATAACTCTTCGGGATACCGAAATTATCATAGGCTGAACGTCCCTTCTCATTATCAAATGCCACATTTCCTTCTTCATCCCTCAGCTGTCTCTTGTATTCAATCTGTACTTGTGTCATTGAATTTCTGTAAGCAACAATATCTTCATAACTTGCCTCATTGACATCCTGTTTGATTGCATCCAATAAAAGCTTTGCTTTCTCGCTGTCACCGACTAAAATCTGGAATGTTTTTGAGTCATTTTTGAGTCGGTCATCTGATATTACGATTTCTGTAACAGGGTATTCCTTAACCAGCCAGGGGTGATTGATTTTCTTCTTTTGTTCAGTTTTATAAATCGGCTCAAGATATTTTTTGTCCTCAATCAATGATGCATAATAAATCCTCTTCAGCGTTCTTCCGTTCTTCAGATTATAAACTATATAAACCTTTTCAACCCCACCAATTCTATCCTCAATTTTTTGTCTGTGGAAAGCAGTTATATTCTTAAAATCCTCTTCATCATAATACCTGTAATCTTCAACAGACATATCATTATAATATTCTTTGCCGTCAATTATGTAGCGATGATATTTATTGTCAAATGAATCAATATCAACCATATCAATGCTCTCGATGTCAGAAATATCAGGAACTCTTCTCTCAAAGCCAGTCAAATCAAATGTGACTGTGCCCCACACTGCAACAACAAATAAAATATAAATCAGTACGGGTTTCCATATCCCTTTTATTGTAAAGGCTTTCTTTGCAAGCATATAAGAAACAGCCACGCCCAGAATTCCAAACGGAAGCATTAAGAATATGCTCTCATCAAAGAATACACAAAGATAGAAATAACCAACTAATCCTGCAAATACTGAAACTGCTGAAATAAAGACAGGTTTTAAGAATTTGAAGGATATAATATCGCCGTTTGTTTCCAATCTTCTGTATTTATATAAAAACCACGATACAATAAGTCCGATAATTGCGGTTATAAACCAACCTGTCATAAACGGATTTGTTCTCAGGATTGACATATTTTCCAAAGAATAATACTCAACATCCCATATGCCAAAAACATTTCTGCTCAAAAAGCCTTTTAGGACTCCTTCAAAATAGAAAGGAAAAGCAAACAACAAGATTGCAAATGCAATAGATGCAATTGTGTTACCTGTTATCATACTTCCCAGAGTACCTGCAGAAGTTGCAATTGTTATGCATATTATCAGCATAATAGAATAATCAAAAAGATTTCCGATTTCAATTGGCATTTCCAGAACACAATAGCAAAAACCTATTGCATAAGAAATAATTGCAGGCACTAAAATCAAAGCATAAACTGTTGCAAGATTTGTTATAAAATGTGCCTTTCTTTTAATCGGCAACGCGTGCAGACAGGTCACCGAGCCTGAATTATTAAGGTATGAGAACAATATTGCAGGTAAAATTCCGGCCACACCGATCGAAACAGCATTCATCACAATAAATCCCTCAGTTGTGTCCTCATCAAACAAAAACAGCAAGGCAATTGTTAGGAAAGCCAACAAAACTCCCGCACCGATCCACCAGAATCGTTTTAAATTTGATTTAAATAAAGGCGCATTAAAGTAAGATGTTTTCAAACTCATAACCCATACCTCCCAACTCATATATAAATACCTCTTCCAAAGTAAGCGGAAGAATATCCAGAATCAAAGGATTATATCCGCTTACAAGATCCTTGATTTCTTCAGCATTACCCTTAACAATCATTGTTGTTACACTTCCAAATTCCGAAGAATGCAGAATTTCAAGTTTATCCAAAAGCTCCTGCGGCACTTCCTCACCAAATGCAAGTTGCATTTTGTGGATATTTCCTTTCATATCATCAAGTGATTTTTGCAAAACCACTTTACCATTAAACATTATTCCGACATGGTCGCATACATCTTCCAATTCTCTTAAATTGTGGCTTGAAATTAAAACTGTTGTACCATTTTCCGCAACATCAGACAAAACAAGACTCCACACATTTCTCCTCATAACAGGGTCAAGTCCGTCAACAGGTTCATCTAAAATCATAACATCAGGCTTTGTGCAAATACCAAGCCAGAATGCCACCTGTTTTTGCATACCCTTTGATAAACGTCTTACCTTTCTCTTTTCATCAATCTTAAAAATTTCTTTCATACTCTCAAATCTTTCCCAACTCCAGTCAGGATATATTTTTGAATACATCTTCGCCATATCCTTAATTGAATAGGTTGAAAAGAAAAACAGCTCATCGCTTATGTAAATAACCTTATTTTTTATATCTGTATTTTCATATACATTCTGATTGTCTATTTTGATTTCACCGCAATCAGGTGTATAAATTCCGCATATATTTTTAATAATGGTAGTCTTTCCCGCACCATTAGGACCGATAAGACCATAAACCGAACCTTTTTTTACCTCAAGGCTCATATCGTCCAAAGCCTTAAAGTCATCAAAAGTTTTTGTCACATTTGAAACCTTAATCATTTTTTTGCACTCCCCTTCCGGTAAATTTCATCAATGATTTTTATAACCTCTTCTTTTTCATAACCTAAAAAATTCAATTCGCCGACACATTCTTCGAGCTGACTTATAAGCAATGGCTGTCTTTTTTCGCTCTGCTCTGTTATCCCGACAAAATATCCCTTTGCCGCCTTTGAATAAATATACCCTTCTGCCTCCAAAGTCTTATATGCCTTTTGTATGGTGTTCGGATTGATTGCAAGACTTGCCGCCATATCCCTGACAGACGGAATTTTCTCATTCTCACATAAATATCCGCCGATTATCAAGTCTCTCATTTTTTCCGAAATCTGCTCATAGATAGGTCTTGAATCTTTAGGGTTAAGATTAATCATATTGTTGCCCCCCTTTCGTATTAACTGTATTAATACATATAATACAGTTAATCTTCCCATTTGTCAATACTTTTTTAAAAAATAGTTGACAAACCCTATAAAATATGTTATTATACTAACATAATTTCATAAAGTATCATTAAAGGCGTTGACGAAGAGTGCGCAAGAGTATGACCTTTTGAGAGAAGTGACGGTTGGTGCGAGTCATAGGAAACAGTTTTTGTGTTTGTAGCTTCCGAGCCGGGAGGAAGAAAGTTTTTAGGAATGAGTAGAACCTCTCCGTGATTGCTGCGTTAAGGCATAGGAGTTGATTGACTCCAAGAGGGGCGAAAGAAATTTCGCAATTTGAGTGGTACCGCGGGTATAGAGATTTATGCTCGTCTCAAAGGAAATCAACTTTGGGACGAGTTTTTTAGTCCCCAAAAAGGAGAGAATATAATGGAAAAGATGACAGGACTTGATTTTAAAATCAAGGAAATGGCAGGAAGAATCAAGGAGCTTCGTGAAATCGAAGGCTTAACTCTTTTAGAAATGGCTCAAAAGACGGGCATATCGGAGGCAGAGTATTCTGATTGCGAAGAGGGAAAAAGTGATTTGAACTTCGCGTTCTTATATCGTTGTGCATTGGCATTGAATGTCAATGTTACCGATATCATTGAGGGTACAAGCCCTAAGCTGAGTTCATACATAGTAACCCGTCAGGGCTTTGGACAGGAAGTTGCCCATGCTCACGGAATGACATACTATAACCTTGCTTATGCATTCCAGAACAGAATTGCAGAGCCTTTGTATGTTAAGAGTGTTTATGACCCTGAAGCAGAAAATAGGGATATTGAACTGACATCTCACTCAGGTCAGGAATGTGACCTTGTTATTGATGGTCACCTGATGGTACAGGTTGGCAGTCACAAGGAAGTTTTAGGCCCTGGCGACAGTATCTATTATAACTCAAGCACTCCTCACGGAATGATTGCTGTTGATGGCAATGACTGTACTTTCTATGCAATCGTACTAAAGGGCGATGATGCTGTAATTCCAGAGCTTGCAGAAGATGTTACAATTAAAAGAGCAAGCGATAATGTGCCAAGAATTTATCAGAATTATATTGACGTTGAAGAAAACGAAAAAGGAACTCCTACTTCAATCAAATTCAAAAACACAGACAATTTCAACTTTGGATTTGACATTGTTGATGAAATTTCAAAGAAAGACCCTGATAAGCTTGCAATGCTTCATATCTCAAAGGATTTGACTGAGAGAAGATTTACATTTACAGATATTAAAAAAGCATCAAACCAATGTGCAAACTACTTTAAATCACTCGGAATTAAAAAGGGTGACAGAGTTATGCTTGTTTTAAAAAGACACTACCAGTATTGGTTTGCAATAATTGGATTAAATAAGCTTGGTGCTATTGCAATTCCTGCATCAAATCAGTTACACGAACACGATTTTGAGTATAGATTTAATGCTGCAGGAGTAAGCACAATCATTGCCACATCAGATGATGGTGTTCCTGAACAGGTTGATCTGGCGGCAGAAAAATGTCCTCAGCTCATCAACAAATTAATTGTTGGCGAGAAGAGAGATGGCTGGAGAGATTTCAATGATGAGTACACACTTTTCAGTACTCACTATAACAGACCTGATGATGCACCTGGCGGAGATGACCTAATGCTTATGTTCTTTACATCAGGAACAACAGGTTATCCGAAAATTGCAACACATAATTATAAATATGCACTCGGACATTTCCACACAGCGAAATACTGGCACAATGTTGACCCTGACGGATTGCATTTCACAATTTCAGATACAGGCTGGGCAAAAGCAATGTGGGGTAAGCTCTATGGTCAATGGCTTTGTGAGGCAGCAACATTTGTCTTTGACTTTGACAGATTTGATGCAGCCGAGATACTTCCAATGTTTGCAAAATATAAGATTACAACCTTCTGTGCACCGCCTACAATGCTCAGAATGATGATTAAACAGGATATTTCACAGTATGATTTTTCATCAGTTCAGCATATGACGACTGCGGGCGAAGCTCTTAATCCTGAAGTGTATAAGCAATTTAAAAACGCAACAGGCTTAAAGATTTTAGAAGGCTTTGGTCAGACAGAAAGCACTATGATTATCGGTAATATGACAGGTGCTCCTCACAAAATCGGCTCAATGGGTAAACCTGCTCCAATTTATGATGTTGACCTTGTTGATGCAGACGGAAACAGTGTTCCTGTCAGCGAAAATGGCGAAATTGTTATTAATGTTAAGAATGGAATGCCTTGCGGATTGTTCGCAGGATACTATAATGCCAAGGATAAAACTGACGAAGTGTTACACGATGGCTATTATCACACAGGCGATGTTGCATGGCGTGATGAAGACGGATTTTATTGGTATGTCGGAAGAACTGACGACGTTATCAAGTCATCAGGCTACCGTATAGGACCATTTGAAATCGAAAGTGTTATTATGGAATTGCCTTATGTTTTAGAATGTGGAGTTTCAGCTGAGCCTGACGAAGTAAGAGGTCAGGTTGTTAAAGCAAGCATTGTTCTTGTTAATGGGAAAGAACCAACTGAAGAGCTTAAAAAGGAAATTCAGAACTACGTCAAGGAAAGAACTGCTCCATATAAATACCCAAGAATCGTTGTATTCAGAGACAGTCTTCCAAAGACAGTGAGCGGAAAAATTCAAAGAAATAAACTATAAAAAATATGCCTTAAACCGATTTGGTTTAAGGCATATCTCCTATAAACCTGTAATATATCAAAAAATTTAGCAAATATTGTTGACATATGACGATTTTTAATGTAAAATAACTATGTTATCCCAAAGAAACCATCAGGATATCCAGACTGATGGAGGAGGGGACTCCGGAGAATCTCATTAAGAGTGCCGAAGGTGCAAAACCATTTATGGTTGAATCTCTCAGGCAAAAGGACGGAGCAGATAAATAAACATTCAATATGAATAAATTCTGCAAACCTTAAAATTTCCGGAGCCACCAAGTTATTTGGTGGCTATTATTATTTTTATTTTAAGAAAGGTGGAAACACACAATGAATCAATTTTTAACAGCGTTAGCTGAGTACAACGATGTAGTAAATACATTCGTATGGACAACTCTCGGACTTGTCCTCCTGCTCTTCACAGGCGTACTCACAACAGCATTAACAAAGTTTTTCCAGGTAACACATCTTGCTCACTGGTGGAAAAACACAATCGGAAGTCTATTCAAAAAAGACGTTATCGGACATTCAAAGGATAAGTCAATTTCGCCATTTCAGGCACTTTGCACAGCTCTTGCTGCAACAATCGGTGTTGGTAACATTGCCGGCGTTGCAACTGCTATATGCTTAGGCGGTCCTGGTGCTGTATTCTGGATGTGGGTTGCTGCATTCTTCGGAATGATGACAAACTATTCAGAAAATGTTTTGGGAATTTACTACCGCAGAAAGAACGCTGATGGCGAATGGTCAGGCGGAGCAATGTATTATCTTCGCGATGGTCTTGGCTCATTCAAGGGTTGTAAGCAAATAGGCAAAATATTAGCAGTTATCTTCTCAATCTGCACACTTTTGGCATCTTTCGGTATCGGAGCTATGGGACAGATTAACAAAATCGTTATAAACCTTGAATCAGCTTTCAGAATTGATGCTTTGGCAAATATCACATTATATGAAGGCGTTAGTGCTTATTCAGTTTTATTAGGTGTTATTTTAGTTGTTATTGCTGCATTGATTACATTGGGCGGACTAAAGAGAATTGCATCATTTGCTGAAAAGGTTGTACCATTCATGGTGGTATTCTTCCTTATCGGCGGACTAATCATTGTTGGTGTTAACTATCAGGCTATCGGCGCTGCATTCGCTGCAATCTTCAAAACAGCTTTCACTCCGATTGCTGCTGTCGGCGGTGTTGCAGGTGCAACAATCAAGCAGGTTATGGTACAGGGTTTCAAGCGTGGTGTATTCTCAAATGAAGCAGGTCTTGGTTCATCAGTTATGGTACACTCAAACTCAAATATCAAAGAGCCTGTAAAGCAAGGTATGTGGGGAATATTTGAAGTATTTGCAGATACTATGGTTGTCTGCACATTGACTGCATTAGTTGTATTAACATCAGGTCTTTATAACCTCGAAACAGGCGTTCTTGCTGAAGGTATATCCGATGCAACATTGGTTGCTGCTGCATTTAACAGCGTTTTCAGCTTTGCAAATATCGGACAAAAGTTCATTGCAATTGCAATTTTATTGTTTGCATTTACAACAGTTCTTGGCTGGGACCACTATGGTTCAAAAGCCTGGGAATACTTATTCGGCACAAAATCAATCAAGGTATATAAAATCATTCACTTGATTATGATTATGTTCGGTGCATTGCTGACATCATCTCTTGCATGGGATATTTCAGACACATTCAATGGACTTATGATGATTCCTAACCTTATCGGTGTTATTGCTCTTTCAGGTTTGGTATGCAAGATAACAAAGAACTACATAGACAGAAAAATTAAAAATAAAGATGTTAAGCCAATGTATTCAGCTTTTGATGACATTCAGCAGGAAAATGAAAGTACTCCTGAGCTATAATCTTTATAAAACAAAGACCGCACATATGTGCGGTCTTTTTATGTATCAACCCATCTTAAATATAAATTTTGTAATTCCTCTCAGGCATTTTGGCATTTTCATAACAACAACCTTCATATCTTCACCTCCCTTACCATTTAAAAAGACAGCAATATCCCATTATCACAATCATAACCGCTTCTAAAACCGCGACTGCACAAAGGGGCAGGACCAATCCTGCAATCATACCCACACAAAAAGTCAGTGCGGCAAGCCCTACTGCTTTACATCCAAGCACAAGCATATTAAATCACTCCCTTTGAATTGTTTGATATTATATAGTATTCTCAATTATAAAAAGTGTGCAAACAGTAATAAACAAAAGTTTTTCGGAATAAATTATATCAAACAAAAAAAGGACAAGAGTATATGAAAATAAGAAAAAGATTTACCTCACTTATAATAACAAGAAAATCAATAATTATGGCAGTATGCCTCATACTGCTTTTTTTCGTATCGACATTTCTTGTTGTGTCCTTTCAAAAACCACCCCAAAACCAGTATACCTCAACGGAGGATTTTTACAATATGATTATCTCCGAACAACTAAACACCTCAAAACCGTCAAAATATGATTTTAAAAAACTTTTATGTGACTTTCTCGGATTTGACATAACCAATCCCCAGACAATTATATATGAATATTCTCCCCTCTTTTCCCAAATAAGAAACACACCTGATTCCTCAGAAACAATCTATCCCGAGGCTTTAAAAAAAGAAGCTCCAAAGGATGAGCCCGAGCTTCCGATAGAAGAAATTACAATTTCAAAGGGATTGTCACTTTCAAACAGCTCAAAAAAAAAGGTTGATACAAATGCTCTTATAAAAGAGCCGCTTTCCTTCACAATAAGTTCCTCTGATCCTCAGGTGCTGATAGTGCATACTCACACAACCGAAAGCTATACAGACAGCGGAAAAACAAAATACACTGCCTCAGACAGCGACCGAAGCACTGACTCTTCCAAAAATATGCTTGCAGTCGGCAACGCTTTGGCAGAAGTCCTGAACAATCGCGGAATTAAAACAATTCACGATAAGACCGTTCACGATTTCCCCGCTTATAATGGCTCGTATGAACGCTCAAAAGCAACTGTTCTTGCAAATCTAAAAAAATATCCATCAATAAAAATTGTGCTTGATGTGCATCGTGACGGAATTATAAGAGCTGACGGAACAAAGGTTAAGGTTTCGTGCGAGGTTGATGGGAACAAAACTGCTCAGTGTATGCTTGTTGTCGGAACAAATGATGAGCTTACTCACGACAACTGGACCGAAAATATGAAACTGGCTTGCAAAATTCAGAATAAAGCAAACCTGATGTACTCCGGCTTTATGCGGCCGATAAACTTAAGAAGCGAAAGATTTAATCAGCAATTATCAAAAGGCTCTCTTATAATTGAAGTCGGCTCAAACGGAAATACATTGAATGAGGCAATATACAGTGCAAAGCTTATGGGAAATGTTATAGCAACACTGTTTGAAAAATAATCAGTAACAAGATTAATTCCTTCTTCATATTTTATAGTATGCAGGGCCGCTGCATACAAAATTTAAGGAGGAATTTTTTATGTGTTTGTTTGGTAGAGGTAATAACAATGATTCTTGGATCTGGATATTGATTATCATCGTGTTGATTTTCTGTTGTAACGATGGCTGCGGCGTATTCGGAAATTCCTGCAACAACAATAACGACAATTGCTGTTGCTGATAAGAAAGGGAGGCAGTTTACTGCCTCCCTTTTACTTAATTCAGAGTAAAAGTATTTACTTTTACTTCCTTTCCGCTTTCTAATGAACAAATAATTGCATTTAACACAAACACAGGCGCAATAAATTCTTCGTGACTTTCACGGGATTCCTTTCCCGTCAAAACATCATAGTATGCTGCAAATTCTCTTTTTGCAACACCTTGTATAATCAAATAAAACTTCACATATCCCGGATAGCGTGTCTAAACTTCTTCCCTGGCCAATAATAGCCACATTTATTTTTTTCATTTTCCTATCTCATTTTATATTGATTAAAAATTAAGACATAAATTTAATAATGTCATTATACAACGGGAAGTTTAAGATTTCAATTATATTTTTTACCAAGAATATTAAGCTTTAACTTTTGTATTAATACATTAAGTCAGTTATGATATTCTTTCCTTTTTATTTTCTATGTTTATGGCAGGTCAGATTATGGAGATTTCTAATTTTTTGTTTTCACAATATAAGTTTAAATTTCTTCAAAAAAACCAAAACAGATATCCTTATCTGAACATTTATTGTTCAGCCCAGGATATCTGTTTGTTTTTTATAAATTCAAGAAACGAATTGCATTTTCCCTTGCAATTTTATTAAACGCTGTCACGCTGATTTTTCCTGCATCTCTCCACTCAATAAGCTTTTCTGTAAGAGGCACTTCCATACCAACACAACAATAATCAGTTCCAAAGAACAATCTGTCCTGAAATTCTTCCAAAAATTTAGGACCATATTCTTCATCACGGGTAATAGCCAGATAGCAGGTAGGATCAGATAAATCACCATAAAGATTTTTATAGCGTCTGAAAAGCTTTGGAACAACACCCTCTTCTTTAATCGGACCACGCGGAAGTCGTCCAACCTGTCTAATGTCAGGTTTCATAAATAATCCTCGTTCTGCCGGTGTTTCAAGTCTTGCAATTTCTGTCCAGAACACAGGTCCGTGACCGAAAATAATCAATCCAGGAAATCTCTGAAGTGTATGTTCAAGCTGAGGAAGTCCCGGATCATCATAAAGACCAAAATCTCCGTGCATTTTCTGGCTTGACCCGTCATACACAACGGGAAGTCCTACCTTTTCTGCGCATCTGAACAAATTCTGCACCTTTGGGTCCATAACCTCAAGATGTGGCATAATTTCACCAATACCCTTACAACCCTTATCCTTATAATACTGCAGAATTTTATCAAGCTCTGCCTCAGGACAGTTCGACATGGCTCTCGGGTCGATATTACAATATGGAATGAAACGGTCAGGATATTTTGCCGCCATATTTAAAATATCTTCATTAGACTGCGGAAAATAAACCTCACTATTAACTACCGGCAAAAGTACGCCCTTTTCAATCCCCAACTTATCAAAAGCCTCAATCAACTGTTCAGGTGTAGGAAAATCTGCAACATATGGAACAGGTTCCCAGTATGCATGTGCATGAATATCAATAAACATATGTAACCTCCTTAAATTATCATTCAAATCAATGTTTCATTTTCTTATAATTATTATATCATAGCGCAAATCGCTTGTCAATCATCCAACCTATTAAAACACAGTTTTTTTTATACAATTGTAAGCAATTTAAGCACAATTGTCAGGATTTTATGTTTGTGTTGCAAACTTGCCCGATTTATGTTACAATTTATGTATCTTAGAAATACTGTTTGACATTATATAAAAGGAGAGAATTTATATGAAACCAAATAGCCATTACACACCATCTAAAAACGGTTATTCAATTAATGCAAGCTCAGAAATTTTTAATCGTACACTTTACGGTTCACATAAAAACGATAAACTCAATACCCGATTTTTCACTTTTGCAGGTGATGCACCGCAATTTATGGGCGCAGTAACAACATGGGGAGAAAATAGCTGCAGCTTTTATTCTAAGTGCGGCACTCTGAAAAGCGGTCTTGCTCTTACTCCGGGTCAGCGAGCAAATTTCTGGTATTCATCAGAAATGGATACAAATTCTCGTTGGTTTCACGATTCAGAGGATGTCAGTGCAGAATTCAAAAATGGATGGATGGAATATGAACTGACACAAATCTCTCCATGGTTTCCTGATGTAAATGTGGAGATTGAAACATATCCACTAATGCCTGATGACGGATTTTTGGTGCATTATAAAATAAAAACAGACCAGAGAGTAATTTTTGTTGCAGGATTTGGCGGTATTACCGGCCATATCGGAAGATTTGAATATAAAGGAGAGCCAAAACGACATTTTGTTCCAGATAACTGCAAAAAAAACACTGTTGAATTTGGTAAAAATGGCGCTTGTATCCGCCATTCTAACGGTACATCCATGCACATCGGCACAAGCTTTGCATCAGTTATTGAATTGGGTTCTGCAAAAGCTCTGGAAACACAATATGCCAGCACATTTTTAGCATCAAAACCTGAAAACGAAGACGATTTGGTTGTGAAGATTTTTGCTGAAATTGAGGCAGGCGCAACTCTTGACGGATACATAGTCGTTCTTCATAATTCCGATGAGGACACCTTGAATAAATGGCTGACACACAAGAACCCTGTACGATACATAAAAGAGCAGATATTTGAAAAATCTTCCTGCATCAGCATCAAAACTCCTGAAAATCCACTTGATTTAACTATTGCTCCAACTGTAATAGCACTTGATGCATCCTGGCACGAAAACTCTTTCCATCATGGTGCATTTGGCTATCACGCGCCATTCTTGGGCTGGAGAAACTGGTATGCTCCTACCGCATTAGGCTGGAGAGACAGAGTGGAAACCACAATGTCAACACACCTAAATCAGATGGTTAAAAAAGCAGATGGAGAAGAAAAAATCTGGTTTGACGGAACACATCCTATATCCGGAAAAGGGCAGTCACAATATTACAACATTGCAAACAGTACAGGATTTTTGCCATATTTCATCGGCATTGAGGATACTCTTTATAATATGCAGGAATGTGCATTTGATATGATGCTGTATTATATTGAGTGGACAGGAAACCTTGAGTTTGCTCAAAAATATTATGATGACTTTTGTGCAATGCTTGACTGGGAAGATAGAATTCTAGATCCTGATAACGACGGACTTTATCAGAATGTTTTAAACACCTGGATTTCAGATGGCCACGAATATAACGGCGCAGGCTGTGCACAGGCCAGTGCTTACAATTATCGTGCAAACAAGGCAATGGAGAAAATTGCGAAAAAGCTTGGCAAGCCAAGTGAAGTTTTTGCTAAGAGAGCAGAAAAGATTAAAAGTGCTGTAATAGATAAATTATGGTTAAAAGACAGTGGCGTTATTGCCGAATCGCTTGATACAATAGGAAATTGCCTTATTCATCCGTCACCCGAGCTTTCTACTGCATATCTTGCGATAGATTGTGACATTGTTGACGATTTTAAAGCTTATACAATGCTTAAATATACCGAAAATCATATTAAGAGCATAGTAACCCCCGGCTCTGACGGTCGATTGTCATATAGCTCAAACTGGCTACCGAAAAAATATTCCACTTATGGAATTTTCCCTGCTGAAAACGCACACCTTGCTCTTGTTTATTTCAAATTAGGCTTAAAAGAACAAGGCAAGAAAATTATGGACGGACTTATTGATTGCTATTTTATGGGCAAAAATCCTGGTATGGCAGCTCATGTTCAGTCAGCGCGTTGTACTGCAGACCATGCAGATTTAGACTTTACTGATGTATCAAGCACATATCTTCGTGCAGTGATTGAAGGACTATTTGGTATTCGTTTCAACGCTCTTGACAATTCTGTTATCATTGCACCGAATTTTCCTGATGACTGGGAAAATGCAAGCCTGACATTAAAAGATATTTCTTTACATTATAATCGTAATGGTATGCAGGAAGCTTATGATATTTATTGCGAAAGAGCAGAAAATAAGTGCGTAAAAATACCTATGCTTTCGTACAATATTGAAACTGTAATGCTTGATGGAAAACCTGTTCCCTATGAAGTGTTACCTGCTGTAAACAACAGTTTTATTAAGATTGATACAGATAAAACTGGACGCTTTGAAATTCGTGTTATGTATGGTGAAGGAAGTATTCCCCAAATAAACTTTACTGACAAGATTTTTCCAAGAAATGAAATTGTTTTTGAACTGACAGATGGTGAGCTTACAGATTATTGTGACCTTTCAGAAAGTCTTGAAAACATCAACATTGTCGGCAATAAATTATATGCAAAAGCTAAAGATATTCCAGGATATCACACATTATTTATCCGCACAAAGAAAGACGAATACGATGCCTGGCTTGCTGCAGACTATGAAATTATAAAAAAAGAAACCATAGAAGAACCACTTGATGAAAAGCCATTTGAACCGATTGATATTTCAGAATTTTTCAATTGCAATATGATGGAGCTTCATCAACAGGAGTATATGAATCCCCGACCTGACACATATTCACTCGGTGTATTCCCTAACGGAAGATATGCTTGGGAGTGGAATCACGGTGGATACAATAAGGTAATTGTTGATGACAGTTCACTAAGACAATCAGGCGGAGTTGTGCATACAAAATCGGGCATACCATTTTCAACACCAGCCGAAAATGAAAATCTTGCATGTGTTTCTGTATGGGATAATTTCCCTGATAAAATGGAAATTTCATTAAATGGAAACGCACAGGAAATTGCAATACTTTACATTTCAACAACCAACTCTATGCAAACCCAAGTCGAAAATGCGCGTATCACAGTTACATATAAAGACGGAGGAACTGAAACTGTCAGCCTGGTATATCCATTTAACTTTGATGACTGGCTCGTTCCTGCTCTGCAAACACAAAATGAAACACTATATTTTAATGACTATAATCATGCAAATATTCAAAGAATTCGTCTTGATTCTTCAAAAGAACTTGCAAGCATAAGATTTGAGGCTGTTGCAAACGAGGTCATTCTTGGGGTTATGGGTATCAGTATAAGTAAATAAAATTAATATAAAAAGACTATTCTGATGAATAGTCTTTTTTTGCAAAACAATATAGATGCATCTATACAAAGTATTTTGGATAAAAAAATCGGAACAAGCAAAACTTGTTCCTTTTGGCTCCTCGTGTTGGGCTTGAACCAACGACATCATGATTAACAGTCATGCGCTCTACCGACTGAGCTAACGAGGAATATCTTTTTTTAAAGAGTATATGCAAGAAATCCGACTTCTATTCGGATTTCTTGCTTTGTTCCG
>JAZOTJ010000103.1:0-23040 GCA_045657585.1 Clostridia bacterium | reverse complement strand
TTATGCCTTTGCCTATATCATTAGCTCATAAGCTTGCTAAAAAGCTTACAGATGTCAGAAAAGAAGGAAAGCTTGATTATTTAAGACCTGACGGAAAGACACAGGTGACAGTTTTATATGAAGATAATAAGCCTGTCAGTGTTGAAACAGTTGTAGTTTCAACTCAACACTCACCTGATGTTTCTTTAGAACAAATCAGAGAGGACTTGATCCGTGAGGTTATTAAAACAACAATTCCTGAAAAATATTTAAGTGATGATACAAAATATTTCATCAATCCAACAGGCAGATTTGTTGTTGGTGGTCCTCAGGGGGACAGTGGATTGACAGGAAGAAAAATAATTGTTGACACATATGGCGGAATGGCTCGTCATGGTGGCGGTGCTTTTTCAGGAAAAGACCCTACAAAGGTTGACCGTTCTGCTGCCTATGCTGCAAGATGGGTTGCTAAAAATATTGTTGCTGCAGGACTTGCTGACAGATGTGAGGTTCAGCTTGCATATGCAATAGGTGTAGCAAAACCTGTTTCAATTATGATTGATACTTTCGGGACAGAAAAAGTTGATATTGAAAAAATCAAACTTGCAGTTGATAAAGTGTTTGATTTAAGACCAAATGCGATTATTAATGAGCTTGATTTGAGAAAGCCAATTTATAAGCAACTTTCAGCTTATGGTCATTTGGGCAGAGAGGATATTGATGTTCGTTGGGAAAAGACAGATAAGGTTGATGAACTGAAAGAGGCTGTAAAATGACAAGGCTTATATTAATAAGACATGGTGAGAGTCTGGGGAATGCCGTAAGAGCATACTTGGGTCACACAGACCTTGATTTGTCACCCAAAGGGTATGAACAAGCAGAATTGGTCAGAAAATATTTTGAAAATGTTGATGTTGATTTAATATACTCAAGTGATTTAAAAAGAGCATATAACACTGTTTTGCCAATTTCAAAAATGAAAAATATTCCTGTAATAACCTCTGAAAATTTAAGAGAAATTTATGCTGGTGAATGGGAAAATAAGAAATTTGATGATTTAGAAGTTGAGTACAAAAAAGAATATTATGTTTGGAAGAATAATGTAGGACTTGCAGTTTGTACCGGCGGAGAGTCTGTTCTGGATTTACAAGACAGGGTTTATAACGAGCTTTATAAAATCGCAAAGGAAAATGACGGAAAGACTATCTGCATTGGCACTCATGCAACTCCAATAAGAACATTTGCTGCAAAATGTGCAGGATTGAAGGCTGAAGAAATAAAGGATTATCCGTGGGCTGTTAATGCTTCAATTTCAATTTTTGAATTTTCAGACGATAAGTTCAGGGAAGTTAAGTATAGTTATTCGGAGCACCTTGCAGGAATGGTTACAGCATTGCCTAAAAATGTATGATTTTAAACGAGAGCAACGCTCTCGTTTTTTTGTTGTTGACTATTTATTAAATTTGTGGTAAAATTATTATATAATTGGTATATTTGTGCATTGTAGTTCTTTGAAAGGAATTTTTAATATGAAAAAAGGGAATAACAGATTGTTACAGATACGGATAAAAATATTTTTAGTTATACTTTTTTTGGCATTAGGTGTGATTAATTTATTTTTAGATAAAACTGATATTGCTTTAGTTGAATTCTTATTTTCAGCACTTATTCTCGGATTTGTGATTTATGATGAAGTAAACAAAAACAAAGAAATGTCAAAGGTTATATCCTTGATATCTGAACAAGGCGGAAATACTACAAATGAAGTCATAACAAGATTTCCGTTTCCTATGCTGATTTTGGATATCGAAGGGAAAATTGTATGGTACAATGACTATTCATCAACCATCTTTGGTGTTCAGGATTTATATGGTATGATGCTTACACAGGTAATAACTGATTTTAAATGGACAGAACTGTTGAAGTCTACAGATGATATTAATATGGATGTTGTCTATAATGAGAGAAACTATTCAGTTTTCGGAAGCATTATAAAGAGAAATGACTCTGAGGATAAAGATGCAGCATATTCAGTTTTGTTGTACTTTAATGATATAACAGACAGCGTTGTATCAAAGAAAAAACGAGAGGCTGAGAAGGTTGATGTTGCGATTGTAACTGTTGATAATTATGATGATGTTTTTCAGGCAATGGATAATGTCAAGAGTCAGGACACAATTGGAAAAATCAATTCAATTGTTTCAAAATGGGTTAATGAAAGTAATGGTGTTATGAAAAAGATGGAGTCGGACAGATATCTTGTCTTTTTTGAACATCAGTATCTTGAAAATTATATTAAAAACAAATTTGATATTCTTGATAAAATCCGTGCGGTTGGAGATGAAATCAAAGAGCCTATAACAATCAGTATTGGTATTGGTACAGGCGGACACTTACTTGAAAACGAAACAAATGCCCGTGCATCTGTTGAAATGGCGTGGGGCAGAGGCGGCGACCAGGTAGTTGTAAAAAATCAGGAAGAGTTTAAATTTTATGGCTTGTCAACCAAGGATTACGAAAAGAGTACAAGGGTTAAAACAAGAATGTTTGCATCAGCTTTGAAAGAAATGATTTCTCAGTCAGATAAGGTTATTATAATGGGACATTCTGCCGCTGACTATGACTCATTCGGAGCAGCAGTAGGAATTTCAAGGGCAGCAAGAATTATGAAAAAAGAGGTTCATATTGTTCTTGACTCATCGCCTGCTATCAAACCATTATATGACGAAATGCAAACAATTTCCGATTATACTTCAATGATAATCAGTCCTAATATGGCAATGGAAATTGCAGATAAGAACACATTATTAATTATTATTGATACTCACAGACCTTCAATGATGCCTGCGCCTGATTTATTAAATGTTGCAAGCAAGGTTGTTTTGATAGACCATCACAGAAGAAGTACAGAATTCATTGATAATCTTTCACTGATTTATCTTGAACCATATGCATCATCTTCATGTGAAATGGTTACTGAAATTTTACAGTATATTGATGATAAAAAAATTATGAATACCTTTGAGGCAACCTGCCTTTATCTTGGTATTTTTATGGATACCAAAAATTTTGTCACAAAAACAGGTGTGAGAACTTTTGAAGCAGCATCGTATCTTCGCAGATACGGAGTTAATACAATGGATGCTAAAAAGCATTTAAATCTTGATTTTGACGAGTATGTCAAGAGAATGGATATTATAAGGATTGCAGAAATCTGGAATACTGATATTGCAGTTTCAATCTGTGATTATGCTTTTAATAATATGAGAGTTATTTCTTCTCAGGCAGCTGACGAAATGCTCAATATTTTAGGAATTAAAGCAGCTTTTGTAGTGTATCAGGTTGAGAATGTTGTGTATTTCAGCGCAAGGTCCTTTACTGATGTTAACGTTCAGCTGATTATGGAAAAGCTTGGCGGCGGAGGACATATGACAGTTGCAGGTTGTCAGCTTAAAAACATTTCTCTTGGAGAAGCAAGAGAAAAATTAAAGGATGCAATTAAGGAATATATTGAAGAAAATAAGAAGTAATATTTGGAGGAAATAAAATGAAAGTTATATTAAATCAGGATGTTAAGGGACAAGGAAAAAAAGGCGACTTGGTTGAAGTTTCAGACGGATATGCGAGAAATTTTCTATTGCCTAAAAATCTTGCAATCCCTGCATCAAAGGAAAATATAAATGTGTTAAAGGGACAACAGGAAAGCAGAGAATACAGACAGCAAAAAGAGTTGAAAGAAGCTTTAGCAATTGCAAAAAAGATTGATGAAATAAAAGTTGTCCTAAAGGCTAAAGCAGGCGATAACGGAAAGTTATTCGGCTCTATCACATCAAAAGATGTTTCTGAAGCCTTAACACAGCAACACCATATTAAAATTGATAAGAAAAAGTTTGTTTTACCTGATGGTATAAAAGCACTTGGTACAACAAATGTGGAAATAAAAGTTCACACAGGTGTTGTGGCAAAATTAAAGGTTAGTGTTGAAACTTTATAATATAGGGTGAATATAATGGATGAAAATTTAAGTTATTCAGACAGAACGCTTCCTCACAACAAAGAGGCGGAACAGTCTGTATTGGGCAGTGCTCTTTCAAGTGCAAGCGCTGTTGGAACAATTTGTGAAATGCTAAAAGCAGAGGAATTCTATTTTGAACAGAATAGAACTGTTTTTGTTGCAATAATGGAATTGTTCAATGAGAACATGCCAATAGATGTTGTCACAGTTTCAGACAGATTAAATCAACATGATAAGCTTGATTCAATTGGCGGAGTGCAATATTTAAGCTCTTTAATTCTCGGTGTTCCGACAACGGGAAATGTTGAATATTATTCAAAAATTATTAAAGACAAGGCAGTGTTGCGCCGATTGATTTTTACTGCAAAATATATTTCTGATAAAGCATATGATGAAGAAGATTTGCCTGATAAAATTTTAGATATTGCCGAGCAGAAAATTCTTGATGTCTCATCAGGCAAAGAATCAAACGATATTCTTCATATAAGTGATATTATGATGACTGCATATGATGAAATGGTACAGAATTCTTTGACAAAGGGTTCTGTTACAGGTATTTCAACAGGATTTAATTATCTTAATAATATGACAGGTGGCCTGCATGGTGGAGAACTTATTATTATTGCAGGTCGTCCGGGTATGGGTAAGTCAAGTTTGGCAGTAAATATTGCTGAGCACGCAGCCATTAAAGAAAATGTTACTGTTGCAATATTTAACCTCGAAATGTCAAAGAGTATGATTGTAAATCGTATTATTTGTTCACAAGCATATGTAGATTCTCAGAGCATAAGAAAAGGCGAATTTCAGGCAGAGGACTGGCAGAAAATCTGTTCTGTTGTAGACAGTCTTTCACAGACTCCGATATATATTGACGATTCATCTGCAATAACTGTATCTGAAATAAGAGCGAAGTGCAGGAGATTGAAACAGACTAAAAATCTTGGATTGGTTGTAATAGACTATTTGCAACTTATGCAGGGTAGCGGAAGAAGCGACAACAGACAACAGGAAATTTCAGATATATCAAGGTCGTTGAAGGTTCTTGCAAAAGAGCTTGACATTCCAGTTATTGCTCTTTCGCAGTTATCGAGATTGAGTGAATCAAGAGGAGATAAAAGACCGATGCTTTCTGACTTGAGAGAATCAGGTGCGATAGAGCAGGACGCCGATATGGTTATGCTTTTATATCGTGATGATTATTATAATAAGGAATCGACTGAAAAAAATATTGCAGAAGTTAATATTGCAAAACAAAGAAGCGGTTCAACTGGTATATTTAAGCTTGGCTGGCAGGGAAGATATACAAAATTTGTTAACATTGAACTAAATGCTAAAGAAAGCTGATAGAAAGGATTTATATGAAGTATTTATTTGCATCTGATATACATGGGAGCGCAACTGCGGCACAAAAACTAAAAGATTTGTTTTTGTCTGAGAATGCTGATTTTTTGGTTTTGTGTGGTGATTTATTATATCACGGTCCAAGAAATGATTTACCTGATGGTTATGCACCTAAAAAGGTAATAAAAATACTTAATTCACTATCGGATAAAATTATTGCTGTAAGAGGTAATTGTGATACTGAGGTTGACCAGATGGTGCTTGATTTTCCGATGTTATGCGATTATACATTGATTGCTGATAATGGCGTGAAGATTTATGTTTCTCATGGACATATCTATAATAAAGATGTTCCGTTGAAGCTTGCCAATGGTGACATTTTGGTTTGCGGGCATACTCATATTTTAGATATTGACAAAAAAGAGTTATTCACTTATTTAAATCCCGGTTCAGTTTCAATTCCAAAGGAAAATAATCCTCCAAGCTATATGACATACGAAAACAGGGTTTTTAAAATAAAGACATTGGATGAAACAGTTATTAAGGAGTGGAGCTTTTAATATGTTACCAAATGACCCTGTTATATTATTGAGCTTTCTCAATACAAAGCTTCGTGATGTTTATAAGAATATTGACGAATTATGTGATGATTTATGCATAAATAAAAATGAAATAATCAATAAAATGAAGATGATAGATTATGAATATAGCGAACAAACCAATCAGTTTATATGATAAATGGCGTGCATTTTGCACGCCATTTGTTATATTGTCAGTATTCCGTTTTCTGATTCTATAAGCATTAGAATTTGTTCTTCTGCACCTGTCTGTACATTGATATACACTAAAAAGTTCTTGTTGTTGTAATTTCCTTTAAATTCGTAACATAAAACCTCTCTTTTACTATCCTTTGGAATAAGAGCCAATGATGTTTGAGTTACATTCAGATGTGAGTTAATTCGAGATTTTGCATTTTCCTGAGAGATTATAACATTTTCTAAATTTCTGTGCTTATGGTTCATTATATAACCATGCGCTTCCATTCCGACAACTTCACAATTATCAAGTGCAACCTTTACCTTTATCAAATCGGAATAACATATTACATCGCCCTGAGTATATGCAAAATTAATAGTTGCAATTCCGTTGGATTTATCATAATAGCTTTCCTTTAACGAAGTATAGCCTTTTGAATTTAAAAACTCCTTTGCTTTTGCTATTGCATCATTAAAGTCACATTTTTCCTCTCCAACTTCCCGAGTGTCAAGGAAATAAACAGGTATTCCGCCTTTTTTACTTATGGTTATATATATTTCTCTGTTGTCATAGTTTGAAGAATATGAATAAGAGTCAATTGTGGTATTCTGACTTTCTCCTGAGTGTGCAAGATTTTGCCCTCTGTCATTTAAAAATTTCTTGACTATATTTAGTCCTTCTTCTACAGATATTTCCTTAGAATTTTCAAGCATTGCAGGTTTTATATTTTCAATATGGTCTGAAAATGGTCCATCATATATTAAGGACGGATATTCCTGAAATTCCTTTTCAACACTTTCAAAGCCTGAATTTATATCACCTGATGTTGCTTTTGCGTTATTTTCAAAATATTCTTTTGAATTTTTTTGTACTGCTCCGAATGATATATCACCATTATAAATATCCTGTTGCATTTTTAATAGATTATTATTGAGATTTGTTGCGTAATTTCCAAGCTCTGAAAGAGATTTATAATCTTCCTCGGTTACTTTTTTTGAATTAATTACATTCTGACTGAGCGAATATGTGTAATCTCCGACCTGAGATAAGAATTTTTCGGTTGCCTCAAGCTGAACCTCTGAAATGGGGAGTTGACCAAGACAAGCTTTTGCTGCACTAGTTTGTCTGAAAAGCTCTGAAGAAATTGTGCTCATCTGGGCAGCGCTTGAAACAAGCATGCTTTTCTGCAACAGTGTATCAATGTCATCAACATAACTTACAAGCTCGTGAAAAGCTCTGTTGTAGTTATTTTCGATATTTGTTTCTAATGCTCTTTTCTTAGTAAAAAGATAGGTAGAAAAAATTGCAAGAACTGCAATTACAACTGATAATATCCAATAAATTATTCTGTGTCTTGATATAGTGTTATTAGTCATGGTTTTTCCTTTCTATTTACAAAATCTATGTTTGCCTATTTGTTTTATAAATGTTCTTGACCAAATCCAGGAGCTTGTTGCAGTATCGGGATTAAAATAATATATTGCACCGCCTGTAGGGTCCCATCCGTTCATAGCATCCTGACATGCCTTATAAATGCTTGAGTTTTCTGCAATCGGTTCATTAATTTGTCCGTCAGACACTGCTGTAAATGCTCCAGGCTGATAAATAACACCTGATATTGAATTTGGAAATGATGTGTGCTTTACTCTGTTTAGTATGACTGCTGCAACTGCCACCTGCCCCTCATATGGCTCACCTCTTGCCTCTCCATTAACCGCCCTTGCAATAAGCTGAACATCACTTGCTGAACGGGCTGTCTGTGCTATTGCCTGTTGTGATAAGGTTATTGCTGATATGGACACAATTAGGAGTGCAAATATACTAAGTATCAGTATAATTTTGTTTTTAGGAATTCCTTTCAAATTTATCACCTCATATATTTTATTTAAAACTATTTTGGACTGATTTTATGGCTTTTATGTATAGGATTTGTCTTTTTTGACAAGAATTTCATAAAACTATAAACGAGGTATTTATTATGAAAAGAATAATATTATTTTGTATGTTAATTTTTGAAATGTTTATGATGGGAAATGTTTACAGCAAGAATATTACAAATGAAATCTCGGATAAGCTTTTAAGAATGCATATCTTAGCAAATAGTAATGATGAATCCGATCAGAATATAAAAATAAAAGTCAGGGATTTTGTGATTGATGATATAAGCATGAATGATTTTAGTAGTAAGGCAGAGGTGGTTAAAAATATTACCCAAACAGAAGATAAAATAAATGAATTTCTAATTAAAAATGGTGTCAGATATGGTGCAAGAGTTAAAATAGGTGACACAAAATTTAAAACTAAGAATTATTCTGATATATCGATTCCTGCAGGCAATTATCAGGCATTAAAAATAATATTGGGAGCTGGGGAGGGTGAGAACTGGTGGTGTGTTGCATATCCTCCGTTGTGTTTTACTGAATCGGTGACAGGCAAAATTAGTGATGACGGAAATATAAAATTAAACAACATATTAAATAAAGAAACCTATAACATAATAAAAAATAACAATGTTGAATATAGGATAAAATTTAAAACAATAGAACTGATTAATTCTTTTCTCAATTAATAGAAAATATACTTGATTTTTAAGGCATTTTGTGGTATTTTATATATATAATTAAATTTTGGAGGTAATTTCAAATGAAAAAAATCATTTCATTAGTAATGGCTTTGGGACTTATGTTATTATCTTTGACAGCTTTTGCAGAGAATGATATTAAAATCTTAAAGGATGGAGAAGAAGTCGTATCAGATGTTGAACCATTTGTAACAGAAGACGGAGTAGCAATGCTTCCTATGAGAGCTATTTTTGAATCAGTTGGCGCTGTTGTAAGCTGGGAGCAGGAAACAAGAACTGCTATCTCAGTTTGTAACATTAACGAAGAAGCAAGAGCTTTCTTCTTGCAAATCGGAACAAACTATGCATTCTTAAACGGTGAGAAGATTGAGTTTGATAAGGAAGCTGAAATTGTAGGAGACAGAACATTTATTCCTTATATTGCATTTGAAAAGACATTAGGATATACAATCGCTTGGGATGCTGATACATACACTGTTACAATTACAACAAAATAATAAATGGGCGGTTATATACCGCCCATTTAAAATAATGAGGATAAAATGAAAAGAAAAATTATTTTAATAATATTTATATTGGGAGTTATCTTTACTTTGAATTACATAAAGGTATTCAAGGTGTATACATCAACAATAACCGATGCTATGGACACAATAACCAATATAACACTTATCAAAAGAGCAGATGGTGAAAAAAATCTTGCAGATATATCAGATATAATAGAAAAATACGATGATATTTTTTCTCATACCAAAGAAGAAAGTGAATTATATAAATTAAATCGTGGTGAAAACACTGATTATTCTCAGGAGTTATATGATATTATAAAATCATCAGAGCCTTTTATAAAAGACACACAAAATACATTTGATCTGACTGTCGGTACTGTTTCTGATTTGTGGAATAAAACCTTTGAAAATGGTATTTTGCCTGATGAAAATGAACTTAATGATGCACTAAAAACTGTTGATTATAATTCTCTGGTATTTGAAAATGATATAGTAAAAAAGACAATTTCTACTCAGAAAATAAATCTTGGTGCAGTTGCTAAAGGATATATTGCAGACAGAATATCCGATTATTTAGATGATAATAAAATTAATAATGCACTTATTAATCTGGGTGGCAATATATACGCTAAGGGCAGAAATCAAAATGGGAAAAAGTGGAATGTCGGAGTATTGGACCCTGCAGATAATAATAGTGTTTTGTTGACAGTTGAGGTTTCTGATAAGTTTGTAATTACTTCGGGCAATTATCTTCGTTATGCAGATATTAATTCCAAAAGATACCATCATATAATTGATGCAAAAACAGGATATCCTGTTGATAATGAGCTGAACAGCGTAACTGTTGTTTCAGACAGCGGATTTAATGGCGATGCTCTGAGCACTGTTTGTTTCTTGTTAGGCTTTGAAAAAAGCAAACCCATTTTAGAAAAGTATAATGCTTGTGGTATTTTTGCAACAAAGGATAATAAAATTTATTATTCAAAAGACCTTAGAGAGCAAATACATAAAAAGGCAGATAATTATGAATTTATAGAATTTTAGACAATAAAATATGTTATTTTTTCCTTTGTCGGATTTTGGCATACGAAAGCCTGATTTCGACAAAGGATTTTTTTTGTTATATAAGAATATATTAATTGTAAAAACTAAGGAGGAATTAATATGAATATTGAGTTAATCAGTGAAAAGAGAACATTAGTTGTGAAAATAGATTCAGAACTTGATCATCATTTTGCATCTATAATCAGAAAAAGTGTTGATAGTAAAATTAAGGGAAGCAATGCTGTAAATGTTATTTTTAACTTTAGCGATGTAGACTTTATGGATAGTTCAGGAATAGGGATGCTTATGGGAAGATATAAAATTACAAAAATTCTTGGCGGCAAGGTCATAGTATATGGTTTAAAAAAGCAGATTGAAAGAATAATTGATATGGCAGGCATAGACAGAATAATTTGTGTTTGCGACAGCTATGAAACAGCAATAGGATTAGTATAAAGAGAAAGGACAGTTTAAAATGGAGAATATAATGAAATTAGAATTTGCAAATAAATCGTGTAATGAAAATCTTGCAAGATTAGTTGCAGCAGCATTTGTAACACCGCTTGACCCGACTTGCGAAGAATTATCTGAAATTAAAACAGCTATATCTGAGGCAGTTACCAATGCGATTATTCATGGTTATGAGGACAGTATCGGGATGGTAAGGTTAGATGGGAAGATATATGGTAATATTGTAGAATTTACGATTACAGATAAGGGGTGCGGAATTGCAGATGTTTCAAAAGCAATGGAACCTTTGTATACAGGTAAACCCGAGAATGAGCGTTCGGGACTCGGATTTACTATAATGGAAAGCTTTATGGATAAGATAGAAGTGAAAAGCACATTAGGAATAGGTACAGTTGTTAAAATGAAAAAGGTTATAAAAAATGACAGATAATTTAACTTTATTGAAAGACTTACATAGCGGAAAACCTGACAGCGAAAATGAATTAGTTAAAAATAATATGGGACTTGTTGCTGGTATAGCCAAAAGATTTTATAACAGCGGATATGACAGCGAGGAATTAATCCAGATAGGGTGTATGGGACTTATTAAGGCGATAAGACGATTTGATTTTAGTTTTAATGTTCAGTTTTCAACATACGCTGTCCCTATGATTATTGGAGAGATAAAAAGATTTATAAGAGATGACGGGATAATAAAGGTAAGCAGAAAACATAAAACAAATGCCCTTAAGGCAAATGTTGCTCGGGAAAAGCTTCATCAGGAATTAAAAAGAACACCCACAATTTCTGAAATCGCAGAGGAATGTAAGATTGATGCTATGGAAATTGTTGAGGCAATGGAGGCAACAACAGAGCCTGAATCGATTTATCAGCCTTGCTATTCCGATGAAAAAGGCGAACTTATAAATAAGCTTGGAATGATTGAAGAAGATGGCAGAATAATTGATAAGGTATTAGTTAAGGAGTCCTTGGAGATACTTTCACCAAGAGAGAAAAAAATTATAATAATGCGCTATTTTTATCAAAAAACTCAAAGTGATGTTTCTAAAATAGTTGGTGTATCACAGGTGCAGATTTCAAGGCTTGAAAAAGGAGCTTTAATAAAAATGCGTGAGTTTCTAAAAGAATAAGGTGTCATTGATGACACCTTATTTTTGATATAATTGTAAATAAAATTAATGCTGATAAATTAACAACAACAATGCTTGCCCCTGTAGGTGTTTCGAATATATATGATATAAAAAGCCCCAGAACAAAGCATATTACTGATAAAACTGCAGATGAAATTGTAACCGATTTAAAAGTTTTAAAAATTCTCATAGAAGTAAGTGCTGGAAAAATTATTAATGATGATATTAACATTGAGCCCATCAATCGCATACCAAGAACAATTGTTACAGCAGTCAGGATTGCAATTAACATATTATATAGATTAGTTTTTATTCCTGTTGCTTTTGAAAAACCATCATCAAAGGTAATTGAGAAAATTCTGTTATAAAAGGCAATAAACAATATTAGTACAATTATTGAAATAATGATACTTATTATCATATCATTATTGCTTATTGATAAAATACTTCCGAAAAGATAGTTATTAAGGTCAGTATTCATTCCCGGGATAAGAGATAGTATCATAACTCCTGCTGCAAGAGATGCAGTGGAAATGACCGCAATTAATGAATCGCCTTTGACTTTATTATTCTCTGTAATTCTCAAAATAAAGAATGCAGCGATTATAACAACAGGAATTGTTATGAGCAGTGGTGCAGTATTTAAAAAAGCAGAAATTGCCAAAGCTCCGAATCCGACATGAGAAAGTCCGTCACCAATCATTGAGTATCTTCTCAAAACAAGACTGACACCTAATAGTGATGCACACAGGGACACTAAAATTCCAACAATCAATGCACGCATCATAAACGGATAAGAAATAATTTCTAAAATTAAATTCATTTTTGATTTCCTCTGTTTAATTTTTTTATAAATTCACTTTTTTCATATTCTCTGACTGTGCCATAAAAATAGCTGTCATGGTCTAAATGGAGAATGTGAGTAGCATTATCCATTGCTCTTTTTATGTCGTGCGAAATCATAATTACTGACATATTGTGTTTCTTATTTAAATGATTAATAAGCTCATATAAATCGTTAGTTATAATAGGGTCAAGACCAGAGGCAGGCTCGTCCAATAAAATAAGACTTCCTGCTGAACACAGTGCTCTTGCAAGTAATACTCGTTGTTTTTGACCGCCTGATAAATCCTGATAACATTTCTTCTTTATATCCTCCAGACCTAAAAGCTTTATATTCAATTCTGCAATAATTCTTTGTTTCTTTGAATAAAACGGGAAGAAACCGCATTTATTCAAAGTCCCTGAGATAACAACCTCATAAACTGATGCAGGAAAATCCTTTTGAATTTCATTTTGTTGGGGGAGATAACCTATTTTTGATTGAGTTAGACCATCGGAAAATGTTATTTTGCCTGATGGTTTAATTAGTCCTAAAAGTCCTTTGATTAATGTGGTTTTACCTGCGCCATTTTCTCCGAGGATACATAGATAATCGCCTTTTGAAACCTGAAAAGTCAAATCACTTATAACACTTTTGTGGTCATAAGAAAAATTCAAATTTTCGCATGTAATTAAAGCCATTATTCTAAAGCCTCCTTGATTTTTGAAAGATTATCGTTCATTATTTCTAAATATGTTATGCCAGATAAAAACTCATCATTTGTTATTGTGTGGCAGGAACGAAGCATTGATAGCTTTGCATTTGTTTCTGCACATATGGTATCTGCTATTTTATGATTAGAAAAATCTGTGTAGAAAACAACCGGTACATTGTCTTTTTTTACAAGTTCAATCAATGACATAATTGTTTTCATATCAGGTTCAGTTTCCTCGGAGCATCCCGGGAATGCAGAAGCATATTCTATGTTATACGCATCTGTTAAATGTTTGAAAGGAAATCTGTCGCCAAACACTAAAATGTTTCTTTTAGCGTATGTTTTAACGTTCTTGAATTCATTATCAAGTTCGTTTAGTTTCAATTTGTAATCCGAAAAATTATTTTCATATATATTTTTGTTTTCACTATCAATCTCACAAAGTATTTCCTTAATTTTTTCACAAATTTTTATTGCATTTTGAGGAGATGTCCAGTAATGTTCATCAATCGTATGAGAATGTTCGGATACAGAGGGGAAGAATTCTGAAATTTTAATTGTTTTTAGTTCGGGATTGTTTATATCTTTTAGAATATCTTCAATCCAGGAGTCAGATTCTCCGCCTGTATATATAAATACATCAGAATCAGCTATTTGTATAATATCCTTTGGTGTTGGTTCAAAACTGTGGCTGTCAGAGCCTGCAGGCAAAAGCATTGAAACATCAGCTGATTTTCCTGAAATTTGCAGGGAAAAGTCATAATATGGAAATATCGTTGTTGTTATATTGATTTTATTATTGTTTTGATATTCCTTATTTGCGGAACATGAGGTTAAAAGAAAAACAGTAATTAGTACGAATAGTATTTTTTTCATAATATGTTTCCTTTCTTTTGACTACAGTCATCGCATAGTCCATATAAAACTGTTTTTTTCATGTCAAGCGTAAATTTATGTTCATTTAAAATATGCTCAGATATTTCACCAATATGGTTGCAATCAAGATGTATAAGCTTTCCGCAATCAGTACATTTTAAGTGGAAATGAAAAGAACATTCAGTACCTTCACCAGCATATTGATATAGCACAGATTTTGCATCGTCACCCTGCATCTTAATTAATGTTCCGCTGTCACATAATTGAGAAATAAGTCTGTAAATTGTACTTTTTCCTTTTCCATCAGGACACACATTTTCAATTATTTCATTAATTGAAAATTGTTTATGAGTATTTGATTTCAAAAAATCATTTAATAATTTTCTTTGTCTTGTCTGATACATAAAAAAACATCCTTATACCAATTTGAGAATTACTCCCATATTATATAATAATGGTATAAGGATGTCAATATTAATTTGAGAATTTTATCAAATTCGATTATTTTACTTCTGTAATTGTAAGAAGTGGTTGCTGAGGAGGAATGCTCATTGTCTGAAGCATTGCAGCTTGTCCTTTAAATGTTTTTCCAACTTCAAGCTTTAATTCATCTGCTTTATTTATCAAATCTTCAGATAAATTAAAAATCAACTGATTTAGTGGGTCCTTTTCATCGCCAGTAACAAGTTGAACAAGCTTTTCATTTTCGTCATAAATCAGTTCAACGATTTTAGCAGAAACTTCAACTGTTTCAGCTTCATTAGAAACTTCAATTGACAAAAGTGGCTGCTGAGGAGGAATGCTCATTGTTTGTAATGCTTGTGCAACACCTGTGAATGACATACCAACTTCCAAATTTAATTCTGTAACTTTTTCAATTAATTCTTCTGAAAGATTATATATAACCTGATTCATCGGATCATCTTTATCTCCTGTAACAATCTGAACCAGCTTTTCGTTCTCATCATAAATGAAATCAACGATTGTTCCACTAACTTCAACTGTTTCGGCTTGAGGTTCACTGATTTCTGTAGGGATGTGATATGCGCCATTTTCGATAATCAGAGAATAACCAATAATTTCATCAACAAAGTTTGCTGGTACATATGTTGTGTCATCAATCAATGTTGGAGCTGAACCTAATAGCATTGGAGCGGTTCTTGCAAATGTATAACCGTCACGGTCAGGTGAGCAGGTTATGTATCTTGGCATATTAACAATCTCAATTGTTCTTGATTCTTCAATCCAGTTAACTTCAAAACCAAGTGCCTCACAAACAGCTCTTAGTGGTAAAAACTGTGTATTACCAACAATTTTTGTTGTTTTATCCAATAATGTGTCATTAACATAAATTGGCGATTCTTCATTAGCTGATATTAACATTGTTTCATAGTCATCAGCCATTGCTAATGAAGCAGAAGTTAGAATTGCTGTTGCAGATAAAACTGCAAGGATTTTTTTTGTAGTGTTTTTCATAATTTCACTTACCTTTCTATTTTATAATTTTTTACGATGCTTTCCTGCCTCGTTCATAATGGATATAGTCTTATGTTTTTAAATGGTTCAGATTTTTTTGAAAGTTTTTTGTTGAATTTGATTTATAGCTATGTTATTATATTGGTAGATAAAATTGTGAACCTTTTTATTTTTAATGACTATATCTTATACAAAGGAGGATAATCATGCAGATATCCGATATCGAAAAATTGGTTGATGACTATGGTAAGGATGTATATAATTTTTGCAGAAAACTTACATATAGTGAATTTGATGCGGAGGAATTATATCAGGATACCTTTTTAAAGGTTATGGACGTATATGACAGAATTGATAAAGACAATAATCCAAAAAGCTTTCTGATTTCAATAAGCATTTCACTATGGAATAATAAGAAAAGAAAATATGCAAGACGCAATCGTATTGCACCAACTGAATATATTGATGAAGATTATAAGAGTAACATATATAAGAATGAAGATACTCCTGAATCGGAAATTCTTAAAAAGGAGCTATGCGATGTTATCAATTCTTTTGTGAATGAGCTGAATGACAAAATGAGAATACCATTTCTTTTGTTCTATTATCAGGAAATGTCGATTGAAAACATATCAAAAACAATTGGCATACCTGTAGGAACTGTCAAAAGCAGACTGTATAATGCAAGAGTTCATATTAAAAATAAATTGGAGGTGTATGGAGTTGACAGAATTTGATGAATTAATGAAATCATTAATTGACGAAAATGAAGTTCCAGATGAACTTAATCTTAAACTTAAGAAAAAAATAAACAATAAGTATAAATTGAATAAGATAAGGAAATCAATTCCTACATCGTTGGCAGCTTGTTTGGTTGTTGGTGTTGTTTTGACTTCGGTTATGCACAATAATCAGGAGATTGTTGGAGAAAAAAATGCTAAACAGGCGGGTGGGGCACGCAATATTTCCGCAGATACTGCACAAATTGAGGCATACTCGGGAGCAGAAACACGAGATGTTTATGAAGAAGCAAAGCTTAAGCAAAGCAAATTTGAAAGAGCAACATTGTCAGATTATCTTGAAAATAATCAGGATTTAATTAAGAATGTATCAGAAAAGGTAAAAGAAAAAATGTCAGCTGATGAAACTATTATTTATTTTGATAATTTTACTTCTATAACAGGAAATGAATATTTTTATCTGACAGAAGAAAATGAACTTGTTATAATTTTTGAGCCTGGAGTAGTGGCAAAAGAAGAAAATGGAGAAATATATTTTAATGTTGGAATAATTAAATAATACAAAAGAGAAAGAGGAGGATTTTATGAAAAAAGTTTTGTCTTTTTTGCTTTGTCTGTCACTTTGCATTTCTGCATTGCCTGTTCTTGGTGCCCAGACTGAAGAAATGGAAAAAATTCTGCTTTTAGTGAAAACAAGAATACCAAATACTGAAGCTTTTGAAGAATTTAATTCATCTGTTATGGAAAATAATGGTGTAAGAACATATTCTTTTGAATGGTCATCAAACAAAAATGAAGTATATAAAAGCTTGAGTGTCAGTGCTTTGGATAATGGCATAATAACAAATTACAGATATTTTGATGATAGTGAAAATTCATATAAAACAACCCCTGCTATTAATAAGATTAGTTATGCTGAAGCAATGGAAAAATCACAAAAGCTTGTTGATGAATTAAATCCTGACATAATAGGAGAAATAAAGGTAGTAAACACAAATATTAATGAGTCTTTATTCGATAACACATACAGATTTCAATTAGAAAGAGTTGTTGATGGAGTACCTGTTTATAACAATACAGGTAATGTTACAGTGGGAGAAAATGCCGAGAAGATTATAAGATATAGTATCAACTATACTCCTAATCTAAACTTTGAAAAGAAAGTTAATCTTATTAGCGAAGATGATGCCTGGAAAAATTTTTATAAAAAAGCAGGATTAGAGTTAAAGTATGTATCAAAATATGATGATGGCAAGAAAATAATTCGGCTTATATATTCTCCCAAGATGAAATATCAACAGTATATTGATGCCAAAACAGGCGAAATTTCTGATATCTGGGAAAGAAGTTACGTTTACAGCTCCAATTCAAAGGAAATGGCTACCGATGGTTCTGGAGGAGCTGCTATAATGGAAAGTGCCAGACTCTCTGAGATTGAGGTTGAAAAGCTTGAGGAGGTTGCAGGACTAAAATCCTCTGAAGAAGCTGAAAAAGCAGTAAAAAATAATGAGCTCTTAGATTTTGAAGAGGATTTAGCATTAACATCTGTTAATTTATATAAAGAATATAATGGCGAAAAATACTTTTATGATTTAACTTTTGAAAGTCATATTGATGATACATACAGATATTCTTCTGCAACTATTGATGCTAAAACCCTTGAAATTATCAGATGGCGAACAAGAACAAAGGATTACATCAACTATCGTGAAAATTATGAAGAAAATATAAAAGAACTTGATAAGGAAGATATTATCAAAAAAGCAGATTTTGCTTTAGAATCGTTAGTACCAAAATATTTTAAGGATAACCAGGCTGATTATCGACCAAATGAAAATCAACCCAAATCAAACAGTGTGGCATACACAAGATATGTAAATGACATTGTCTTCTGTGACGACTATGTTAACATTGAAATTAACCCTGAAAATGGGAAAGTGTGGAATTTTTTAATGAATTATTCTGATGTGGAATTTCCATCGCCTGTTGGTATAATCTCGGATGAAAAGGCAACAGAAATGCTCGCAGAACAAAAAGGACTGAAGCTTGTTTATTTTCCTTATGCAACAAAAGATGAAATGCAATATTCAGATGCAGCCAAATTGGGATATATAATTAAAAATGTAACTTCAGTTGAAATTGATGCCTTTAGAGGAAAAATTATTGATATTACCTATGAGCAGAATAAGTTAAGTTATACCGATATTGATAATCACTATGCAAAAGAACAGATAGAAACTCTTGCAAGGTTTGGAATAGGTTTTGAAGGCTCTGAATTCAAACCTGATGAGATTATAACTCAAAATGAGTATATTACACTTTTAATGGCAACTTTTTCAAACTATACTCCTATCATTTTAAAAACAGCAAATGAAACATCAGCTGAATATAAACAGGCACAAAGAATGGGAATAGTTAATAGTGAGGAACAAAATCCCAATGATGCATTAACTCGTGAATATGCTGCTATTTATATGATAAGGGTTATGGGCATTGAGGAATATGCAAAAATCAATTCGATTTATAAATCTGTTTTTCCTGATGTGTCACATAATATTGGATATATCAGTATTCTGGCTGGTATAGGTGTTTTTAAAGGTGACGAAAATGGATTATTTAATCCGTATAAACAGCTTACAAGAGCAGATGCTATAATTGCAATCTATAATTATCTGAACAGATAAAAAAAGTGGCATAAGCCACTTTTTTTATTTTATTCGTGTGTCTAATAAAGGAGAATATTTTTCTCTGAATTTATCAAAGGTATCATTTTCTATTGATTCACGAATTTTTGCCATAAGGTCGTTATAAAAATATAAATTGTGTATAACTGCAAGTCTCAGACCAAGCATTTCCTTTGCCTTAAATAAGTGTCTGATATAAGCTCTTGAATAATTCCTGCAAGCTTCACACTGACAATCAGGGTCAATAGGTAACGGATCTTTTTCAAACTTCTGATTAATTAGATTGAGTGTACCTTTCCAGGTAAATATAAATCCGTGTCTTGCATTTCTTGATGGCATAACGCAATCGAAAAAGTCAATTCCTCTTGCAACTCCCTCTATAATATTAGATGGAGTTCCAACACCCATCAGGTATCTTGGTTTATTGTCTGGAGCGTGGGGGAGAGTAACATCAAGAATGTGATACATTTCTTCGTGCGATTCGCCGACTGCAAGTCCGCCTATAGCATATCCAGGCAAATCAAGCTTTGCAATCTCTTTCATATGCCAAACTCTTAAATCATCAACAATTCCACCTTGATTTATACCAAACAAGAGTTGTTGTTTGTTAATTGTATCATCTAAAGAATTGAGTCTTGTCATCTCATCTTTGCATCGAACCAACCAACGAAGTGTTCTCTCACATGAGTTTTTAACATATTGATATGGTGCGGGGTTTTCAACACACTCATCAAAAGCCATAGCTATTGTTGAGGCAAGATTTGATTGTATCTGCATACTTTCTTCAGGACCCATAAAAATCCTTTTACCATCAATGTGTGAATTAAAGCTCACACCTTCTTCGGTTATTTTTCGTAATTTTGCAAGGGAGAAGACCTGAAATCCGCCACTGTCAGTCAAAATCGGTCTGTCCCAATTCATAAATTTATGAAGTCCGCCCATTTCTTTAACAACTTTATCGCCTGGTCTCAAATGCAAATGATAAGTATTTGATAGTTCGACCTGACATCCAAGTTCTTTTAGGTCCTGAGAAGATACTGCACCTTTAATTGCTGCAAGAGTGCCTACATTCTGAAAGACAGGTGTTTCTACAGTTCCGTGAACAGTGTGAAAACGACCTCGTCTAGCTAGACCATTTGTGTGTAAAATTTCAAACATAATAAAATCCTTTTCTAATTAATAAACATTGCATCGCCAAAACTAAAAAATCTATATTTTTCTTTAACAGCCTCATTATAAGCATTTAATACATTTTCTCTACCTGCTAATGCACTTACAAGCATAATAAGAGTTGACTCAGGTAAGTGAAAGTTAGTAATCAACGAATCAATTACGTTAAAGTTCTTTCCTGGATATATAAAAATATCTGTCCAACCTGTTTTTTCTTTCAGCGGAAAACCATCAAGTCCTGCAGTCTCAAGAGTTCTTGTTGCAGTTGTACCGACAGATATAACTCTTTTACCTGCTTTTTTTGTTTCATTGACAAGGTCAGCAGTTTCCTGTGGTAGAACATAGAACTCTGAATGCATTTTATGGTCTAATATGTTATCTGCTTTAACAGGTCGGAATGTTCCCAGCCCAACATGCAGGGTAACATATCCGATTTTCACTCCTTTATCTGAAAGCTTATTTAAAAGCTCATCTGTGAAATGTAATCCTGCAGTTGGAGCTGCAGCAGAGCCTGAGTTTTTAGCATATACAGTCTGATATCTGTTTTTATCTTCAAGTTTTTTAGTGATATAGTGAGGAAGAGGCATTTCTCCAAGTTCGTCTAGTATATTTTCAAAAACACCATCATATATAAATTTGACAAGTCTGTTTCCATCATTAACAATATCAAGAATTTCTGCTTTTAATCTTCCATCACCAAATTCAAAAACAGCACCGGGTTTTGCACGTCTGCCAGGCTTTAATATAACCTCCCATGTGTCAAGCGAATGTTTGTGTAAAAGTAAAAATTCTATTGACCCCCCTGTACCTTCTTTGTAACCGTATAGCCTTGCGGGAATTACCTTTGTGTCATTTAA
Source organism: Clostridia bacterium (assembly GCA_045657585.1). Classification (GTDB taxonomy): domain Bacteria; phylum Bacillota; class Clostridia; order UBA1381; family UBA1381; genus RGIG1988. Next base: position 1,873 of record JAZOTJ010000103.1, on the reverse strand, counting down.
AATAAGACAATCTCCGGGGTTTAACATATCAACTATGTCATAAAAATGTTTATGGGAGAATTCTCCTGTTTTTTTATCAAGACACATAAGTCTTGATGAGCTTCTCTCCTTGAGCGGCTCCTGCGCTATTAATTCTTGTGGTAAGTCAAAGTAGAAATCCTGTCTGTTCATTGTTTATCCTTCCAAAGTTTCTTCTGTTTCATCCTGTGATATTTCTTCATCAATTTCATTATCCGCTGATTTTTCTTTAGCCTCTTTTAAAAGGGCTTCTTGAGCTTTCATTTCTTCGTAAATAATTCCATAATCAGATGGAATTCCTGCTTTATCAATTACATTCAATATTCCATTACATATGCCTTTTGCAAAATTATTCTGAAATTCCTCGGTAAACATTAACTCAAGTTCTTCTGCATTTGACATAAATCCTATTTCTATTAAAACTGCTGGCATATAACTGGTTTTTGTAACAACGTGGTCAGCTGTTTTAATGCCACGGTCTTTGGTTGACATTGTATCTGACAATTGCGACATAATTGATTTTGCTAATTCTTCGCTACTTAATCCTGTTGTAGAGTTATTATTTAATTTAGAATAGTAAGTTTCATATCCGTTTGCAGAAGCAGATGTTGCCCAGTTTGCATGAATGCTTACAAAGATTACGGCATCATTTATATTGGCAAGGTCAGAGCGTTCCTCCAATGTCGGATAAGTGTCATCATCTCTTGTCATTATTACAGTTATACCATTTTCTTCTAAAAGCTCTTTGACCCTTAGAGCAATATCAAGATTAACTGTCTTTTCGTAAAATGTTTCTTCTTCAAATGTGCCGCTTGTTCCCGGGTCACGACCTCCGTGACCTGCATCAATTACAACAATTTTATTTGATGAAGTGACAGCATTATCGGGTTTGGTATTCTCGTTTGACTGAGGTCTTGCGTTAACTGTAATGGTAATTGTTTTTTTGTCATTTGAAAGAGTAACCTTGTAGCCTGTATAATTTTCAAGGTCTAAAGCAACTCTTGTAGAATTTTCGTGAATTCCAAATCTCAATGACTTTATTGCACCTTTATTGATTTTATTTGTAGAGGGCAGGGTGTAGGCACAATCCGAAACATCAAAATATAAAACATCAGTTGCAGTCAACGATGGTTTTGTATGCTCTGAGATTGGTTTATCAAGTGTCAATTTTATTGTTGTTTTTGAATCTGAATATGTTGTTTTAAAATTATTAATTGTTGATTTTTCTTTTTCTTTTGGTTGATTAATTTTTATAATTCCATTTTCACCATCAAAATCAACATCAAAACCAAGATTTTCTGCCATAAAACGAACAGGCACCATTGTTTTCGCACTCGAGCCATTTATGGATATAAGCATTGGTGCAATATCTCCTGGAATTTTAACATCAACTTCATCAACTGAAGCTGTTTTATCTCCGATTTTCAATCTTAAATAACTATTCTCAAAATTCACAAATATCTGTTTTGAGACATTTATGTAGTTAACTAATGCACCCATTGGTTCACACACCTCTCTGATAGGCACAAGCGCATAATCATTAAAAATAAGAGGTGGTACGGTTGTTTCAACAAATTCATCGTTAATCATAAGTTTATAAATACTACCGGTATATTCTTCAGTAATTCCATTATACTCAAGTATATAATCACTCGCATAAGCATTTGTATATATCAATATAGCAGAAATGACAATTAAAAAACGTATAATTAATTTATTCATTATCACTCCTCCTTTCAAAAATTCAGTTTTCCTCCGGCTTTGGAAGATTAAAATGTTCATATGCAGGCGGCATAACAATTCGACCTCTTGGTGTTCTCGATATAAAGCCTAATTGCATAAGATATGGCTCATA
>JAZOTJ010000102.1:0-15020 GCA_045657585.1 Clostridia bacterium | reverse complement strand
ACCGCAATCTTCCAATAATGCGATAAAGAAATACATTACCATTACCAATGGCAAGAAACCGATAACTGCAATAACACCGCCGATAACCCCATCAACAAGCAAAGCTGACAACAAAGGATTTGCATTCTCAAATAATCCTCTTACCCATTCCTGAAAAGTTTCAAGCCAGGCAACGAGTGAATCAGCAATCCAAGGGCCAAAAGATGCCTGTGAAATATCAAATACAAGATACATTATAACAGCAAAAATCGGAATACCAAGCCATTTATTTGTAAGGACAGCATCAATTTTGTCCTGATAGTTCTTTTCCTTTGTTAAAACCTTTCTCTCTTCAACCTCTGATACTATTTTATTAACAAATTCAAAACGCTTTCTGTCAGCAGCTTCAACTGCTTGCTTGCTTGTCAGGTCAATTTCTCCCTGAACATAAGGTTCTTTTTGTTCCTTTCCTTTTAAACTAACTGCAGTTTCAATAACTTTCTTCAACCCTTGGGCAGATGTTGAAACAGTATGTATTACCGGACAGCCAAGCTTATCTGAAAGAGCTTTTTCATCTATCTTATTTTCTTTTTTATTATTAATATCTGTTTTATTAAGTGCAACTACAACAGGAATGCCAAGCTCTAAAAGCTGTGTAGTGAAGAACAAACTTCTGCTCAAATTTGTTGCATCAACAATGTTTATAATAACATCAGGATTTTCGTTCTTAACATATGAGCTTGTTATGCTTTCTTCCGATGTAAATGGTGACATAGAATATGCCCCCGGTAAATCGACCGCAATCAGTTCTTCTGTGCCACTGCAAAAGCTCTTTTTAATAGAGTGTTCCTTCTTTTCAACGGTAACACCTGCCCAGTTGCCGACCTTCTCATTTCTGCCGGTCAAAGCATTATACATTGTTGTTTTACCGCTATTGGGATTTCCTGCCAATGCAATTCTCATATATATTTCCTCCCTTAAATTATGCACCATTTAAGTTAGTCACCGCTAACTATTTGACAAAATAAAGCGCAAATACTATTTTCATAGAATTTGCTTTAGATAATAATGGCTTCTGCCAATTGATTGTCAATATTATATCTTCCGTCTTTAATGGATACAACACAGCCACCCTTTAAATGTGAAATCACAGTAATGGGTTCACCGCTGTAACATCCAAGTGAAAACAAAAAAGCATCCAATTCCTCATCGTCAGTCACAATCTGTCTGATTATATATTCTTTTCCCTCTTGCGCAGATTTTAAGTTCATATGTCTCTCCTGATTTCTTAATTTATCAATTAGCCTCTGCTAACTGAATGACATTTTATCACAGTACTTTTTATTTGTCAATAGTTTTATTCCAAATACTTGAAATTTTTTTAAAATGTGATATACTTATATAAAGAGGAGGGATTGTTATGCATTTACAGGAATCTGCCGAAATGTATCTTGAAACAATTTATGTTTTATCTCAAAAATCAAATTTGGTCAGAAGTATTGATGTAGCTGAATACATGGGATACTCCAAGCCCAGTGTATCAAGAGCTGTTGGTTTATTGAAAAACGGTGGTTATCTGACAATGGCTGATGATGGAATTCTTTCTCTTACCGATGATGGAAAGAAAGCAGCAAAAAAAATATTTGAAAGACATACTATTTTATCGAAATTTTTAATGTATATAGGCGTTAGCGAAAAGACTGCTTCAGTTGATGCTTGCAGGATTGAGCATGTTATTTCTGACGAAACACTAAAAGCAATGAAAAATTATTTAAAAAATAAATAGGCAGAGATACCTGCCTATTTATTTTATTATTTCAATTGCTTTTTCTTTTATATTCCCAATATCGCACTCTGTTATTTTCTTTCTTATCGCCAAAATATTTGGCGCACTTACTGAAAGTTCATCAATTCCTATTGACAAAAAATATTCAGTCAAATCCAAATCAGATGCTAATTCTCCGCAAATACCTACCCATATTCCCTCTTTTTTAGCATTATCAGCAACAATTTTAATCATTCTCAAGACTGAAATATCAGGTTTTTCACATAAATATTCAACCTTTGGATTTTGTCTGTCACAAGCTAAGGTATATTGAGTTAAATCATTTGTTCCTATACTGAAAAAATCCACTTCTTTTGCAAGCTTATCACTTATCATAACCGCTGATGGTGTTTCAATCATAACGCCTATTTCAATGTCTTTATTATAAGGAATATCAGCCGTATAAAGCTCTGATTTCACTTCATCAAGTATTGATTTTACCTTTATCACTTCTTCAAGAGATACAATCATAGGAAACATAATCGAAATATTACCATAAGCAGAAGCTCTCAACAATGCACGAAGCTGAGTTTTGAAAACATCCACCCTGTCAAGACAAATCCTTATAGCCCTGTATCCCAGTGCAGGATTTTCCTCCTTTTCAATATTGAAATAATCAATATTTTTATCCGCTCCGATATCAAGTGTCCTTATTATAACCTTTTTCCCTGCCATATTTCTTGCAACCGTTGTATAAGTTTCAAATTGTTCTTCCTCAGTCGGATATGTTTTATTATCAAGATACAAAAATTCACTTCTAAACAAACCTATTCCATCAGCATCATTTGATAAAACATCTAAAACATCTTTCAATCCACCAATATTTGCAAAAACATTTATTTTCTTTCCGTCAAGGGTTTTACTTTCAACTCCACGAAAATTCTCCAACAACAGCTTGTTTTCATCGTGAGCTCTTTTTTTCTCAATCAAAATATTTTTTGTTTTATCATCAGGCTCAATATATATTTTCCCGTCCTGTCCATCAACTATAACAAATTTTCCACTGATATCCTCAGGATAATCCCCGACTCCAACAACTGCAGGAATATTCATTGTTCTTGCAAGTATAGCAGTATGAGAATTAACTGAACCTTTTTTTGTCACAAACGCCAGTACTTTTGATTTGTCAAATTTTATAGTCTGACTCGGCAAGAGATCATTAGCAAATATCACCGATGCATTTTCCAATACAGGTTTTTCGTCCTTATAATTCATCGCATGAATTATTCTCTCGGTTATATCCTTGACATCATCTGAACGCTCTCGCATATATTCGTCATCCATAGACAAAAACATTTTAGAAAAATTATCGCCCGTCAGAGCAGTTGCATATTCCGCATTTATGCACTCAGTCATAATTATATTCTCTATAGACTCAAGATAATCCCTGTCATCTATCATCATTTTATGAATATTGAAAATTTCGGCGTTACTCTCTCCAACCTCATTTACTGCATCAATATATAATTTGTCCAATTGTTCTTTTGCAATTTTACAGGCATTTTTAACTTTTTCTATTTCTTCCTCAGGATTATCTATTTTAATCCGCTTTATTTTTTCCTGTGAATTCAAAATAACTGTGGCATATCCGATAGCTATTCCGCCAAACACACCCTTGCCTTCAATTATATGCATAAATCAAAATTCCTTTCAAAAAATATGTATTATATATTATTTTTCTTCTAAAAATTTAATTTATGCACTTATCTCACTTTTTAAGCTCTTTATCAATTATTTCCCAGGCATTCTCGGCATTTTTACATAATGTTCTTGTCTTATCTCTCTTTTTATCAAACAAACAGACTTCTTTCATTTCGCAATAATCACAAGCAGATGAGTTGGAATCTGAATATGGCAGAATTTCAATATTCCCATTCATTATTTCAATATCTGAATCTATAATCTTCTTGTTGACATATTGAGTTAATTTTTCAAAGTCTTTCCTTGAAATAATATCAGAGCTTTGCTTTGGTTTACCATCAGTTTTTAACGAAAAATTCAGATAGCTGCTTTTCCCTGTATTACCGATATCCCTGTCCATCATAACTGCATTGGAAATATCAAGTTCCTCTCCTGATTCCTCAAGAACAACTACGCCATTTAATTGCATATCCTTGAGTGTCTTTTCGCCTATCTGTTCTTCGTCGCTGTCATTTCCGTCAACCATACTGTCTTTTAATTTGTTATACATTATTCCCGTGATTTTAGATTTCAATGATGGTTCTGAGTATTTAATGTTCCCCATTCTAAACAGTTCTGTTGCTGCAGTTGCATATAAAACAAGCTGAACATCCTGCATGTTGCATACTGATACAACTGAAAAATCTTTCTTCCCTGATTTATAGTCTATTACTCTTATATTTGCGCTATCATTATCCAATGCAATATCAATTCTGTCTATAGTACCTCTGATACCAACATTTCTTTCACTGTTTTCTATTTTGACAGAAAAGTTTTTTTCATATTCGACCGCAGCATATTCTCCCTTTGTCAAGCTTAATCTGACAATTTCAACTGACCGCTTTATTATTCTTTTTATTCTCATCAAAAGATAATCAATCTTATTTTCATCCTTTTTTACAGATGAATGAATGTTTTTTGCAACATCAGAAATGATATCTTCTATAATTTTATCGCTTTCGATATCAGACAGTTCACACCATCTTTGTTTTAGTTCCAAAATGTCCGCTGACTCTTTTCCGATTATTTCACAATACCTGCATATGATATAGTGCATCAGTGTTCCCAAGTCAAATTTCTGGATTTGCCAAATTTCCTGAGGCTTTGCACCAAGTCCGTATTTAATAAAATATTCAAACGGACAATCTGCATAAACCTTTAATCTGCTTGCACTGTAATCCAGCATTTCTTTATATAAAAGTTCTGCATTCTTAGGAGATATTCTTGCCTTTTCAACCTTATACAAATCTGAATTTTTAATTATATCAAGCTTTTCTTTATCATTTTCCAAAAACCATCTGTATATCTGTCTGACTTTTGTATCATTCTTATTTTTTCTGTTTTTCAACAAATAATCAAGAGCAGAATTAACTGTAAAGAAATTGCCGAGCTCTGTTTTATCCTCATATATTCCGTTGTATGTCGTTATATTTTTAAATATTTTTCCAAGGTCAACAATAACTTGTGACGGAACCTGCACCTCGCCATCAAAATTATTCAAAGGATAACTTACCATTAAAAGCTTTTTAGATGAAAACAGTACTCTGTATAATTTGTATTCCTCACTTTCTGAATATTGCTCTGTGTTTCCGCCCATTTCTCTTTCCTGGCCTATCAACAACTCATCAAGTTCATTTCTGTCTTTATCGGAAAGTATGCCTTCATCACTTTTTTCCACAGGAACAACACCCCTTATTGCTCCAATTATAAACAAGGCGTTAACATTATTATTTTTTACTGAATTGGCAGATGATATTGCCACACTGTCCAATGACGGTGGAATGATAGAAATTTCATTAACTGACAATCCAGAAAAAATATATTTTTTAAAATCATCACGAGAGCATCTTGTATCACCAAGCGCAGTCGTTATCTGGTCCAAAATCTCCATCAAGATATTCCACACCTGAGACAATTGCTGTGCTTCATTAATAAATCCAATTTCTGATAATGATTTAATTTCTTTTGAAAGTCCCTCATAAAGATGGATTTCCTGCAAAAATTCAAATAATGCTGTTGCAATATTTACAACAGTATTCTTTGTTGAAGTTTTTTCTATAAATCTCTTTATCGGTGCTACAATCTGCTTCCTTATTTCATTAACCTTTTCTGCTTTTTCCTCTTCACTCTGACTCTGATGTTCAGACAAAGCATCGGATATGCTTGATGAATCAGAACCCCATTCATCATCAATCCATTTTTTCTTTCCTTTTACTCCGTATTTTAAAACATACCAGTCAAGTAAATCTATATCATCATCTGAAATCTTTTGAATTTCGTCATTTTCTTTTTTATAGATATATCCTGTTTTTAAATATCTGAAAACTGAATCATAACTCCAGTTTTCCTTGATTATATCAAACATTGAAATCAAGGTAAGAATAACTGGATGGTCGATTATTGACATTTTTACATCAGCAAAGTACTTAATGTTATATTGACTGAATACCGCCTCAATAATACTGATATAATCATCAGTATTTCCGATATATACAGCAATATCTTTATATCTGTATCCCTTTTCATCAACAAGCCATCTTATATTTTTTGCAACATTTTCGACCTCCTGATACGGGTCTTTAGCAAAATACAGTTTAATGTCTTCTGTTTTATTTTCGTATGGGATAAAATGCTTTAAACTAAAATCAGAATAATTTTCAAAATAGAATTTCATTTCTGCAGATTCAAAAAAGTTATTATTGGCAGATATATTTGAAATATAACATTTTTGATTGTTTTTAATAAATATTTTCTGCAAACGATTTAGTGTATCCTGAGGAATTTTTGATGTTTCTTTGTTTTTATCATCTATAGGCAGTGTTATTGTCAGGGATTTTGCTGTTTTCAATATACTTTCTATCACTCTGTAGTGCTGAGGATAGAAGTTTGAAAACTCATCCATAAAAATATGAGTATCATTAAAAATACCCTTATTCAAAATAACATAAGATAGTTCTGTCAAATCTTCTTCAGAATCATAAAATTTATCAGAATACATATCACGATATTTTGAATAAATATCTGCAATTGATAAAAGCTTTCTTTTGAGCATCAAGCTTTCACAGTTATTGGCACACTCTAAAAGCATATCAGGTGTTATTAGACATTTTTTTAACTCCGTAATTGTTTGGCTGACTGCATTAACAAGCCCTGTTTTTTCAGAGCATCCGCCATATACGTTATCTTCTTTATTAATCTCATTAATAGCCTTTTGAATTAAAACTGCTTTTCCTGCATCTGTAAGGTAATTTTTTCTTGCACGGTTTAAATATCTGTTCGTCAATTGAGACATTGTCATAACTTCGATATTATTTAAACCTGTACCTCCAAAATGTTTTGTCATTAGCTTCTCTGCAGCATATGAAAATTGTTCAGGAACAATAAAAACAACCTTACTAAAAGGCTCTTCTTCTCTTATTTTTTCAATTCTTTTAATACATTCAGAAGTTTTAGGTGAATTTATCGCACCCTTAATAATTTCTAATTTCATATTCTTTTTCCTTATTATTCAAAGCATCGGTTTTTATAAACCGATGCTCATTTTCTTATCTATCTTTATAAAAAGCAACATATGACTTATATGCCATATATATATCACTCTTAGCTGTCACCTCGAATGGTGAATGCATACTAAGAACAGGAACTCCGCAATCTATAACATTCATATTAAGATTTCCGACATACATTGCAATTGTTCCGCCGCCGCCCTGGTCAACCTTGCCAAGCTCACCTGACTGCCATATAACATTGTTGTTATTGAAAATCGTGACAAGCTCATGCACAAATTCAGCAGATGCATCGCTAGCACCTGACTTTCCACGAGAGCCTGTATATTTCATTAAAATCATTCCATGACCAGCAAAAGCGGAATTATTCTTTTCATATACTGTTTCATAATTAGGGTCAACGGCAGCTCCGACATCAGATGACAAACAAGCAGAATTGCTTATTGCATTATTAATCGAAATAATATCAGTCTTTGACATAATCTTAGAGGTAAGCTCTGCTATTGTCATTTCAAAGAATTTAGATAACATTCCTGTATTTCCTGTAGAGCCGATTTCCTCTTTGTCTACTAACAGACACACTGCTGTTTTCTTAGGTGATTCAATATCAAATATACCCTTTAGAGCGGTAAATGCACACACTCTGTCATCCTGACCGTATCCACCGATAAAGCTCTCATCAAGACCTACATTACGTGCCTTGAATGCAGGCACTACTTCTAATTCCGCAGTAAAGAAATCTTCTTCCTTGATACCATAAAGAGAGTTCAGTATAGATAGAACTTTAAACTTTACCTTCTCTGGAATATCTTCACTGTTAACTCCCATACCGCCAATCAGAATATTTAAAGCTTCTCCCTCAATTCCATCGGAGAGTTTCTTTGCCATCTGGTCCTTTGCAAGATGAGGCAATAAATCTGTTATGCAAAATACAGGGTCAGTTTCCTTTTCTCCTATTTTAATTTCAATCTTCTCACCGCTTTTTGTATAAACAACACCATGAAGAGCAAGAGGAATAGCAGTCCACTGATACTTCTTTATTCCGCCATAATAGTGAGTTTTCAAAAGTGCCATTTCATTGCTTTCATACAACGGATTTTGTTTTAAGTCGAGTCTTGGAGAATCAATATGTGCTCCAACAATATTAAACCCTTCCTCAGCCGAGTCACTTCCTATGACTGCAAGTAAAATATTTTTGTCTCTGTTTATTTTATATACTTTATCACCGGGCTTTAACCTTCTTTTATCCTCAAGCTTTACGAAACCATTTTCAATAGCCATCTTTTCAGATATTGTAATACATTCTCTCTCTGTTTTACCCTCATCCAAAAATGTCTTGTAATCATCGCATAATTGAAGCATTTCCCTGATTTGATTATCATCCATTTCATAATAAGCATTTTTAGGCTTATATGACAATCTTTCATACAATTCCTTATCTGTCATTTTGTTTATCCTTTCAAATTAAAATTCTAAAATTATAATATATGTTTTATACTGATATTATATCACATTAAATAAATTTGTCCATAAATTTACACAAATTTATAGAAATTTACATTATAAATATTGCTATATTTAATTGTATGTGCTATAATTATATTGTTATGAAAATATCAGAATATAATAATAACATAGTGTTAACAAATGTAAGCGATTTTAATCTCGAAAATATATTCGACTGCGGTCAATGTTTCCGTTGGGAAAGACAAAATGACGGAAGTTATATCGGAGTTGCTTTTTCCCGTGCTTTAAAAATTACCCAAAACGCTGATACTGTTATATTACACAACACTACTCGGGATGATTTTGATAAAATATGGTTTAATTATTTTGATTTTAACACAAACTACGATAAAATCAAACAAACGCTCTCAGACGATTCTGTCCTGAAATCTGCAACAGAATTTGGAAGCGGAATAAGGATTTTAAATCAGGAACTATGGGAATGTGTTGTTTCGTTTATTATTTCAGCAAGCAACAATATTCCCCGAATAAAAAAAATTATCAATACATTATGTGAGCTGTATGGCGATAAAATTGATTATATGGGTAAAACATACTACAGTTTTCCTCCCCCTCAAAAAATTCTTCTTGCAGGAATTGATGGACTGGCACAAATTAAAGCAGGATATCGCGATAAATATATTTTCTCAGCTGCCGAATTTTTTAACAACGAATTTACCACATCATATTTTGATGGACTGGATTATGACCGGTCAAAGAAGGAACTTCTGAAAATAAATGGTATTGGTAATAAAGTCGCAGATTGTATCTTGTTATTCTCTCTTTCCAAGCGAAACAGCTTTCCTGTTGATGTCTGGGTAAAAAGGGTTATGGAATATTTTTATTTTGATGAAGAACAAAAGATTGAAGACATTCAGCGTTTTTCAAAGGAAAAATTTGGTGAGCTTGGAGGATATGCTCAACAATATTTATTTTACTATGCAAGAGAACAAAAAATAGGTTTATAAAAATCAATGTATCGGAGTTTTTTATATGATTACAGATTTAACAACCTCAATGCTATACATTTGTCCGGAGTGTTCCACAACCTCACTTCGTAACCTTTCTGCTTTTGAGATTAAGAAAAAAGGCGGACTTTCACTTTTTTGCAGCAATAAAAACTGCAAATGTGTAAACATATTTATTAATCCATCAAAAGACAAATACAAAATTAATATTGAATGTCCTGTATGCGGAGATGAGCATAGTTTTTCCTTATCACAAAAAACAATATGGAATAAGGATTTTATGATTTTAAATTGCCCTCAGTCAGGATTTGGTATTCTATTCATTGGAAAAGATATTGAAAAGCTAAAGAAAGAACACAATGCTCAGGCTGAACTTATTGCAGGCATAATTGCAAACAATGACGAAATATATGATGAACTTGATATTTTATTTGAAATGGTAGAATTAATCAATTCATATGCATCCGAAAACAGAATTCATTGTCATTGTTCAGAAGAAAATATTCTAATAGCAATAAATACCGATTCAGTCACGCTAAAGTGTAAAAATTGTGGCAGAACAGCAACGTTTGAGGCGAACGTCAATACGCTTGAAGCTCTGTCTGAATTACTTGAGATAATTTTGTAGGATAATTGCTTGGCAATTTCTGATATATAATTTATTTAAGGAGGAAATAACATGTTAGTATCAGCTACTGAAATGTTAAAAAAAGCTGTTGCAGGCAAATATGCTGTCGGACAGTTCAACATCAATAACCTTGAATGGACAAAATCCATTCTACAAACTGCACAGGAAAATAATTCACCTGTAATCTTAGGTGTATCAGAGGGTGCAGGAAAATATATGACAGGATTCAAAACTGTTGCTTCAATGGTTAAAGCAATGATTGAAGATATGAACATAACTGTTCCTGTTGCTCTTCACTTGGACCATGGTTCATATGATGCTTGCTTAAAATGTATTGAAGCTGGTTTTTCTTCAGTAATGTTTGATGGTTCTCATTTACCTATCGAAGAAAATATTCAAAAAACAACAGAGCTTGTAAACATATGTCACTCAAAGGGAATCTCTCTCGAAGCAGAAGTTGGCTCAATCGGCGGCGAAGAAGATGGCGTAGTAGGAGCAGGTGAAGTTGCAGACGCAGAAGAATGCAAGAAAATTGGTGACTTAGGAGTAGATTTCCTTGCAGCAGGCATTGGTAATATTCACGGAAAATATCCTGAAAACTGGAAAGGTCTTGACTTTGACGCTTTAGGTGCAACAAAGAAATTAATCGGTGATTTACCATTAGTATTGCACGGAGGAACAGGTATACCTGCAGATATGATTAAAACCGCTATTTCATTGGGTGTTGCAAAAATAAATGTTAACACTGAATGTCAGCTATACTTCCAGGAAGCAACAAGAAAATATATTGAAGAGGGCAAAGACCTTGTTGGAAAAGGTTTTGACCCAAGAAAGCTTTTGGCACCTGGTTGTGAAGCAATCAAAGAAATTGTTAAAGAAAAGATGGAACTTTTCGGTTCAATCAACAAAGCTTAAATTTAATAGAGAGTGCGAATTTCGCACTCTCTATTTTTTAACATAACTAATTATTTCTTCGCCTTTTTTTACAGATTTGTATTGAACATTTTTAATTTCAATATCATTATAATTTGTTATTATAACAGGTGTATATAGCTGATATCCAAGACTTTCTATACACACAATATTAACTTCTGCAATTTTATCACCGACTTTTACTACATCCCCCTCTTTGACAATAGCCTCAAATCCTTTACCATTTAATTCAACGGTATTGAGTCCGATATGCACCAATATTTCAAGTCCATCATCTGATAAAATTGAATAAGCATGTTTTGTATCAAATACCTGAACAATTTTTCCACTTACAGGAGCAACAATATCTGAGCTTTCAGGGATAATTGCAACTCCATCACCTAATATTTTTTCCGAAAATACAGGGTCAGGAACTTCAGATAAATTTACGAGTTGTCCATCACATATTGAAAAAACTGAGCAATGTTTCTTCTTTTTCCAAAACATAATATCACTCCTATAAGTTTTTCTGGAAGAAATGATGCAGACTTTGTTCTGCAACATTTTCATCTTCTCCAAAAATGCTTACTTTAACAACATCTCCAGTCTTTGCAGACAAACTCATAACAGAAAATAATTTCTTAGCATCAGCACTCTTCCCTTTGGTCATTATTGTAATATCCGAAGAAAATTTAGATGCTTCCTTGACTAATAATCCGGCAGGTCTTGCATGAATTCCAACCTCATCCTTAATGGTATATGAAAATTCTCTCATAATATCTCTCCTAAAATATTTATGATTTTATTATATACCATTTTTTCATATTAATACAAAGAAGCATCTGTTTATATTAAATTTTTATAAAGTTCTTCAATTGTCTTCTGTGAAGTTTCCGAAAAACAATCAAATGGAAATTCTATTCCCAAACTATCATATTTGGTTTTGCATATCTTTTTAAATGGCAAAAGCTCAATTTTTTCGATACAATCGTATAATCCACATAGATTTTTTAATCTCTTTATTTCATCAACAGAATCATTTAGTCCTTCTACAACAACGTATCTGATCCAGCACTTCTTCCCTTTTTCTTTTATTTTATTTAAAAAGTTCAAAGGCTTATCAATCGGACATCCAATATACTTCTGATATAATTCATCATTCGTCATCTTCATATCCAAAAGAACTAAATCAGTTTTATCAAGCAACTTATCAATCTGTTCATTCCATAGACTTCCTGATGTATCAAGGCAGGTGTTTATACCATTTTCTATACATTTATCAAACAATTCATTCAAGAATTCCGCCTGTAAAAGTGGCTCTCCGCCAGAAACTGTTATTCCTCCACCATCAGAAAAATATTCCTTGCAATTCAACACTTTTTTTATAATCTCATCAGCGGAATATTCGGTATATTCTCCCTTACAAACATCTATATTATGACAATATCCGCAATGCAGATTACAACCGTGCATAAAAACAACATATCTGACTCCGGGACCATCAACAGTTCCAAGACTTTGAAAACTATGTACCCTTCCCTTCATATTACATTGCCTCGTGGAATGTTCTTGATATAACCTCTTTTTGTTGTTCCTTTGAAAGCTTATAGAAGTTAACCGCATATCCTGAAACTCTGATTGTAAGATTTGGATATTTTTCAGGATTATTATATGCATCAATTAGCTGTTCTTTATTTAAAACATTGACATTTATATGATGTGCAAGTTTTAAGAAATATCCGTTCAGAATTGCCACAAGATTATCTACTCTTTCATCTTCTGATTTTCCTAATGAATCTGGAACAATGGAGAATGTATTGGAAATACCATCTTGGCATGCAGAATATGGCAGTTTTGCAATTGAGTTAAGAGATGCCAATGCTCCATTTGTTTCTCTGTTATGCATTGGATTTGCACCAGGTGCAAATGGTTCTCCTGCTTTTCTTCCATCAGGTGTTGACATAGTCTTTTTGCCATAAACAACATTTGATGTAATGGTAAGAGCTGAAAGAGTATGTTTTGCATTTCTGTATGTTGGAATTTTCTTCAAATCTGCTATAGTTTCCTCCAGTATTTCTGATGCAATATTATCAACTCTGTCATCATCATTTCCGAATTTAGGGAATTCTCCTGTTGTTTCAAAATCAACTATATATCCATTTTCATCACGAATGGTTTTTACTTTTGCATATCTTATTGCACTCAAAGAGTCTGCAATAACAGATAATCCTGCAACGCCAAATGCCATTAACCTTTCAACTTCAGTATCATGTAGTGCCATCTGAACCTTTTCATATGCATATCTGTCGTGCATATAATGAATAATGTTCATTGTATTTACATATAGGTTGCAAAGCCATTCTCTGTATTTTGCAAGTCTTTTAATTACCTTATAGTAATCAAGATACTCATCAGCATATGGCTCATCTTTTAAGCCAAACTGTATCTGATTTGCAGGGTCATATCCGCCATTTAGTGCCAAAAGCAATAGTTTCGGAAGATTACATCTTGCACCAAAGAACTGCATCTGTTTTCCAACCTTCATAGCTGATACACAACAAGCAATTGCATAGTCATCTCCATACTTAGGTCTCATCAAATCGTCATTTTCATATTGAATTGAATTCGTGTCAATAGATACCTTTGCACAGAATTTTTTAAATCCGACAGGCAATTCATCAGACCACAATATTGTAAGATTTGGTTCAGGAGCAGGACTAAGAGTATATAATGTATTCAACATTCTGAACGAACTCTTTGTTACCAAAGTTCTTCCATCTTCACCCATTCCGCCTACACTCTCAGTAATCCACATAGGGTCACCGCCAAACAATTCGTTATAAGAAGGAGTTCTTAACTGACGTGCCATTCTTAGTTTTATAACAAAATCATCAATCAGTTCCTGAGCCTCCATCTCTGTCAGGACGCCATTTTTCAAATCTCTTTCAACATATATATCTATAAATGTGCTTGTTCTTCCTAATGACATAGCCGCGCCATTTTGTTCCTTGATTGCAGCCAGATATCCATAATACAACCATTGAATAGCTTCTTTTGCATTGTTTGCAGGCAAAGAAATATCATGACCATAAGAATTTGCAAGATTTTTTAATTTAATCAGGAAATTAATTTGTTTTGCAATTTCTTCTCTTAATTGAATATTATCCTGATTCATCAGCTCAAACGCTAACTTATCCATATCCTTTTGCTTTTCTGCTATCAGTCTGTCCACACCATAAAGAGCAACTCTTCTATAGTCCCCTATAATTCTGCCTCGTCCATATGCATCAGGTAAACCAGTGATAATTCCGCATTTTCTTGCTTTTCTCATCTCTTCGGTGTATACTCTGAACACACCGTCATTGTGAGTTGTTTTATATCTGAATTCTTCTTCAACCTTATCACTCAATTTATATCCGTAACTCTCACAAGCCTGACGGCACATTCTTATTCCGCCAAACGGATTGATTGAACGCTTAAGCGGTGCATCAGTCTGCATACCAACAATCAATTCATTTTCTTTATCAATATATCCAGGTGCAAAATTATCAACTGATGTAACTGTTTCTGTATCTATATCCAGAACGCCGCCTTTTTCTCTTTCTTCAGCTAACAAAGCGTTAAATTTCTCCATCAATTTATTAGTTCTGTCTGTGGCTCCGCACAAGAAAGCAGAATCGCCTGTATATGGAGTATAGTTATTTTGAATGAAATCTCTGACGTTTATCTCATCTTCCCATATTCCACCAGTAAAACCTGTCCATTCTTTAATCATTTTCATCCCTCCAATTATATATCAAACACAACAGATTGTGTGTGTATGAATATTTTACCATACATATAGTGTTTGTGTCAATAATTATTTTAAATTTGACATAACATACATATAATAAACAAAACATTATATTTTTTTGTATATTATAATGTATTTGACTTTTACTTTTTTAGTGGTATAATTATTTTGAGGTGAAAACTTATATGAAACAATATAATGTGACCGGTATGAGTTGTGCTGC
>JAZOTJ010000101.1:0-3522 GCA_045657585.1 Clostridia bacterium | reverse complement strand
TATGGAAAATCCATCTGGTGCAGTTGATTACTCACCTGATTTATTAGTCAAATTAAAGGCTCAGGCAGAAAAAGCATCTTACGAAAAGCTCAGCCATGCATCAACTGTTCTTACAAAGGCAAAAGCTGATGCAAAATGGGCAAAAAATCCAAGAACAATATATGAGCTTGCTTTAATAAAAATAACAAGACCAGAACTTGATTCATCGCAAGAGGCACTTATGAGCAGATTATCAGATGTTGAAGAAAAGACAAGAAATCCGATAGTTGTGACTCAGGTTGAAGAAAAAAAAGAGCCTGCAAAAGATGAGCCTGTTAAAAAAAAAGCTGAGGTTTCTGCACGGCTCTTCACTCCGATAGATGTGAAAACTCTTACCGATACCTCCCCTATTGTTATTACTGCAAGGAACTGGAACAGGATTGCATCAATGATAAGCGAAAAATATCCTTACCTTTCAGGGGTTGTTACTAACAGAAGATTAACCATAGATGGCGATGGATTAATTCTTTTATTTAAAAAAGACGAGCTTGGAACAAAGAAAATTGCATCAAATTATCGCGATGCGCTGCAAGAAGCATTTACTAAATTCTCAAAAACTGATTTTGTGATAAAGTCAGTTTTTGAAGAAGATATTGAAGATAATATAATTGATTTCTGGAATATATCCTCAAGTGATACTGTAAATAATGACACATCAGATGACCCGCTTGACAGGCTTGGAATGAAATTTTCCGAGATAGTGGAATATAAGGATGATGACAAGGTTGAAATAGAGCCTAATCCTGACCTTGCCGAACAACAGGAAATTGATGAATCTGAGGAATATCTGACAGAAGAAGAGCAGAATATAGCAGAAGATAATACTGATTAAACTAATGATGGATAAAAATATATTAAGCCATAACCATCAATGGCAGAATGGAGAATTATTATGGGTAAATACAAAGGTTTTCGCGGCGGTGCAGGTATGAATACAAACACCAAAATGAACAGTATGCTCTCACAAGCCAAGAAAATGCAGGAGCAAATGGAACAGGTTCAGGCTGAAATGGAAGAAAAGGTTATAAAGACATCTGCTGGCGGCGGAGTTATTGAAGTTGAAATAAATGGCAAAAAGGAACTGCTTTCTGTTAAAATAAATCCTGAAGCAGTTGATCCTGATGATGTTGAAACACTTGAAGATTTAATTATGGTAGCTGTTAACGATGCTATTAAGAAAGCAGACGAAATGATGTCTGAGGGAATGAGTGCAATAACAGGCGGAATTAACATTCCCGGATTGTTCTGATTTGAGAGGTAGTTTAGATGTTTCCGCCATTAATTGAAGGTCTGATTGAAAGCTATGCACAACTACCAGGTATAGGCAGAAAAAGTGCTGAGAGAATTGCTTTTCATATTCTTGATAATATGCCAAAGGAAAGCGTTATTCAGATGACTGATAACATTTTAGCCGCAAAGGAAAATATCTGTTTTTGCCCTGTTTGTCAGAATCTGACAGATATAACGCCTTGTGCTATATGTTCATCAGATAAACGTGATAATTCAGTCATATGTGTTGTCGAAAATCCAAAAGATGTTATAGCAATTGAAAAAACAAAAGAATATACGGGGTTATATCACGTCTTACATGGTGCTCTCTCACCAATGGATAACATATCCCCCGAGGATTTGAAAATTAACGAGTTGCTTTTGAGATTGAATTCCGAAGTCAAGGAAGTTATAATGGCAACAAATCCAACTGTAAGCGGAACTGCTACTGCAGTTTATCTTTCAAAACTCATAGCTCCTATGGGAATTAAGGTGACAAGAATAGCTCACGGTATTCCTGTTGGCGGAGACTTGGAATATGCAGATGAAGTAACATTGATAAAGGCTCTTGAAGGAAGACAAAATATGTAAAAAGCGGGGAATTACTTCCCCGCTTTCATTATGTTCTCTTATAAAACTTATTCCCACACATACATCTTATTTCAATCTTACCTTTTCCCTTTGGAACTTTTAGTCTTTTCTTACATTTAGGGCATAGATATATCTTATGTGTGTCCTTCACAATTGCTCTTTCTTTAGCAAGACTTGAGGCTGACTTAAAATATCCGATTACCATATTAAAATATTTCATAAAGAAATTATTTTCTTTTCTTCGTTTATAAAGATTTTTTGATAGCACTCTGAAAATAAATACTATTAAAAGCAAAATGCTTATAATGTATAAAATCAGACTGCGATTAAAGGCAAATGCACTTCTTAATATAAAATTCAAGACAAGAATCGCAATTCCAAGACCGTCAATTCCATTTCTGCCATACATAAACTGTTGTATTTTATATAGAATGTTTCTCATAGCATATTCCTTGACTAATTAAATTTAATTACCTTTCGTACCATTAATTCTCCGTCAATATAAACCTCAACTTCCGCATCATTGTGTGCCTGAACTACTATATCAACCTTACCCTCTGATTTTGCATGCGCCTTATTATGAATTTCTTTTCCATTTGCAACAACCTTTATCTGTGCAGGGTCTTTTGCTGAATCAGGAATACTTATTGTAAGAGTTTTTCTCTTCATTTCATTCTGAGGTTGATTTGTCTGGCTGTTATCAGGGGTCTCTTGCTGAACTTCTTTTCCATCAGACAATACAATCTCAACACTTGTTCCTCTTTGCACTGTATCTCCTGATTTTGGAGTTTGTGATATTACTGTTCCCTTTTCCTTATCAGAAAATTCCTTTTTGGTGTTTCCAAGCACAAGACCAAATTCCTTTAATTCCTTTTCAGCCTGTGAACGGGTCAATCCTGTCAATGAAGGAACTTCTACTTCTTTAGCCTCAATGACTTTTGTGCAAACATGTAAAATAACTGTATATCCCTCTGAAACCTTTGTTCCATCCTGAGGAGTCTGTTTTATAACCTTATTTAATTGTGCCTCTTCTCCCTCTTCCTCAATTACCTGATACTTTAATTTCTTTGCTTCAAGCAATTCCTTTGCAAGAGTTACATCAGCATCAATTACCTTTGGAACTATTATGTTTCCCTCAATTGTGCCTGCACTTATTTTTAACTTAATCTTCTTATTCTTTTTAACACTCTGATTTGCACCCGGGTCCTGATAGAATATCTGTCCCTCTTCATGCTCCTCAGATACTTCGTAAGATATCGCCTCTTCATCAATTGTGAACTCTGTTCCCTCAATCTTAGCAATTGCCTCCTCAAGAGAGAGTCCCATTAAATCAGGAACAATATATTCTTTTCCGCCGCTGTTCATAAGGAAGAATGTTCCGAATGCTAAAACAACAACCAATACTATTGATGCAATAATCGGATTAAAGGATTGTAAAGCTTTCTTTCTGCTCTTTGTTTCTTTTGCTTCATTAGCTAATCTTGCAGGAATGATATGCATACTGTCCTCATTCAAAAGTGTCTTTAAATCCTGCATAAATTCATTTGCAGTCTTATATCTTGAGTGTTGCTCTCTTGAAATAGCTTTCATAACAACTGCATCAAGCTCCTGCGGAATATCAAG
>JAZOTJ010000100.1:0-10216 GCA_045657585.1 Clostridia bacterium | reverse complement strand
GCAGCAGGCGGTATGGCACTTTCCGCAAAGCTTGACAACAAAGACTATAGAGTTTATGCAATCCTTGGCGATGGAGAATTGGAAGAAGGACAAGTATGGGAACAGGCTATGTTTGCTGCTCACTACAAGTTAGATAATCTGACAATTTTTGTTGACTTTAACGGACTTCAGATTGATGGTGATATAAGAGAAGTTATGAATCCTACACCTATTGACAAGAAATTTGAAGCATTTGGCTGGAATGTTATTTGTTGTAATGCTCACGATTATGATGAGCTTGAAAACGCAGTAAATTCTGCAAAAGCAACAAAAGGAATGCCAACTGCTATTATCATGACATCAATAAAAGGTAAGAATGTTTCGTTTATGGAAAACGAAGCATCCTGGCATGGTTCTGCTCCTAATGAAGAGCAATACAATCAGGCGATTTCTGAGCTTGATGCAATCATCGAAAAACTGGAGGTAGAATGCAATGGCTAAAAAAGCAACAAGAGAATCATATGGTATTGCATTAGCTGAATATGGCAGTGATACAAACATAGTTGTTTTAGATGCAGATTTATCTAAATCAACAAAAACTGATACATTTAAAAAAGCATATCCTGAAAGATTTATAAACTCAGGTATAGCTGAGGGTAATATGATGAGCGTTGCCGCAGGTCTTGCGACAACAGGCAAAACAGTATTTGCATCATCCTTTGCGATGTTTGCAGCAGGCAGAGCTTTTGAACAAATCAGAAACTCAATCGCATACCCTAACCTTAATGTAAAAATCGGAGCAACACATGCAGGTCTATCTGTCGGCGAAGATGGTGCAACACATCAATGTCTTGAGGATATTGCACTTATGCGCTCATTACCTAATATGATTATAATTAACCCTGCAGATGATATAGAGGCAAGATTAGCTGTCAAAGCAGCTATTGACCACAAAGGTCCTGTATATATGAGATTTGGAAGACTTGCAGTTGAAGATATTAACCCTGAAGACTACAAGTTTGAATTAGGAAAAGGAGTAACCCTTTCAGAAGGTACTGATGCAACAATCATTGCAACAGGACTTATGGTTGGCGAAGCACTGAAAGCAAAAGAAATGCTTTTGGCAGAAGGAATTAATGCAAGAGTAATCAATATCCATACAATAAAACCGATTGATGAAGATATTATCACAAAAGCTGCAAAAGAAACAGGTGCTATTGTATCTTGTGAAGAACACTATATAATGGGCGGTCTTGGCAGTGCAGTATGCGAAGTGGTATGTAAAAATGCACCTGTGCCTGTAGAAATTATAGGAACTGACAGATTTGGTATGTCAGGCAAACCCGCTGAGCTTTTTGAACTATATGGTCTTACTGCAAAAAACATAGCAGACAAAGTCAGAAAAGTTATAAGTATGAAAAAATAATTAAAGGAAAAGGGGCAAAACAATGAAAAAAATAATAGCTATATTATGTTCTATTGTTGTTTTATGTAGTTGTTCTTCAGATAAAGTGACTGATATTACCGCTTCAGTACTCTTATCATCAGAACAGCTCGCTCCCTATCTTGACTACACACCTGAATTCAGCGAAAAAACAACAAGGCGTTATTCAATTGCTGAATACAGACCAAATCCCCCGGGGAAAAACGACCCTGTTATCGTGAAGGTATATCAGGAAAATCAATTGATTTCAAGAGAAAAAATATCAGAAGATTTCAATAATCGTATGGAACTCAGAACAGATTCGTTCACTATTGACAGTCTTGGAGTTGATTGCTATGTTGCCTATCCGTCAATTCATTATTACATTGATGGCTACTATGTTGAGATAACAGCAGGCTCCGGCTCTGATAACAATCAGAAAATTCTTTTGATGAATTTAGCTAAAATTTCATTAGAAAACTTAGATAAATATAAAAATGTTTTATCGGATGAAAATTAAAAAAGAGGCTGTTTTAACAGCCTCTTTCATTTTACCATAATACATCGTGCCAGAAACTTCTCGATGACGCTGCAAGATTTAGTGATACAAGCATGAATGCAGACTCAAACATCAACAATATATTCTTATTTGACCAAGTTCCTGAAGGCAAAAAGTTTTTGCGAACAACCATATTATATAAAACAGGCAGAATGAATGACAATGCAAAAATCTGTGTAATTTTTTTCATAACTCTTCTTCTGCTTGTATCAAGAATAATCGAAAGCTGAATATATAATATACCAATAATTGTGCTGAATATTACATTAAACAAATCATATGAATCCCATATCAGATAATTAAATACCAATACAGTATCATATTGATATACACATATTTTATCCCATGACTCGGCTGCAAGTGTCCCCAATTCCCCGAACCAAAACCATTTCGGAACAGAACCATACAGCAAAGCCATTGGCGAGCCGCCATTTGCCAGATAGTATATTACCCAGGTATTGCCCAACAAAAAGCAAATTCCTATAATCATAAATACAATTTTAAAGACTTTCATTTTTGAAATCTTCTTCGACATTGATAACATTATGATAGGTATAATTATGAACAGTGTTCTGTAAACACAATATGCGATTGATGACAGATTTCTTGTTCCTTCAAAATGGAACAGCGAAATCAAAAAATCTATGAACACCTTGTAAGCATAAAACAGTCCAAATCCAAATGCAACTAAAAGAAGTGCATCTATCATAATTCTTTTTAAATATGGCGATAACATAAAATCTTGTCCTCCGTAACTTATATATATTTTTTTGCAAGAACTATTGCAGTTTCATATGCTGAAAACTCTGTTTTCAAGATTGAAACCTCCTGCATATTCGCCCTTTCAACAACACCCGCATCAGGATTAAATCCATCGCATATTATTATGCATCCTGCCTCCATCAAAGAAGCAACTGCAACAATATTTATATTACTCTGTATTGTTATCCAAGCATTATCTTTTTCAATCCTGCTCATGGCAAGACTCAATAAATCTCCTATGTAACATCCGCTGATTTCCTTATTTTCATTTCCGCAGACAAGCTCAAATCCATTGTCTAATAAATCTTTTATAATCATCCTTTGTTATTCCCCCGATTCCGCTTTATGCTGCCTGTCTAACTCAGACTCCAAATCTCCCATTTTTTCGCGTAGCTTAAATATACAATCCGTTTCTTTTGCATATCCTCTTACGATATCTTCAGCCAGAGTTCTGCACGATGGCGAACCACAAGAGCCGCAATCAATTTTAGGCAGACTATCATAAATTTCTTCTATCTTCATCAATTTCTGCATAGCTATCTGAACATCATCATCAAGATTCATAACAGGTCTATAGTTTATTTTCTTATCCCAATAAACATCTACATTATTATTTATTTCTTCACCAAAATAGTCAATATTCTCGCAAACTCTTTTGAGTCTTGATTCTGCAACAAAACAGTTTTCAGCAACTAACGGACCTCCGACACAGCCACCAATACAAGCCAATGCCTCAACATATTCTATATCATCTAATTTCCCATCTTCAATATCTTCAAAGACCTTGATCACATTACTTATACCATCAACCGATATGTGTCTTAATGCGCTCGAAGCAGTTGCCTCCCCACCGGGTATTGCCCACATAATTCCTTCACTGCCTGATACACTGAGTTTCAGAATGTCATCTTCGTGAACTTTATTTATTGTTTGCGCCATTTTTAAATATGTATCTTTTAATGAAACAACTCCATCAACACATCTTGTATCATTAGTAAAATCATTTCTGATCTGAGTTGCCTTTGCAGCACATGGCGATAAGAATATCACTCCGATTTCTTCAGGCTTTAGTCCTGTTTTTTCTATAGCATCTTCTTTAGCCTGAACAGCTGAAATTTCCATAGGCGAGCGAAACGGAACAATATTGGGAATAAGATTTGGAAATCTTATAGCAATCAATCTGACTACTGCAGGACAAGCCGATGAAATCATAGGTTTCAATAATTCTCCTGATTTAATCATTTTCTTGGTTTCATGACTTACCCTCTGAGCACCTCTTGCCACCTCAAAAACATCATCAAATCCAATATATTTTAATGCAGTGAGCATCAAATCAACATTTTCAGTCCGTGAAAACTGGGCGCAAAATGAAGGTGGAACAAGAGCCACATTATATTTATATTTTTTTAAAATATCAAAACTATCGGTTACTGCCTTTTTTGCATGATACGGGCACACTCGTATACACTCACCACAATCAATACAATGTTCTTTTAAAATTTTTGCTTTTCCATTTTGTATTCTTATTGCTTGTGTAGGGCAATGCTTTAAACAGGTTGTGCAACCTTTGCAGAACTCTTTTTCAAGCATTACCGAATGCCAATAATTCTCAGCCACAGTTATCATCTCCTTTTTTGATATCAGGATAAATCACTTGCAAAAGAAAATCATTTCAACTGTTGTTCCCTCACCAACTACTGAATTTATCTTCATTTCATCGGAATATTTTTTCATATTGGGTAACCCCATTCCTGCTCCAAATCCAAGTTCTCTGACCTGGTTTGTTGCAGTTGAAAATCCTTCCTGCATTGCTTTATCTATATCACTGATTCCAGGACCTGTATCCTTTAATATAGCGGTTATTTTATCAGGCTCAACAATTACATCAATGCTTCCGCCATTTGCATGAATTACCATATTAATCTCGCCCTCATACATTGCTATAGCAGTCTTCCTTATAACTGCGGGAGGTATGCCAATTTGCGTTAACATTTTTTTTACCTTACTTGAACATTCCCCTGCCAATGTGAAATCGTTGCCATCAACATCAAAATGTAAATTTAGTCCCGGCATAATTATTCTCCTTTATTACAAAGTCCGTTAGAATATAACAAACCGCTTGCAATAAACAGCGGATGCTCTGTTGTCATAATAGTCATATCCTTCATTTTAGCCATTCCGATAATGCTGTCATCAGGCATCTTTCCTCTGACAAAAACAATGGTATCTATATCCATCATTTCTGCAGTTCTTATTACCTGTGGATTAATTAACCCTGTCAACAACAATGTCTTATCCTTTACAAATGCCAAGACATCACTCATAAGATCGCAACTCCAAGCTGAATTTACCTCTTTGTCCAAAAATTCTTCGCCTGTTAATACTTTTGCATCAAGAATTTTTTTCACATCTGATAATTTCATTCTTTTTCCTCCCATTATTATCTAACATAAATAACCTTATTTCCTGCAGACTTATATAATCTGTTTTTCACGGTCAGAGCATATTCATCATCCCTTGAAAATTCAGCAAAAACAACATCAATATTGTTTTCATCAAATTCTCTCAAAACTCTGAATAGATTTTTTGCATATTCTTTATTGTCTTTACCGACACTCATAACTAAATCAGCATCATATTTATTATTCTCTAAAGTAATAACACCTGTTTTTAAGCGTTTATTTTCTAAAAGAAGTTTATCTATTCTTTCTTTTACTCTATCAGCATTTCCCTCAACAACAGTGACATCTGCTTCAGGCGCATAGTGTTTATATTTCATTCCTGGACATTTGGGCTTTTCATCATTTGCCACAGACTCTAAAATATGTCTGTCTATTGTGACATTCGGAATATATTTTTTTATATCCTGATATGTTATCCCACCAGGTCTTAATATAGTTGGCACTTCGCCGCTTAAATCAATGATAGTTGACTCAACTCCAACCTGACAATCATCACCGCATATAATTGCATCTATTCTTCCCGTCATATCCTCAATAACATGCTTTGGAGTTGTTGGACTTGGTTTTCCCGAAAGATTTGCACTCGGGGCAGCAATAGGAACTCCTGCACTCCTTATCAGCTCCCTTGCAATTTCATCAGACGGTATTCTTACTGCGACAGTATCTAATCCTGCTGTCACAGTTTTTGATAACCTGCCCGATTTTTTTAGTATAATCGTAAGCGGTCCAGGGGAAAAATGCGAAAACAAAATTTTTGCCTCTTCTCTAAACTCCAAAACTGCATCTTTTATTGAGT
Organism: Clostridia bacterium; assembly: GCA_045657585.1. GTDB lineage: Bacteria > Bacillota > Clostridia > UBA1381 > UBA1381 > RGIG1988. Next base: position 4,235 of record JAZOTJ010000100.1, on the reverse strand, counting down.
CTACATCAGCAAAATGAACTATTAGCGGGTTATCAGATGGTCTGCCCTTTGCTTCATAAATTTTCTTTACAGCGTCATCATTATACGCATCTGCTCCCAACCCATAAACAGTTTCGGTCGGGAAAGCCACAAGTCCTCCTGATGCTATTATAGCACCAAGCTCTTTCATACTGTCTTTATCAATATTATTTTTATCTATTTTATATATTTTGGTCTCCAATACTTCCACCCTTTTACAAGCTACATTCTTCCAGCATTTTATGCTTCAATTCCCAGAGTTTTTTTGACATATCAACATAGTATGTGTGAGGATTTTCAAATCTTTTAACTTCTTCCCAAAGTCCATCAATCTCTAGTTTGCAATATTCTCTTAACGCTTCAATGGAAGGATTTTCGTATACACACTCACCATTTTTGAATATTGGTTTTAAAAGCGGTCTTGCATAAAAATTTGTAACAACCTTTCTCTTCCATGTATGTTCAGGATCGAAAAGCTCATAACTATCTGAATCAATAACCTCATCATTCATTGTTATAACATCGGCAATTGCTTTTGATGAATCAGATGAATACAATCTGTATACCTGTTTAAATCCTGGAGTTGTTATCTTTGCGACATTCTCGCTTATTTTGATTTTAGGAATAACATTTCCCTCTTTATCTTCAACTGCAACAAGCTTATAAACCCCTCCGAAAACAGGTGAGGATTTTGAAGTAATTAATCTTTCTCCGACTCCAAAAGAATTAATTTTTGCTCCTTGCATAAGCATATCTCTGATTATATATTCATCAAGTGAATTTGATGCAACAATTGCGCAATCAGAAAATCCTTCAGCATCCAGAATCTCTCTGCATTTTTTAGAAAGATAGGTTATATCTCCGCTATCAATTCTGACTCCCTTTGGTCTGTAACCATTCGGAACAAGATATTCTTTGAATACTTTAATTGCATTTGGCAGTCCTGATTTCAAAACATTATATGTGTCAATCAACAACGTACAGTTTTCAGGATAATTTCTGGCGTAAGCTAAAAACGCCTCATACTCTGTATCAAAAAGCTGTACCCAGCTGTGTGCCATAGTCCCCAATGCAGGTACTCCATAGAGTTCATCAGTTGCTGCACAGGCTGTTCCGACACATCCGCCTATATATGCAGCTCTTGCGCCCAAAATTGCCGCCTCTGCTCCCTGCGCTCTTCTTGAGCCAAACTCCATTATTGGTCTGCCTTCTGCCGCCCTTACAATTCTGTTTGCTTTTGTAGCAATAAGACTTTGATGATTTATAATTAATAATAGCATTGTTTCAATTAATTGAGCCTGAATAACCGGACCTTTGATAACCATAATCGGCTCTCCCGGAAATATTGGTGTACCCTCGGGAATTGCCCAAACATCGCAACAGAATTTAAAATTTTCAAGATACTCTAAATACTTTTCACTAAATATCCTCTTACTTCTTAAATATTCAATATCTTCCTTTTCAAAATGCAAATTTGATAAATAATCTATAGCCTGTTCAACGCCTGCCATTATTGCAAATCCGCCATCATCAGGATTTTTTCTGAAAAATACATCAAAATATGCAATTTTATCACTAAAGCCCTCCTCAAAAAATCCATTCGACATTGTGAATTCATAAAAATCCATCAGCATTGTAATATTGACATTCATTTGTGCTACTCCTCTTTTCACTAAATATGTAACAAAGTGCAGAGTAACCAAGCAACACTACAATCTCATATTGCTTAAATCATATCTGCACTCAAAATTCTGACTAAAATTTAATATGAGCTACCGCCTCTTCGGTATCCTCCTGAACGCTTTGAATCATTACTTCTTTTTAATGCAAGCATACGTTCGTCACTATCCTGCTTAAATTTGCTCAGCTTATCCTCAAAAGACAATTCCTCATCATTTCTTCTTCCCCAATCAATATCAGCAGGTCTAATGGGTTCATTGCTCTTTTCCCTGACAATCTTTTTATTTTCTTTTTTCTTCTCAACAGCCTTTTTAACTGATAAGCTTATTTTACCATTATCATCAATCTTGATTACCTTTACTCTTACCACATCTCCGATCTTAAAATGCTCGTTAATGTTCTCGATATAAGTTGTTGATGCTTCTGATATATGTAATAGTCCAACACTATTATCAGGCAATGCAACAAATGCACCAAATGGCATTATCCTGGATACTTTTCCCTCAATTATGCTTCCCACTTCAATAGCCATATTAATTATTTTCCTCCCAAGAAATTATATCCTTATTCTTCTCCTGTTACATCAATGAACACTATCTCATCTTTTCTGATCATACCAAGCTTTTCCCTGGCAATTTTTTCTATATATTCATAAGAATCAACATTTTCCTTCAGTGCATCAACCTCTTTAGCCCTCTGTTCTTCATATTCAATCTGAGATTGCAATTCTGAAATTTTATCATAATTTTCAGTTATCTGAGGCTGAAGCTTAATTCCGTTTATCAAAAGAATTAACACTGCAATAAAAAGCATCAGAATAACGAGCTTCTTTCTTCTTTTTTTTGTGCTTTTTTTTACTTTTTTTCTCATTTTTCAAAATTCCTCTTTTAATTTTAATTCTATTCATAAGCCCTTTAAATTTTTCAAACAAAAATGTGATAAAAGCACGAATGGGTATGAATAAATACACTACTAAAATTTTATACAAAAATCGTGTCGGTGTCAAGAGTATTTTAAAAATAAACTTAAATAATTGCAATATTTTTTTCAAGATATATACAAAAATCCGTCTGAAAATCAAAAAATAAAAAACAGTTCCCAAAAACAGTCCGATAAACATATACCATCTCAGCGAAAAAGAGTTAAAAAAATAAAACACAACTACAATAATTGAACATATAATAAGCGATAAGATAACATCCTCAATTGATACTAAAATTTTCTTCTTGTCCCCAAATCTGAAAACATTAAAAATATCATACACAGCTCCGCTTGCAAGTCCTGCAATTATGGTCGAAAGAAAAACACAGGTTTCAAGGCTGATATCAACTCCCATCAATTTACTCCTTATTTAAACAGTCTTTCAATAAAACTTCCCTTTTGCACTGATGCTTTTGAATATACAATTGAACAAACCTTTCCTGTTGACAAAAATTCTCCCGTATCCTTATTAAATTTTTCAATATGCAGATTTTCTCCTTTTATACTGATTTTTCCCATTACAGATATTAAAATGATTTCTCTGTCTGAAAATGATTCAACACTCTTTATTCCTTCCATTTCAAGCTTATCCCTGTTATCCAGGCAGAGTTTATGGTTATTTGATATTATATTTTTTTCCGCAGACATAATATTTCCTCCTCAAACATTCTTATAGTATAGAATATATGAGGAGGAATTGTTAATTTATTACAAAACCTTATACATCAAAGATGCATCATTTTTTAAGACATGCTCTTTTATTTCCAGAACTTCAACCTTCAGGACTCTTTCTCCTAATCCTATTTCAATTATATCTCCCTCTTTAACATCATAGCCTGCTTTTGCAACCTTTGAGTTTACAATAATTCTGCCTGCATCACAAGCTTCATTTGCAATAGTTCTTCTCTTTATCAGTCTTGATACTTTTAAATATTTATCTAATCTCATCTCATTGCCTCCCTTTTTATAAATTATACCATTTATCTTATATATTTTCAATAGTTACTCTTATCTTATTGTCAATTATTTTTATATGTGATATAATTAATAAAAAATTTTGGAGATACGAAAATGAATAAACCAACAGGACTTTATATCCACATACCTTTTTGCACAAAAAAATGTAAGTATTGCGACTTTGTTTCCTTTGTTGACAAAGCCGATTTTTTTGATGCATATATTGATAAGGTTTTAAAAGAGGCAAAAGAATATCAAAACTTTAAAATTGATACAATCTTCATTGGCGGAGGTACCCCCTCAATATTATCAACATCACAACTTGAAAAGCTTTTAAATGGTATAAATAATACATTTGATATTACAAACAATTACGAATTTACAATAGAGGCAAATCCAAAAACACTTGATAGTGATAAACTGACTGTTTTAAAAAATTGTGGTATTAATAGAATCAGTGTCGGTGTTCAATCCTTTTGCGACAGTGAATTAGTAGCCATAGGACGAATACACAATGCAAAAAATGCCTATAATACCATAGAACTTATTAAGAAAAATGGTTATGATAATTTCAACATTGACTTAATGACAGGACTTCC
>JAZOTJ010000099.1:0-7726 GCA_045657585.1 Clostridia bacterium | reverse complement strand
TTTGTTTTAACTCCCAAGGAATTTAAAAGTGCAATTATATCTTGATTTGTAAAGGAATAAAATGCACTGTATAAAAATCTTGGATTTGTCGGAACATTATTTATAAATTCCTCGATGTCGGCATTGTTTGTTATGTTGCATCTGCCTTTTCCTGTTATTCTCAGCTTTTTTCCGAGGAATTTGTTTTTTTCAATTAGTATAACCTTGTCGCACTCTTTTGCAAGTGTTCCTGCGGCAATCATACCTGCAGGACCTGCACCGATTACAATAGCAGTCTTCATTCTTTATCATATACCTCGTATTCGTCCCAGATATTTTCAAGATTTTCAAATGTGTTTTTGATTTTTTCTTTTTGTTTCATACCTAAAGCGGCAATTAAAGCATTAACAACACTAAAGGGAGCAACAAGCGAATCGACAAAGGAGTTCATATCGGTTTTTGCAGTCAGCGCATAGGTTGAAATTCTCGCAACAGGGGAGGACTGACTGTCCGTTATACCGATTACGGTCGTTCCTTTTTTTGACGCATATTCCAAAAGCTTTATTATATTCTTTGAATATCTCGGAAAGCTCATTCCGATTATAACATCATTTTCATCAATGTGCATTGCCTGCTCGAACATATCAGAAGCGTCAGCCGAGCTTATCAGCTTTGTGTTATTAAACATAAGGCGCAAATAAAAATCCGTAAAGGTTGCTAGTGATGCCGCACTCCGCACACCAGTGATATATATGTTTTTTGCATTTAATATCGCATTTGCTGAATTATCAAATTGTTCCTTGTCAATTTCTGCAAGCGTGCTTTCAATCATTCTTACATCCGATTTTAAAACAGAGGAAAGAATGTTGTATTCATCAAGATGTCTTGACGCTATTTCAATTCGTTTTAGGGAATTCGATTGAGTCACAGTCAGTTGTCTTAATTTTTTCTGCATCTCAGGATAGCCTGAAAAACCGATTTCAGCGGCAAAACGAACGACTGTCGATTCGCTCACACCTATCGTTTCACTTAAAGCTGCAGCAGTCATATATGCAGCTTTATCATAATTTTCGAGAATATACGATGCAATAAGTTGTTGTCTTTTTGAAAATGTTTTAAAATTATCCTTAAGATAACAGAGAATATCAATTGAATTCATAAACGCACCCTCTTAGTAATTAATTACAATTATTCTATCACAAATGAATATTCATGTAAAGTTATTTGGTGAAATTTAATCTATAATAAAAAAATAAGAAAAAGGTATTGACAAAACAAAAAGAGTATGTTAATATGTATTGGTAAAAACAAGCAGAGCATATCCGCTCTCACCGTACGACCAGAGTTTTGCGGTAGATATTGGCTCAAAGTGAGCAGATATTCTGGCGGATAGTTTTGTATCCGTTTTTTTGTTATATTTTTTAAATTTGGAGGGGATTTATATAGCTAACAAAGAATTGCAAATCAACGAGGAAATTCGTGATGCAGAAGTCAGAGTTATTAGCGACAGCGGGGAGCAATTAGGTATTATGTCGGGCAAGGAAGCTTGGGAAATGGCGCAGGACAAGGGCTTTGACCTCGTTAAGATTTCTCCTAATGCTGAGCCGCCTGTCTGTAAAATTATGGATTATGGAAAATATAAGTTTGAGGCTGCAAAACGAGAAAAAGAAAACCGAAAAAATCAGAAAGTTGTCAACACAAAGGAAGTTCAGCTTTCACTGTCAATCGATACCAATGATTTTAACACAAAATGCAATCACGCCATCAGATTTTTGAAAAATGGTGACAAGGTTAAGGTTTCAGTAAGATTCAGAGGTAGAGAAATCAGTCATTCAGAGATGGGCGAGACTTTGCTATTAAAATTCACTGAAAATGTTAAAGAATTTGGCAATATGGATAAAACACCAAAGCTTGAGGGCAGAAATATGGTTATGTTTTTAGTCCCGATTGCGTAATATTTAAAGTTTGGAAGGAGTGTTACAAATGCCTAAAATAAAAACACACAGAGGCGCGGCAAAAAGATTTAACCTAACAAAAAAAGGTAAAGTTAAGATGAACAAAGCTTTTAGAAGACACATTCTTAACAAGAAAACTACAAAGAGAAAGAGACATTTAAGAAAGCAGGCTTATTGTTCAGCAGCAAATGCAGCTGTAATTAAAAAGCTTATTCCTTACAAATAATCGGAAAGAGAGGTATATGACCAATGGCAAGAGTTAAAGGTGCTTTAAATACAAGAAAGAAACATAAGAAAGTATTGAAGCTTGCAAAAGGCTTCAGAGGCGGAGAAAGCAGAATTTACAGAACTGCTAACCAGGCTGTTATGCGCTCAATGCAAAATGCATACATCGGAAGAAAGCGTAGAAAAAGAGATTTCAGAAGATTATGGATTACAAGCATCAGCGCTGCTGCAAAGATGAATGGTATGAACTATTCAACATTTATGAATGGCTTGAAGAAGGCCAATATCGATATCAACAGAAAGATGCTTTCTGAAATTGCTATCGCAGACCCTGCTGCATTTGCTAAGTTAGTTGAAACTGCAAAGGCTGCAAGATAATTAAAAAAATAAAAGTATAGATTTTTAGAATCTATACTTTTTTTATTTCGGGAGATTTATAAAAATCCTCGCCAAGCGGTTTGTTACAGATTATATTATAAATATCCGTTGCCTTTATATCCAAATCAAGTGATTTGTTGAAATTCTTAAAATCGGCAGTTTTTGTTATGATTGGCAGTTTTGATTTGCTTTTGATTTCTGACAAAAGCTCTAAGCCTTTTTGGCTTGCACCAAGAACTCTTATATATGATGGCATATCCTGTGCGATTGTTTTGTCAATTCCTATAAGGCACGAAAATAAAATCCGTCTTATTCTTGATAAGGTATAGCGTTTTGATTTGATATATCCGCACATTTCTTCAAAGGTAAAACAGTCTTTGGTTGATTCCCTTATCCTGTTTTCCAACCCCTCAGAAACATCATTAATTTTTGCAATTTCCTCCTTTGTCATTTCAAACAGCTTATATCGCAAAATCTCATTCAATTTATCCTTGTTTGTAGGTTTGGGATATGAATATGGAACAAATTGAGATATATCCTCTTTTTTTAATAATAATTCTCTTATCAGGGTTGCCGATGCAAACCTGTCTTTTGATTGCAGGTCGTTATGAGAAACTAATGCTCTCTTATGAGCTTGAGGTTTTATCGGGCTGTCAATTTTTTTTAAGGCTTTTATATATTCAATTCCTAAAATATTATTTGGCTGTGTGATTAGTTCTTCATCAATTATGCCTTGGTAAGCCTTTGTTCTGGCAAGCGGAAAGCTCATACCCTCAGACATATTTTCCTTGATTTTTTCAGAAATTTCAAATGGCTCATCTAAAAGCATCTGAGCTGTTTTTGAAAGCTTTTCTGTCTCGCCTGATTCCGAACCAAAGAAAAGTGTATCGACAATACCTAAACTGTCGGCAAGACAAACACCACCGAAACAAAAGCGTTCAGCAGTATTAAGGCTATAGCATACAGGTAGTTCAATGACAAGGTCAGCGCCTGATAACAGTGCCATTTTTGTTCTTGTCCACTTGTCAAAAACTGCAATATCGCCTCTTTGAACAAACGAACCGCTCATAATGCAAACTACAGCGTTATGAGTTAATTTTGCCTGTTCAATTTGATATTTATGTCCATTATGAAATGGATTATATTCGCATATAATTGCCGCAGTTTTCATCAAAATCACCTTTCCTGAAAATAATAGTTATATTATATACCAAAAAATTTAAAATGTATAGTATTTTTTGATATAATTTAGATATAATTGGTATAAAATATTGACAAAGTTTTATGTGTGTTGTAAAATATAACATATGAATGAATATTCAAATGTTCTTGGGACATTTATATTAGGAGTTGAGAAAGTGAACAGAAGTGTTTATTTAGATAATAATGCAACAACATATATGAAAGAAGAAGTTTTGCAGGCTATGCTTCCGTATTATAATGAGCATTTTGGTAATGCTTCATCGAAGTTTTATGAGATTGGAAGAGTGGCAGAGCGTGCAGTTTTAAATTTCAGAGAAACTGTTGCAAAGGCCATTGGAGCGAAGACAAATGAGATATATTTCACTGGTTCAGGTTGCGAGGCGGATAACTGGGCAATTAAGGGAATTGCTGATGCATACAAGGAAAAAGGAAATCATATTATAACAAGTTCAATTGAACATCATGCAATTTTAGGTGCTTGCGAGTTTTTGGAAAAAAATGGATACAAAGTGACTTATCTTCCTGTTGATGAGTTTGGTATGGTAAATCCTTTAGATGTTGAAAAAGAAATCACAGATAAAACAATTCTCATTTCTATAATGACAGCTAATAATGAAATTGGTACGATTGAGCCGATTTCTGAAATTGCAAAAATTGCAAAGGCGCATAAGGTTATATTCCACACTGATGCTGTTCAGGCAATCGGTCATATGAAGATAGATGTAAATGAGTTAGGTGTTGATATGCTTTCAATGTCTGCACACAAATTTCATGGACCTAAGGGTGTTGGTGCACTCTACATAAGAAACGGAGTTAAAATCTCCAATCTTATACATGGTGGGGGACAGGAAAGAGGTAAAAGAGCAGCAACAGAGAATGTTGCAGGTATGGCAGGTATTGCAAAAGCAATTGAACTTGCAAATCAGAATTTGGATGACAACATCAGAGAGATGACAAGAAAGAGAGAAAGGCTAATAGCCGGAATTATGGAAAAAATTCCATATTGCAGATTAAATGGACCTGTTGGAGAAGACAGACTTTGCAATAATGTAAATTTCTCATTTAAGTATATTGAGGGTGAATCAATATTGATGATGCTTGATATGAAAGGAATTGCTGCTTCAAGTGGCAGTGCCTGTGCATCAGGCTCACTTGATCCGTCGCATGTATTGTTGGCAATAGGGTTGCCACATGAAATTGCACATGGCTCATTAAGACTCAGTGTAGGCGATGATACAACTGATGAGGATATAGAATATGTTTTAGAGGTATTACCTCCAATTATTGAAAGACTCAGAATGATGTCACCCTTATATGAAGAAGTTTTAAAGGGACAGATAAAGTAATCGGAAAGGAATTGATTTTATGTATAGCGAAAAGGTTATGGACCATTTTGAAAATCCAAGAAATGTCGGAGAGATTGAAAATGCCAATGCTGTTGGACAGGTTGGAAATGCAAAATGCGGAGATATCATGAAAATATATATGGATATTGAGAATGACACAATTAAGGATGTAAAATTCAAGACATTTGGCTGTGGCGCAGCTATCGCAACAAGTTCAATGGCAACTGAGATGGTAAAAGGGAAGTCTATAAAGGAGGCATTGGAGCTTACCAACAAAGCTGTTATGGAAGCATTGGACGGACTTCCGCCTGAAAAAATACATTGTTCAGTTTTAGCAGAGGAAGCAATTCATTCAGCAATTGATGATTACTATAAAAGGAATGGAATTGAATTGGGAATAACCCACGATTGTAATGGTTGTTGCGCAGAATGTACCAAAAATCATGATTAATTATAAAAGAGCTAATCTTTGATTAGCTCTTTTGATATATTTTAAGTTTAATATTGACAATATTAAAAAATGTGTGTTATAATATTGTAGGTTATCGGGATGTAGCGCAGTTTGGTAGCGCACTTCGTTCGGGACGAAGGGGCCGCAGGTTCAAATCCTGTCATCCCGACCAAGTCGGAATAAGTTATGCTTGTTCCGATTTTTTATATTTTTTAATAGAAACGCTTGACAAACAACAAAAAAAATGGTAAAATATAAGCCGTGTCTTGATATGGCACATTGACATTACACACACTTTCTGATTTTTAAAAGGTTGCCAAATGGTCTTTTAAAAAGTAGAGGAAAGTGGAGGAATAAAAAACAAGGAGGAAAAAATAATGTCAAATGTAATTTCAATGAAACAGCTTTTGGAGGCCGGCGTACATTTCGGTCACCAGACAAGAAGATGGAACCCTAAAATGGCTGAATACATCTTCACAGAAAGAAATGGCATCTATATCATCGACCTTCAGAAAACAGTTAAGAAGGTTGAAGAAGCTTACTACTTCATCAGAGATATAGCTGCTGCAGGCGAGGATATCTTGTTTGTTGGTACAAAGAAGCAGGCTCAGGACTCAATCAAAGAAGAGGCTGAAAGAGTTGGTATGTACTATGTTAATGCAAGATGGCTCGGCGGTATGATGACAAACTTCAAGACAATTCAAAAGAGAATTGAAAGACTCAACCAGATCAACAAGATGGAAGAAGAAGGAACTTTTGATTTGTTGCCTAAGAAGGAAGTTATCAACCTTAAGGGACAAAGAGATAAGCTTGAAAAGTACCTTGGCGGTATCAAGGATATGAAGAAACTTCCTGGTGCTTTGTTCGTAGTTGACCCAAGAAAAGAAAAGATTGCTATTGCTGAAGCTAAGAAACTTGGTATTCCTGTTGTAGCTATCGTTGATACAAACTGTGACCCTGAAGAAGTAGATTATGTAATTCCGGGAAATGACGATGCTATCAGAGCAGTTAAATTGATTGCATCAACAATATCAAATGCAATTATCGAAGGTAGACAAGGCGAAGACGCTCTTCCTGTTGTTGAGGCTGACGATGACGATGCAGAAGAAATGATGATTGAAGAATAATTAACCCAAGGGCAGTCTTGGTCTTTTATAAGACTGTGATTGCTCTTTGTTATTGTAATAAATAGGAGGATAAAATTATGGCATTTACAGCTAGTGATGTTAAAGAATTAAGAGAAATGACCGGTTGTGGTATGATGGATTGCAAGAAAGCTCTTACAGAAACAAACGGAGATAAGGAAAAGGCAGTTGAATATTTGAGAGAAAAGGGATTGGCTACTGCTGCTAAAAAGGCAGGCAGAATTGCATCAGAAGGTATTGTTAAGGCATACCTTACAGATGACAAGAAAGTTGGAGTTTTAGTTGAAGTTAATTCAGAAACAGACTTCGTTGCAAAGAATGCTGAATTCCAGGAATTTGTTGAAAGTGTTGCTAAGCTTATTGCTGAAAAAGCACCTGCTGATGTTGATGCATTAAAGGAAATCCCATTCAATGCTGAACAGAATGTTGGAGAAGCTTTGACAGCTTTGATTGCTAAAATCGGCGAAAATATGAACATCAGAAGATTCGCAAGAGTTGAAGGAAATGTTTGCTCATATACTCACGGCGAAGGCAGAATCGGTGTATTGGTTGAGGCTGAAGGAAGCCTTGCTGACGCTGATGCTTATGAGGCTGCAAGAGATGTTGCAATGCAGGTTGCAGCTATCAACCCATTGTATCTTTCAAAGGATACAGTGCCAGCAGAAGATGTTGAAAAGGAAAAGAACATCATCATCGCTCAAATCAAGGAAGATCCAAAGAACGCTAATAAGCCTGATGCTATCTTGGAAAAGATGGTTGGCGGAAAGATCAATAAGTTCTATGAACAAAACTGCTTGTTGCAACAGGAATTTGTTAAGAATGGTGACTTCAAAGTTGAAGCTTACCTTGCTACAAAGAATGTTAAGCTTGTTAACTATGTAAGATTTGAAAAGGGCGAAGGTCTTGCTAAGAAAGAAGAAAACTTTGCTGACGAAGTTGCAAGTATGATTAAATAATTAACAAAACAGACTTACCAAGTTGGTAAGTCTGTTTTTTTTGTGTATTTTAATCATCACAATTTGCAATACACTTTATCAAACAACC
>JAZOTJ010000098.1:0-10060 GCA_045657585.1 Clostridia bacterium | reverse complement strand
AGAAAGATATTTCCCTGCATACACATTGGGTGTAGATGCTTTTTAAAACTTTAACAATGTGTGTAAAAAGCTTGGTTCGAATATATTATTAATTGGAGGAAAAACAGCACTTAGTGTTGCACGAGATAGACTATTATCCTGCATTTCATCAGATTTTAATATTGTCGATGAGGTTATATATGGAACCGAATGTTACGAAGAGCGCGTGTTTGAGTTATATGAGGAATATAAAAATATAAATATTGATTTTGTTGTTGGTGTCGGAGGAGGAAAGGCGCTTGATACAAGTAAGTATTTAGCAGATATGTTAAATGTTCCTGTTGTAACTGTTCCAACTATTGCTTCAACTTGTGCTGCATCCTCTGCATTATCGGTTATATATACAAAGGAGCACAGTTTTTCAAAGTTTGTATATTATAAAAAGCCTGCATATCATTGCTTTATTGATACACAGATTATTATAGATGCTCCATTTGATTTTATTCGTGCAGGTGTTGGAGACACATTGGCAAAACACTATGAGGTTGAATTTTCTGCAAGAGGAAAAAGTCTTGACTATTCATCACAGCTTGGACTTACAATAAGCAATATGTGTAATGAACCGCTTATGAACTATGCAAAAAAAGCATTGGATGCGGTAAAGGCAAAAGAAATTTGTGATGAGCTTGAAAAAGTTATTTTAACAATTATAATTACAACAGGTATGGTGTCAATGCTTATAAATCCTGACTATAATGGTGCTATGGCACACGCTCTTTTTTATGGATTAACTGTACTTGATGGATTTGAAGAGAAGTTTTTGCATGGCGACGTTGTTGGATATTGCACAGCTGTACAGTTGGCAGTTGATAATAATATGGATGAGGCGAAACGAATTGTTGAGTTTTTAAAATCAATAAAAATCGAAACAAGTCTGTCGGAAAGAAATATTCCATGTGATAAAAAATATCTTGACAAAGTATTGGATAGTGCATTGGCTGACCCTGATATGAAGGTTATTCCTTATAAGGTTACAAAGGATATGTTATTTGAGGGAATAGAAAAAATAGAAAATTTATTATAATTTCAAAAAAACTATTGACAAAAGAAAATATTTCATATATAATATTCTCGTTGTCGATTTGGCGGTATAGCTCAGTTGGCTAGAGCACACGGTTCATACCCGTGGTGTCATTGGTTCAAATCCAATTACCGCTACCAAAAGCACTTGCTGATGCAAGTGCTTTTTTGAGGAAAAAATGTGATCAAACATAGTGGAGGGTAATTATTATGAGTACAATGTTATCTGTGTCAGTGGCACTATTAGCAGGACTTTTGATGACAAGAGCGTTTAAACCACTCAAATTGCCATCAGTTACAGCATATCTTATAGCAGGTGTTTTAATCGGACCTTATGCAATAGGAAGATTAAATATTCCTGGTCTTGGTTTTGATTCTGCCGAGGCAGTTGAAAAACTATCAATGCTTTCGGATATTGCTTTAGGCTTTATTGCATTTTCAATAGGAAATGAGTTTCGTTTGGAAGATTTGAAAAAGTTTGGAAAGCAAGCTTTTGTAATAGGTATTTTCCAGGCAATAACTGCAACTATTCTGGTTGATTTGGCATTGCTTGTTGTTCATCTTGTTATGCCTGATAAATTATCATTCCCACAGTTACTTACCCTCGGAGCAATTGCAACTGCAACAGCACCTGCAGCAACCTTGATGGTTGTCCGTCAGTATAAGGCTGAAGGGTCCCTAACAAGATTGCTTTTACCGATAGTTGCCCTTGATGATGCAGTAGGTTTGGTTGTTTTTGCTGTTTCATTCGGTATTGCAAAGTCACTCAATGTTGGCGGAGTTGATATAATTTCAATTATTGTTAATCCTTTGATTGAAATCACTGCATCACTTTTATTGGGTGCTGTTATGGGCTGGATACTTACGCAACTTGAGAAGTTGTTTAACTCAAACACAAACAGATTAAATTTGACAATAGGAGTAGTATTTTTAACTGTTGCTCTATCTATGTGTAAGTTTGAAATCGGACCTGTGCACATTGGTTTTTCATCATTGTTAACATGTATGATGCTGGGAACAATTTTTTGTAATATATGTCCGCTTTCACACGATTTGATGGCATCAACTGATAAATGGACATCACCGCTTTTTGCAATATTCTTTGTTATAAGTGGCGCAGAATTGGAGTTGGGTGTATTTACTGATATTGCAATTGTCGGAATTGGTATAGTTTATATAATTTTCAGATCACTTGGAAAATATTTTGGATCAATGTGGAGCGCAAAAGCAACTAAATGTGAACCAAATATTTGTAAATATCTTGGATTCACTTTGTTGCCTCAGGCAGGAGTTGCATTAGGTATGTGTACTTTAGCAATGCGGCTTGGAGAAGAGGGAAATCTTATTAGAAATATAACATTATTTGCGGTACTGATTTATGAGTTGTTCGGGCCATTAATTACAAAATGGGCACTTACAAAATCAGGAGATATTAAGCCGATGTCTGATGAGGTTAAGAACAGAAGAAGTATTAAATTGGAACAAGCTAAAAAATAAATAAAAAAGGGACTTTTAAAGTCCCTTTCTTTGTCTATTAACTTCATACATTAATATTGCAGCAGCAATGCTTGCATTGAGAGATTCTGCTTTTCCAACTATTGGAATTTTCACTTTTTCATCAGCCATTTTTTTCATTTCATCACTAATTCCATTTGCCTCATTTCCAATTACAAGAATGAGAGGCTTTGTCATATCAGATGATGTGTAATCAATTGTTTCATCATCAAGTAAACTGCAGAATATTAAAAAGCCCTGTTTTTTGAAATCATTTATTTTTGAGTAGGGGATATCTTCATTAATATCTATATGAAAAAAAGAACCCATACTTGAACGAACTGTTTTTGGATTGTAAATATCAACACAATCAGGGGACAGCATAACTCCACCAAAACCTGCAGCATCAGCAGTTCTGATTATTGTGCCAAGATTTCCAGGGTCTCTTATGTTGTCGCAGTAAATGTATGGCTTGTCAAAATCTAAAGATATTTCCTTTTTCTCTCTTATTTTGATAACTGCAATAATTCCCGATGGTGTTTCTGTGGTTGATAGTGCAGGGAACAGCGTATCTGCTATAATATATAAATCACAATCTTTTGGAAAATCAAAGCTGTTTTTGGAATAAAAATCTTTTGAAACAAGAATTGACGATATATCGGCTTTTGCATCAATAGCATCGGTAACGGACTTAACACCCTCAACAGTGTATTGGCCTGATATAACTCTTTCTTTTTTTTGTTTTAATGCTTTGAAATGTTTATATTTTTCGTTTTGAGAACTTTGAATTTCAGTAATCATTTTTATCCTCCGAATATGAATTCATATTGACAAAATAAGTTAATTATGCTATACTTTAACAGGTGTTTAATATATAGGGAGAGTTGTCCGAGAGGTCGAAGGTGCGACACTCGAAATGTCGTGTGGTTAATAGCCACCTAGGGTTCGAATCCCTAACTCTCTGCCATTTGTGAGGTTTTAAATTAATTAAAACCTCATTTTTTTATTAAAGTTTATTTGTGATATGCTTCATTTGCATTAATTTTAAATGCTCTGTAAATCTGTTCAGATAGAACTACTCTCATAAGCTGATGGGGAAGTGTAATTTTTCCGAAGCTTATACATTTATCGGCTCTTTTCTTAACTGCTTCCGATAAGCCCAATGAACCGCCAATTATAAAAATTATATTGGAATTTATCATTGAAATATTTTTAATTTCAGATGCAAGTTCTTCGCTTGAAAGCTGCTTTCCCTCAATACACATTGCAATTACATATGAATTGTTTTTGATTTTTGAGAGAATAGCCTCCCCTTCTTTTTCCAATATATGCTCCTCTGTTTTTTCACTTGCATTATCAGGAATTTTCATGTCCTGAATTTCGATTATATCAAAGGTTGTAAAACGGGATAATCTCTTTTGATATTCAGCTATGGCAGACTTCAGGTAATCCTCTTTGAGCTTTCCTACACAAATTATTGATACATTCATATAAAATTTGTCACCTCATATCTGTTTGCAACACATAGTTTTATATCACCATTAATCTTTGCACCATATTGCAAGAGCGCTGATTCAACTGTCTTATATGCTATTTCAGGAGTGTTGTTGTTTTCGCTAAGATGGGAAAGCATAATGTTTTTTGTGTTACTTTCTAAAAGCTTTATAGCTATCTGCGAGGCATAATCGTTAGACATATGTCCTATATCACTTAATATTCTTTTTTTAAGACTGAATGGATATTGTCCATACATCAGCATATCAATATCGTGGTTAGCCTCAAGCATAACAAAATCACTTCCTGAAACCGCATTTAAAATTGAGTCGGTTATAATTCCTGTGTCTGTTACGATTGAATACTTTTTATTGTCATCATATAGAGAATAGCCAACAGGATTGGCAGCGTCGTGAGATATGTCAAAGGTTTTTATTCCTATGCTTCCGATTTCAAATGAATCATCTGATATAATAGTTTTGATATTGTGTTCCTTTATAGGACCTATATTCATTGCCTGATGAGTTTCTGAAGTTGCATATATTGGGATATCAAAGCGCCGTGAAAGAACGCCTGCACCTGCAATATGGTCAGAATGCTCGTGGGTTATCAATACTGCATCAATATCCTTGCATTCAATATCAAGACTATCTAACATTAAAGATAATCGTTTTGCAGATAATCCGCAATCTATTAAAATGGTTGTATCTTTATTTTTAATTAGTGACGCATTTCCTGATGAGCCACTGATTAATGATAAAAACATATAATGTTTCCTTTCTAAATTCAAAACAACGGTAAAAAACCGTTGTTTAGGATATATTACAATACTTGTACTCTTCTAACATCTCCGCCAAGCTTAATAAATTTTTCTTCAAAATTTTCGTAGCCTCTGTCAATGTGATAAATGTCATTTATTTCGGTAATTCCCTCAGCCATAAGGCCTGCGATAATCATAGCCGCGCCTGCTCTTAAATCGGTAGCACGAACAGGTGCACCCATAAGCTTAGTAACACCATCTATAATAGCTAATTTTCCCTCAACCCTGATTGTTGCACCCATCTTATTTAACTCAGCAACATATCTAAATCTGTCGTCCCATACGCCCTCTCTGGCAGTGCTTGTACCACTGACAGTTGATAAAAATGTTACTAGCTGAGGTTGCATATCGGTTGGATAACCGGGATATGGTAACGCGATAAAGTTGATTTTTTTAAAATTCGTTCCATCGGGAACATATACCCTTAGCTTATCGTCAAATTCCTCTATTTTTGCACCTGATTCAATCAGCTTTGCGGAAATCGGCTCAAGATGCTTGGGAATGATATTTGTTATGGTAACATCGCCTCTTGTAGCAGCGGCTGCTATCATAAATGTACCTGCTTCAATCTGGTCTGGTATGATTGAATAAATACCACCGTGAAGAGAGTTAACACCTCTTATTTTAATGGTATCAGTTCCCGCTCCTCTGATTTTGGCACCCATTGCATTCAAAAAGTTTGCCAGATCAACTATATGAGGTTCTTTTGCTGCATTTTCGATTGTTGTTGTTCCTTTTGCCAAAACTGCAGCAAGAATAACATTAACAGTAGCGCCAACACTCACTTTATCAAAGTAAACACTTGCACCGACCAATTCCTCTGCCTCTGCATTAATCATTCCATATTCAAGAGCTACAGTTGCTCCAAGTGCTTCAAAGCCTTTAATATGTTGGTCGATTGGTCTTGTTCCGAAATCACATCCGCCCGGTGGGTTTGTTATACATTTTTTGCATCGTCCTAAGAGTGCGCCGATTAAGTATGATGAACCGCGCATTTTATCTGTCAGATTCGGGTCGGGAGTATGGGAGTCAACATCAGTACAGTCAATATCAACTACATTTTCGCTGATATGCTTAACTTGTGCACCAAGATTTTCTAAAATCTGAAGATACAGGTTGACGTCCTTTATGTTTGGTAAATTTTCAATTCGGCAATTTCCGTTTATAAGTAGGCAGGCAGGCAAAATCGCAACAGCAGCATTTTTTGCTCCGCTTATCGGAACTTCGCCACATAATTTTTTTCCGCCTTTAATAACTATTTTTTCCAAAGTAATATCTCCTCAAAAATATATCAAATGTATTATTTTACACCTATTCTCAATTTATCACAAATATTATATCATACAATTTGATAAAATGCAAAACAAATTTTAAAAAAAATTTAAAATTTGTTAATAAAGAACAAAATCCTACTCTCTAAACGAGAATAGGATTAAATTCCTTAAGCCAGTAGTTAACCTGAACTAAGTAACCCATAAATTGTGGGATAGCCATTAATTGACCGAAGAATGGTTTTCCATAGTCTGATCCTTCTGAACATATGTCCATAATATTAGCTCTGTCAACAAAAGTAAGAATAGGGGAAGAAGGGTCATTTAAAATTTCATACAACAACTCTCTTACTGCTTTTTCATAATAAGGGTTATGAGTTTTTGGATATGGACTCTTTTTTCGCATCAGGACATCACGAGGAAGAATTGTTCTTGCCGCTTCTCTTAATATGTTTTTTGAAATGTTGTTTTTGTTTTTCATATCCCATGGTATGTTCCACACATATTCACAAAGTCTGTGGTCACAAAAAGGAACTCTCACTTCAAGTCCTGATGCCATAGACATTCTGTCCTTTCTGTCTAATAGATTTGTCATAAACCAGGTTATATTAAGATATGAAATTTCTCTTCTTCTTTTTTCTTCGTCATTATCAGCATCAAACACAGGTGTTTCTGCAATTGTTTCTTCATATCTCATTTTGGAATATCCATCAAGGTCAAGGGTTTTTGCAACAACCGGCTTTAGTGCATTAATTCTTAAACTCAAATCATAGCACCACGGAAAAGCATCTGTCTTAAAAGCTTTTTCACTCCGAAACCACGGGTATCCACCAAATATTTCATCCGAACACTCACCTGAAAGAATAACAGTATGATTTTTTTTGATTTCTCTGCAGAAATATAATAAAGATGAATCACAGTCTGCCATTCCGGGTAAATCTTTATAATGCATAGCATCATACAGATAATTAATTAAGTTTTCATTCTTACAAACTAAATATGTGTGATTTGTGTTAAATGCTTCGGACATTCTGCGAACCCATGGTTTATCTGCATCAGGTTGAAATGCACTTGCTTTAAAGTATTTGTCGTTATCTTCATAGTCAAAAGAATAGGTTGAGAGTTGTTTTCCTTCCTTTTTTAGCTCCGTTGCGGCAACTGCTGATATAATACTTGAATCAAGTCCACCTGATAACAATGTTCCAATAGGAACATCTGAAACAAGCTGTCGTTTTATAGAATCGCAAACCAGGTCGTGAACATTATATATCGTTTCCTTGTAGCTATCCTTGTGTTCTTTGCTTTCAAACTGCCAGTATCTTTTTGTAAATACACCTGAACGATTAATTATCATATAGCAGGCAGGTCGTAATTCATCAACACCCTTAAAAACGCCTATGCCCTGTGTTTTCGCAGGGGAGAGAGCAAAGATTTCACAAAGTCCGTTTTTGTCAAGCTTTGGAACGAAATTCGGATAACGAAAAAGAGCCTTTATTTCTGATGCAAAAATTATGTTATCTTCAAATTTAGCGTAAAATAATGGCTTAACACCAAATCTGTCACGACAGATGAAAATCTGTTGTCTCATTGAGTCCCATATGCAAAAAGAGTAAATGCCATTTAATTTTTTGCAACAATCCTCACCATAGTGTATGTAGGAATATAATAGGACTTCAGTATCGGAGTTGGTTGTAAACATATACCCGCATTTTATCAGGTCATTTTTAAGCTCGTTTGTATTGTATAGCTCGCCATTATAGGTTATGACAAATTCATATCCCTCAACAGTTTTTTTCATAGGTTGTTTTCCGCCCTCAATATCAATGACGGATAACCTTGCGTGAGAAAAAGCTGCGTGTTCGCCAACCCATTCTCCTGACTGGTCAGGTCCTCTGTGTGAAAGTGACTGCGCCATATCTCGAACTAAAAGACGATTGTAGGCTTCATATGTAAATAAGTTTTTCTTAAAATTAATTATTCCGGCAATTCCGCACATAAATAGTCACTCCTGTTATTTTATTTACTACATATTATTCGTTCAAAACTAATATGTGACAATATTAATATAGGAGTCAAAAAAATGCAGAAAAGTTTTAGTTGATTTTACTTGATATTTAAAAAAAAATATGATATATTATAGAACATAAAGATAAATAATAAAGGAGGAAATTAAATGTCTACACAATTAATTACTATTAAAAATAATAAAATTAAAGTGGAGATTTCATCTTTAGGTGCGGAAATACAGTCTATAATAAAAGATGGTAAGGAATATCTCTGGAATGGAGACCCACAAGTATGGTCAGGCAGAGCCCCTGTTATGTTTCCAATTTGCGGGGGATTAAAAGAGGATAAATATATTTATAAAGAGAAGGAATATATTCTAGAAAAGCATGGATATGCAAAAACATCAGAATTTGAAGTGGAAAATGCAACAGATGATAGCGCTGTATTTTTACTTAAGTCAAATGACGGAAGTAAGAAAATGTATCCGTTTGATTATGAGTTCAGAGTGTGCTACACACTTACCGCTGATGCTGTCAATGTGGAATATAAGGTTACAAACACATCAGATGATGAAATGTATTTTTCTTTTGGCTGCCACGAAGCATATTTCTGTCCTGAGGGTATAGAAGAATATTCTTTGGTTTTTGAAAAGGAAGAAAGACTTACAACAAATGAGTTGCATGGAAATCTTATGTCTGAAAAGTATAATGTTTTAGGAGAAAATATTAAAGAACTGCCTTTAAAATATGACTATTTTAAAATTGATGCACTTACATTTTTAAACCTTAAATCAAAGTCTATAACACTAAAACATAAGGATGGAAATAGACAAGTAAGAATTGACTATGATGGATTCCCGTATATGTTTGTGTGGACCATGGCAGGGAAATATGGAAAATATATTTGTATCGAACCATGGTGCGGAATACCTGATTTTGAAGGAACATCTTATGATTTTACTCAAAAAATTGGAATTAATAAACTTGATGGCAGGAAATCTTTTTCGAGAATACATACTATAACATTTGAAAAATAGTGAATAATATTTTAAAGGACCAGGCGATAAAAGCCTGGTCTTTTAGTTTATTTTTTGTTACCCATAAAGAATTTATTCTTTTCACACATTTTTGCTTGTAGGTTATTTAATGCCTCACCAAATCTCTGGAAATGAACAACCTCTCTTTGTCTTAGGAATTTAATAACTTCATTAACATCAGCATCATCAGAAAGTCTTAAGATGTTGTCATAAACAGCTCTTGCTTTTTGCTCTGCTGCTAAGTCTTCATAAAGATTTGTCAGTGGGTCGCCTGTTACAGCGATTGAAGCTGCATTAAAAGGTGTGCCTTGTGCATTTTGTGGAAAAACACTTGCCCCATTATCAGCATAATATTCGGCACTGTTCATTTCAAGCCATTCCTTTGGAGGCGCACCGTTAGATAACTGTTGCACAAGTGTACCAACCATTTCCAAATGTCCTAATTCTTCAGTACCAATATCAGTAAGCAATCCCTTTGTTATATTGTCAGGCATCATGTATCTTTGAGAAAGATATCTTAGTGATGCGCCTAATTCGCCATTAGGACCACATAATGGTAAATGTTTGAGCAGAAAAAACAAATCTATTTTTCGAATATAAAAATAGTATATTGTGACAAACAGTAAAAGCTTATTTGGATTTTGGGTTTAATAAAAAGTTAATCTTTGACGAAGGGGTGCGATTTTGAACCCGCACGACCGTTAAGACAAACGCATTTCGAGCTGTTAGAGAGTCTTTTTAGATAGAGAAAATTAGCGGAAGTTAGCAGAACTTAAAAAACGATAAAAACCGCATAAAATCAAGGCTTTGAGGGCTTAAAAACCTTCAAAGCCTTTGCTGTTCTTGCAAATTTTGTATTGCCACATTTTGATGCATTTT
>JAZOTJ010000097.1:0-6189 GCA_045657585.1 Clostridia bacterium | reverse complement strand
TAAGAAAGAAGAAAACTTTGCTGACGAAGTTGCAAGTATGATTAAATAATTTATATGAATTTTTGGGAGTTGCATTTGCAACTCCTTTTTTTGATGTTAATTTGGTAATCTTCTTTGTTGCAATTTGGAAAGGCTTGTGTTATAATTGACACATACAGAAGTTTATTTTATAAAATTCTTAGAGTTCACGCTTTTTTGTGCTCATTCGAGCACTGTGTCAATTGACGGTGTCGCAAAAATCTCCTTGCGAGCAAAGATTTTTGCTCCTGGTAAAATGATTGTTGGGATTTGAATTGTTCACAAAGTCTATAATATAAAAGACAATTAAGTTGACTATTGGAGGAAAACTAATGAAAAAGAAAATTTTAACTGCATTTATAATTGCCTGCACTTTTAATTGACAATTGGAATTATAAATGCATCAGCAGAAAAATATGGAGATTTGACCTATAGCATATCAAATGGCGAAGTTACAATTACGGATTGTACATTCACTGTAACATCAGTTGAAATTCCGTCAGAAATTGATGGAATTCCTGTAACAAGCGTAGAAAATTCTGCATTTAAAGGTTGTAGTATTTTAACAAGCATCACGATACCAGACAGTGTAAAAATAATAGAAAATTTTGCATTTTATAGGTGTAGCAGTTTGGGAAATGTATATTATAATGGAACTGCGGATATGTGGAAAAATATTAATATTGGAGGCTATAATGACGAGCTTGAAAATGCAGAGAGAATTTATGTTGCATTTATAACTGACATTGAAAAAACCGACAAGGGATACAGTTTTGACATAACTTTAAATAAGGATGTTATAGATAGCTTTGAAACTGCAACGCTGACAGTCGGGATTTATGATGATAATAAAATGTTATTGGATTTGGTAAGAGTGTCTGTAACAAGTGAAACAACAATTTCCCCAATAGTTGAAACTAACAGAATACCTGATTATGCAAAGATTATGCTCTGGGGTGGAGAAAATATATTTAACCCATTATGTATTCCAAAGGAAATACCAATTGAATAAAAAATATGCACCCGTAAGGGTGCATATTTTTTAATCGTCACAATTTGCGATACACTTTATCAAACATCCTGTTGAAGTAAGGGTCAATGATAAAAATGCAAGTAATGCTCCTGTTATCACAGCTCCCAGAATACTTGTTGCGGCAAATTCAATAGCCAATAATATAATAGATGCCAACACAGTCAATAAAATTGCAGTAATCAATACTGATAAAATCGGACATATACAAATTCGTGTGCCAGAACCATTTGTAAGGGCTACAGCTAGAAGAATTACTCCAAGATAAACCACTGCTATACCCAAAGCTACCCATAAGAATGGTGCAGTAACAGTTATTGTAGCAGATATTGTTAAAAAAGCTGTTATAATTCCAACAAATATGCTTGCCACAACAGCTAAAAATGTGCAATTAATTCTGCAGTTACAGTTATACATGTCATTCACCTCCTAATATAATATATGTCTTATATGTTTATGTAGTTAATTAAAAATCCATATAGGGTTGTACTAATTATATAATCTTTATGGGATGTTCATTTTTTAATGTTGAAATTTATTTGAAATTATGGTAAGATAATATAGATAACAGAATTAATGTGAGGTTATAATAATGAGTAAAACAATAATGAAAGATCTTACAACAGGAAATGTCACAAAACAGCTTTTAGTTTTTACCTTTCCTCTGTTTTTGTCAAATGCTCTGCAGGCAATTTACAACATAGTTGATATGATTGTAGTCGGGCAATATATTGGTGGAGCAGGAATGTCAGCGGTGTCTATCGGCGGAGATGTTTTGCATATGCTAACATTTGTTGCAATGGGATTTTCGTCTGCAGGACAAGTTCTGATTGCAAAGGATGTCGGTGCTAAAAAATTTGATGAAGTTAAAAAAACTATTGGCACAATGTTTACATTTTTATTGATTGCATCGTTAGCAATTTCAATTATATGTTACTTTGTGAGAATTCCAATGCTTAATGTTTTAAACACACCTGCAGAATCGTATGAATATACACTTGATTATACAGTGACCTGTATTGTCGGTCTTGTATTTATTTATGGATATAATATAGTGAGTGCGATTTTAAGAGGAATGGGGGACAGTAAACGACCATTTGTTTTTGTTGGAATTGCGGCAATTCTAAATATTGTTCTTGATTTATATTTTGTTGCATTTTTAGATATGGAAGTCTTTGGTGCAGCATTAGCAACAGTAATTGGACAAGGTGTAAGCTTTATTGTTTCTCTCGTTTATCTATACATAAAAAAGGAAAGCTTTTGTTTTGATTTTAAATTAAAAAGTTTCAAAATAGAGAAAAATGCATTTGTAAAAATCCTGTCACTTGGGATACCTATGGCAATTCAGGCAGCTGCGGTTAACTTCTCAAAAATTGTTCTTATGGCATGGATTAATATGTACGGAGTTGTGTTCTCAGCGCTTGCGGGAATATTTAATAAAATCAATGTTATGAGTGCAGTGGTATCTAATTCATTTACAACTGCAGGTAGTGCTATGGTAGGACAGAATTTAGGTGCTAAAAAAGATGAAAGAATACCTCTCATATTAAAAACTGTTGCAGTTTGCGGACTTATAATTGCAATATTCTTCTCGGTTATTATGATAGCTTTCCCAGAACAGGTATTTAAAGCTTTCACAAGTGATGAGGATGTGTTAAAAATTGCAAGTATTCTTATCATTCCGATAATTCTTAATCTCTTTGGTTCTGCAACAAGATGCGTAAGTTTTTCAATTATAAATGGCTCAGGAAACACAAAACTGAATCTTGCAGTTGCACTTATAGACGGAATTATTTCAAGAATTGGAATAGCGGCATTGTTAGGCTTTACATTCGGATTAGAATGTTTAGGCTTCTGGTATGGAGATTCAATTGCGGGCTTTGTGCCTATTATAATCGGTATGTGTTTCTTTTTCTCAGGAAAATGGAGAACAAAGCCAAAACATCAGGATAAAATTTAAAAGGAAGTAGTGTTATGAAAGTATTTGAACCAAAATTATTTAAAAGCTTAAAAAATTATAATCTGAAGAAGTTTTCTTCTGATTTAGTTGCAGGGATTATCGTTGCGATAATTGCTCTGCCTCTTTCGATTGCTCTTGCAATAGCATCAGGAGTAGCCCCTGAAAAAGGACTTTATACTGCTATTGTTGCAGGGTTTGTTATTTCTTTCTTGGGTGGAAGTAGTGTAAACATATCAGGTCCAACAGCGGCATTTGCAACAATTGTTGCAGGAATTGTTGCACAGTTTGGAACAGAGGGACTTGTGATTGCAACAATAATGGCAGGATTAATGCTTATTATAATGGGCATATTAAAATTTGGCTCTTTAATAAGGTACATACCCCACACAATTACAACAGGCTTCACATCAGGTATTGCATTAACAATTGTAATAGGACAGCTTAAGGATTTTATGGGGTTAACCTTTAAAGAAGGAACACACGCTGTTGAAACAATGGAAAAGCTCTTGGCGGTTTCTGGATCAATATCAACAATTAATTTTTCTGCAGTTTTAGTCGGATTGATTGGTCTTTTAATTCTTATTGTGTGGCCTAAAATCAACAAAAAGATACCTGGCTCATTAATTGCGGTTATAGTTGGCGTTGTAATTGTTAAGGTATTTGAAATACCTGTTAACACCATCGGAGATTTGTATCAGATTTCGGGTGCTGCACCAAGTCTGTCAGTGCCCGATGTTGATTTTGCAACAATAAAAAATCTTATTCCCAGTGCATTTACTATTGCAATTTTAGCGGCTATTGAGTCATTGTTATCTTGTGTTGTTTCAGATGGAATGATAAATGACAAGCATAATTCAAACACAGAGTTGATAGCCCAGGGTGCAGGAAATATCTTCTCAGGATTATTCGGCGGAATCCCTGCGACAGGAGCAATTGCAAGAACTGCGGCAAATGTCAAAAATGGTGGACGTACACCTGTTGCAGGAATAGTGCACGCTGTTGTGCTTTTGCTTGTGTTGGTAATATTAATGCCATATGCGGCATTAATTCCAATGCCTATTATTGCAGCTATATTATTTATGGTTGCGTATAATATGTGTGAATGGAAAGAGTTTGTAAAAATTTGCAAAACTGCTCCGAAAAGTGATATCATAGTTTTAGTTTTAACATTTGTTTTAACAGTCGTATTTGACCTTGTTGTAGCAATTGAATTCGGAATGATTGTGACTGCATTTTTGTTTATAAAAAGAATGTCGGATGTCACAAAAATAAGAACCTGGGTTGATGCTGAGGATAATGACAGATTAAAGGACATTCCACAAAATACACAGGTGATTGAATTTGACGGACCGATGTTTTTTGCTACATCTGATGTGATTTCATCACTTCAGGTTAAAGAGGGAATAAAGGTTGTTATTTTAAGAATGAGAAGTATTCCGTCTCTTGATGTTTCAGCACTTGATGCATTAGAGGAGGTTTATAGAAAATGCAGAGAAAATGACATAAAGGTTATATTTTCTCATGTGAATAAACAACCTATGCAAGTAATGAAAAAATCAGGATTTTATGATGAGGTTGGAGATGTATGCTTTGCTAAAAATATTGATGAGGCGCTTTCTTTGGCAATAAATGTATAATTTTTAATATTAATAATAAGATAAATCGGAGGTGTTTTTTATGAATAGCTACGGTTTGGCGCTTGGCGGAGGTGGAACAAAGGGTGCATATCACCTTGGAGTCTGGAAAGCTTTAGATGATATGAAGGTAAATATCTGTGCAGTGACAGGTTGTTCCATCGGCTCTGTTAACGGAGCCTTATTTGCACAGGGAGATTATGATATTGCAAAGGAAATATGGGTTAATATCAATAAAGAGAATATTTTAGAGTTATCAAAGGATAATGTCGGGGATAATCTGCTGGATATAAGAAATCTGTCAAATTTGATATTGGATATGTATAAGAATAATGGTCTTGACACCAAACCATTTAGAAATCTGATAGAAAATACTGTTGATGAAGAAAAACTTAGAAAATCAGTGATAGATTTCGGACTTGTGACCTTTGATTTGGCAAAAAGAGAAGAGCTTGCTTTGTTTATCAGTGAAATTCCAAAGGGTAAATTAGTTGATTATATAATGGCAAGTGCATCTTTGCCGGGACTAAAAAAAACAAAAATTGACGATAAGGAATATATTGACGGAGGACTTGCAAATAACATACCTTATGATATGCTGATAGCAAAGGGAATTAAAAATATAATTGCGGTTGATGTCGGCGGAGTCGGAGTAAAAAAAGGGTATGCACCAAAGGGTGTTAATATTATTAATATAAAGACAAGTGAAAATATTGTCGGAATGCTCGATTTTACGCCTGCAAATATTGAAAAGACAATAAGGGCAGGATATGTTGATTGCTTAAGGGCGTTTGGAAGAGTTGAGGGGGAAATTTATAGCTTTAACATTTCAGACTATCATAAACAAAGACAAAAGTATTCAAAAAAGCTTATGGACGGAATTGAATGTGCCGCAGAGATATTCGGTGTTGATAAGTATAAGGTCTACAAGTTTTCCGACTTGGTAGATGGTGTTTTGGAAAAATATAAGGAATGTTCAGAAAGCGGTAAAGGAGTAGATGATAAGCAGCTTTTAATGAAATTCACAGGCTATATTCTTGGAGAAAAGCTTGATGATACAGTTTCAAAGTTCTTTTCGGGAATTATGAGCGATGTTACAAATGCTGCAAATTCAATTGCATATTTCTTAACAACACAAGAAGCAGAGGATTAATCCTCTGCTTTTTTATGTATAAATTTTCCCTATATGAGAAAAATTATATAAAAAGGAGGAGAAGAAATGAAACAATATATTGAAATCACAGATGTTTATGCAAGGGAAGTGCTTGATTCAAGAGGTAATCCGACAGTTGAGGTTGAAGTATATACTGAGGACTCAGTTGGAAGAGCAATAGTTCCGTCAGGAGCATCAACGGGTGTTTTTGAGGCGGTTGAGCTTCGTGATGGTGAGCAGGAAAGATATATGGGAAAGGGAGTTAAAAGAGCGGTTGATAATGTCAACAACAAGATTGCAGACAGTATAATTGGTATGAATGTTTTAGACCAGAGAGCCATAGATAAAAAACTTTGCGCTCTTGATGGGACAGCAAATAAAGAAAATTTAGGTG
>JAZOTJ010000096.1:0-2073 GCA_045657585.1 Clostridia bacterium | reverse complement strand
AGAATGTTTCCGATATCCTCTTTTGGCGTAAGAGTTACGCGTATGTTCTTCTTTGCTTCATAAACTGAGGAATCAGCAACAACCGTTCCTTTTGGTGCAACTACTATATATTTAAAATTTTTAAATCCATATTCAAACAGGCTTTTTGAATCAACAAAGGAATAAAATCCGCCGATATCGTCATCTGAAATACTATGACAATTAAGAACTACTGATAAAAGTTCTGTATCTCCACTTACAGCTGCAGATGCAAGACAATATCCCGATTCATCGGTATAGCCTGTCTTAATTCCGATTGCCTTGTTGTAATAATATCCTGCCTGTCTTCTTCTGCTGATTAAATGGTTAGTGCTTGATAAGTATCTTGTTTCTTTATACTTATTTGTTGCTTCCATTGTATACATATCGGTTTTGACAATTTCTCTGAAGGTTTCATTTTTCATTGCATATTGTGCAATCAGGGATATATCGTGAGCAGTTGTATAGTGGTTGTCATCGTGAAAACCGTGAGCATTTGCAAAATGAGTGTTCATAGCTCCGAGTTCAGCTGCCTTTGCATTCATCATTTCAACAAATGCATCAAGCGAGCCTGCTATACGTACTGCCAGTACATTTGCCGCATCATTAGCCGAATATACCAGCATTCCGTAAATAAGATTTTCAATCGTCAATTCTTCTCCAACCAAAATTCCCATATGTGAGTGTTTATTGGTAATTGGTGAGATTGCCTCTTCTGTTGCAATAACAGTTTCCCCAAAATCAATTCCGCTTTCAAGAGCAAGTATTGCAGTCATTATCTTTGTTATGCTTGCAGGGTACATCTTCTTGTTTTCATTTTTATTATATAAAACTTTTCCTGATTTCAGATCAACAAGCAGGGCTGCCTCAGCATGAGGAGCAGGAGAAGCTTGTTCTTCCGAGGTTGTTGGCTGTGCAAAAACAGGTGTCATTATGTTGGCTAATATATTTGCAGATAAAATAATTGATAAAATAATTTTATTCTTCATAATCTCCTCCATAAATGTGATATATAAATATTATACTAAAACATTTTAATATTTGCAATAAAATTTTAAAAAAATGGTGGAAAATAGTAAAAAAATCTGATATAATGTAAGTATTTAGAAAATTTTGTCGAAAATATTCCGGAGGGAAATGATGAGAACCAAAAGGTACAAAACCATTTTATTTATTGCAATAGTAATTATATGTGCAGTTACGGGAATGGTGGTGCAGAAGAGAGAAAAACAGTACAGAAGCTTTTTTATTGAGAGAAATGAAGTAAATGCTGTCGAAGCACCGACCATTGAGAATGAGCCTGTTATAAATGAAGAAGAGCTTATGGTTAATATTAACACTGCAAATGTATATGAATTGCAGATGCTTAACGGAATAGGAGAAAAGACGGCAAAGAGAATTATTGATTATAGAAACAAAAATGGAAAATTTGAAGTAATTGAAGATTTGATGCGCCTTGACGGAATTGGAAAGAAAAAATTTGAGGAAATAAAAGAACATATTTGTGTGGATTGAGAGGATGAGGGATATGAGCTATGTGGCAAATGAAGAAAGATATGAAAATGCTGTTTATGAAAGATGCGGAAAAAGCGGATTGAAACTGCCCGCAGTTTCGCTTGGTTTGTGGCATAATTTTGGCGATACATCTTGTTATGAAAATATGAAAAAAATATGCTTTACGGCATTTGATAATGGAATAACTCATTTTGATATTGCTAATAATTATGGTCCGAAACCTGGAAGTGCCGAGAAAAACTTCGGGAAAATTTTAAGAGAGGAAATGGGCGCTTACCGTGACGAAATGATTATTTCAACCAAGGCAGGCTATACAATGTGGAAAGGACCTTATGGCGATTTCGGAAGCAGAAAATATATGTTAGCAAGTCTTGACCAGAGTTTAAAAAGACTTGGACTTGATTATGTAGATATTTTTTATCATCACAGAATGGACCCCAATACTCCATTGGAGGAAACAATGTCTGCTCTTGACAGTGCAGTAAAAAGCGGAAAGGCTATTTATGCAGGTCTTTCAAACTATAATGGGGAAACAATGAA